>NZ_CP141823.1:1605968-1927162 GCF_035621455.1 Vibrio natriegens NBRC 15636 = ATCC 14048 = DSM 759
GGAAACATTTTGCACTTTAGAGTTTTTTGGCTGTGCTGAAGACAATGCTTCATTGAGCAAAGTTTGCATATTCTCACGACATTCTGGGAGCAAGTGAGCGTAATGTCTCTCTGTAACGGATGAATCGGCGTGCCCCATCATTTGAGAAATCAGTTTAACTGGAATACCTGCACTGATCGCAATGGACGCGAATGAGTGACGCAACTGTGAGGGACCACGATGCTCTAAACCAGCAGCGATAAGAAATTTCGTGAAAAATCGTTGGGCATAATCTTTACTGTCAGTGAAATATTTACCAGTGAGGTCATCAATGAAAACGGGCGTAAAAGCATGAGTTGTTCTAGCTTTCTTACTATGATCTCGAATCATGATCTGTATATATTCGTTAGCTCCTGTTAGAGAGAACTGGGCATGCAAAACCTCTAGCGCTTTATCGGTCAGAGGAATTATTCGAAATGACTGTTTAGTTTTAGGTCGCTTAAATTCTTTAAGAGTACAGACTCGACACACAGAAAGAGTTCGCTCTTTGAAGTTTATATCACTCCAACAGAGGCCAATTAATTCTTGGATCCTCAAGCCTGTTTCTTTGCCTAACAACGCAAGGTTTTTACCAGAAGGTTGCGTTGTTGACGTGCTCTCCATTTTGTCAAAGTCGGTTTTGGAAAATGGTTTTTGCTCTTCTAATTGGGTATCAGCTTTTAGCCCCTTGATCATTTTACTCATGTCTTTTTGAAAAACGTTATCGTTATATGCCATTTCTAGTAGCTTCCTTAATACTATCAGGCGATTAGAAATGGTTTTATTTGTGTATTGCTCTTGCCAGTTTGTGATGAGCTCGACAAGGTCGCTGTACACCATTTCTTCAAACTTGTAGTTCTCACTAATATCTTCGCAAATAGCTTTTAAGCAAGAGCGATAGCCAGCTGCTGTGGATTTTGCGTATGTGTTATTGATGTAGCTTGTAATCAGGGGCTGGTACTTACTAAGCGCGTCTCTGAGGATCGACATATTCACTCCTTTTGCAACAACACCGCGCTGTTGCTTTGGAGGGGTAAGCCCTATTCAGGCTTTGCAAAAACGTGTTTAGCCAAAAAAAAAACACAAGATAGTCGCCAGGTTTAAAGTGCTTGCTGGTCATCATCTATGCTGAACATTTCTACCACCGCTATTAAAGCGACGAGTGTCAGCTTTTTTCCATAACGGCCATAGGTCATGTTGGGGTTAGCATGACCGACCACTTCGGCAACTTGGTATTCTTCAACCCCCGTTTGTTTCAAGCAGTCGATAAAGGTGTGTCTAAAGCCATAGGCTGTTGGACGGTCATTGGGTTTCATGTTGATTGACGTTTGGATTTTCCCAAATTGAGTTCGGTATTGCTTGGTCCAATCACAATCGTTCCCTCTTGGTTTCCAATCAAATAGATAGAGCTTATTAACCTGGCGGCGATGACGTACATAGTCGATAAACCCCTTTTTGATCAGAACGGTAGGAATAGGGATAGTGCGCAACGAGTGCTGATTTTTGAGTTTCTGAGCCTCACCTTTATCGGTTATGTTGAGAACGAACATCCCCTTCTCAGTTTTAATGTCGTTAACAGTGAGTTGACAGGCTTCAGTTGGCCGCAGCCCCATGTAAATAAGTAACAGTGTTGTCCACTGAAGAGAGCAAGATGATGCTTTAAATAGGTTAGAGGCGAGTAGGGTTTTTACCTCCTCATTTGACCATCGTTCTCTTTGGTCTGAAGCGTATTTTTCTGACTTAAATGTCATTGACATTCCTTCAAATGGGTTCGTTTTTAAGTGTTGTTTGAGGTGTAACCATTTAACGAATTGCTTTGCTGCACTCCAATAATCCTTCTTTGTTTTTGAGCTCTTTCTCCACATATGTAAGTGGTCAGCAAACGCCATTAAGTCTGAAGAGGAGGCTTTCATAATGCTTAGTTTTTTCTTTTTTAGATGATCAAGGAAGTAGCGCGTCCTTTGGTTTAATTGATGTACCGTAAGGTTGGTAATTCTCTGTTGTTGTTTAGAGGCGATGAAGTCCTGCTGCCACTTGTAGCCTTGGGCAAAGTTATTTCTTATCGCTTTTGGTTCGCTAGTTCCACTTTGAAAAATCGAGGGAGAGTAGTGCGTTCCCTCATCAGTAAACGAAGCTCGCAAGGCATTAACGGTGGAAACAATCTCTGAGCGCACTTTCTTGTGGCAATCCCTATCTGGATCAACCTTATCTAGGGACTCAAGAACTTTTATGATGATTGGTTGGCTTCGCCTAATCGCAATGGCGCGAATTTTGGTCTTGAGGCTGAACTTAAAATCGAATGGATAGCCGAGTTTGACTAAGGTCTTTGGGGTACAAAGTCTGACAAAGTAAACAGAGTAGCGGTTTTTGAATAGATACATTGACTCACCTAATTGACTCACTGTAGCCAACCTAGGTGCCCTGAAACGAAAAAACCGCTGATAAATCAGCGGTTTAAATGTGGCGGAGAGATAGGGATTTGAACCCTAGATACGCTATTAACGTATGCCGGTTTTCAAGACCGGTGCTTTCAACCACTCAGCCATCTCTCCGTTGTGGGGCGTATGATAGTGAGAGTAACAAAACTTGTAAAGCCTTGAACTAACGAAAAAGAACTGTTTGGTTGTTTTGTAATCATAGGTCTATGCTGTGATAGGTCCTGATAAAGAAATATCTATTAAAATAGGGCATTTTATAGAGTTTTTACTTTATCTCACTACTTTTCAATAAAATGGTGTTTTATTGCTATCTTTATGAAAATAAAGAAATAATCACCTTTGAGTATACATGTGTTCGCCCGAAAGTGTTTGCATCAGTTTGTGAACTAATTCAAAATTAACTGGTATAGCCAGTTGAGCTTAAATTTCTAAGGGTGTTTATGAAGGTCACAAATCTATTTAAAGACAAAGTTGATGCGATTTCTGCACATCAATCCGAGTTTATGAATTGGATGTCTCCAACGCTACGCGATTATTGGAGTGACTTTTTGGATAGAGCCCAGCACAGTTTCTTATTCTCGAAAGTGCGCGATCACCAGCAGCCGGCGATTAACGAAGAAGTTGCGCCTCAACCTGAACCAATCGTCATGGCACCGGAAGCTCAAAAGTTATACCAAGAGCTCAGTGAGAAAGTCGGTGAAGTCATTCACGTTGGTGATTGGGTACATGTGTCTCAAGAGCGCATTAATCAGTTCGGTGCAGTCACTGAAGATATGCAGTGGATTCATACTGATCCTGAGCGTGCATCTGCAGAGTCACCGTTTAAGACGACTATTGCCCATGGGTTCCTGACTTTGGCGTTGCTACCAAAGCTGACAGACTCGGTTGATCCAGACAAGCCATTGTTCCCAACAGCGAAGTTAGTTGTCAATCTTGGTCTGAACCAGGTTCGTTTCCCTTATCCGGTAAAAGCGGGTAACAACGTTCGTGCTGTAAGTACACTGACCAAAGTAACGCCAATTAAGAAAGGCCTTGAGATTGAGCGTGAAATCAAAGTGGAAATTGAAGGGATCCGTCGTCCGGGAGCGGTTGTCGTTTCTGTTATTCAACTGCATTTCTAAACAACAGAAAGAACAAAAAAAAGAGAGCATATTAATGCTCTCTTTTTATTTATTGATTATCTATTGATCAAACTTTTTCACAGGTGTATAGCCGTATTCAGCCACGGCTTGTTGGCCTTCTTCTGATTTCAAAAATGCCACGAAATCTTTACCTGCTTGGTCCAGTGCGTCGACTTTGTATAGAACTAAGAAAGGTCGCGCCAACGTGTATTTGTGGTTCGCGATGTTTTCAGAGGTTGGCTCAATACCTTCAAACTGGATAGCTTTCACTGAGCGGTCGACCGAGCCTACCGAAATAAACCCAATTGCACGCGTGTTATGGTTTACGATCGTTTTCACCATGCTGTTGCTGTTTACTACCAGATTATTAGGGCTGATATCAGACACTAAACGGTCGTTTACGATTTTGGTAAGACCCATTAGGCTTTCGAAACTGTAACGTGAGCCTGAAGATGCTTCACGAGTCACAACTGCGATTGGTTGATCGTCACCACCGACTTCTTTCCAGTTTTTAATTTTGCCTTTGTAAATATCAAATACCTGCTGTTGAGACAGGTTTGCTATAGAGTTTGCACGGTTTACCACGATTGCCAAACCATCATAAGCGATTGGAATAACGTTTAAGTCTTCTCCTTTTTCGCTTTCTGTCAGGTATCGGGAGCTCATCCCAATTTTAACCACACCTTTGTTCACCATGGTGATGCCCGCACTCGAGCCAATGCCTTGGACAGCGATGTAGTCATCAGGGTGCGTTTTATTATATTTCTCGGCAAGAACATCCATAACGCGAGCAACGGAAGTCGAGCCAGAGATATTCACCTCTTTCGCCATAGCGGAAGGAAGAGCGATGGCCATGGCTAGCAGAGTCGCCACAGTAAAACGTAACATATTAAACTCCAAAAAATGGTATCAAGCAGCGCACATGATATTTCGTTGAGGTTACACTTTTGTGAACTTACCGGTCCAGAAGTAGGGAAATGCCTTCTTTTCAATGCGCTTTATTTTTGCGAACATCAGATGTTACTCACTCGCGCGTGAAGAAACAAAAGGGCTAGAGTGCCTCTTTTCGTTGGGGTAAGGTGTATACTAAGAACTACCTATCAGGAGATCTTTCATGTCAGTGTCTCAAATGGCAACCAGCCGTTTATACAAGTTAGTTCATTCACTCTGTTCTGCTCGTAATGCGAATTTACCCGTAGAGCAGGGCAAGTGTTTGTATGAACCTGTAGAAAATGGTGTGGAGCTTCATCGCGCACATTTCCTGCTAGATTCACAGCACAGTGAATATACGTCTCCAGTAGCAAAAATTTTGTTTGATGTGCAAACGCAACTTTGGCGTTTTTATGTGCCGAGTTACCAAACCGGTGACTTGAAATGGGTACCTTATGAAACTCTGCCATACAGCCAGTCCCTTGAAGTGTTACTGGGTGAACTAGAAAGCGACCCTCAGGCGTGTTTCTGGGAGTAGTGTTTTAAATATTTTTTCCGCTGAATATTAAAAAAGGCGCTTTGATAGCGCCTTTTTCGTTTCGGTTTATTCAGTGTTATTCAACCGTTTGTTCCGTCTGTGCTTTTGGCGGCTCAGCGAACACTTGCGTCGGTTTAGCAACTAAACTGCGGTTTTCCTGGTTCACATCTGCCAAGACAACTTCTAGCGTATCGCCCAGCTTGTACACCACTTCTTTATCGATGGAGATAGTACCGTTGTCACCGTTGCACTCAATGCGTTCTTTATTGTCAACAATGAGTGAGCCAGGAATAAACGCCGCGGCGCCGTTTTCAAGCAGGCGAACACGCGCACCAGCACGATTGATATCGAAAATTTCACCGATGTAGCGAGTTTGTTTGCTTGGCTCCTCAGCAAGAGTACGAGCGTAAAGCCAGTCAGACACATTACGCTCCGCAATTTTGTGGTGCTTACGGTGTAATGCCAGTTCTTCACCGACTTGATCATCAGGCTTTTGAACAGGTTCTTTGTCAAGAATCACCGCTTTTAGCATACGGTGGTTGATCATATCGCCGTATTTACGAATTGGAGATGTCCAAGTCGCGTAAATATCTAGGCCCATCGCGTAGTGAGGAAGTGGCTGATTGCCGACTTCACTGTACGCCTGGAACTTGCGGATGCGGTTATCCAAGTATGAAGTTTCCTGAGTAGACAACCAACGACGTAATGCTGCAAAGCCTTCCAGTGTCGCGATAGTGTCCGCTGTGAAGCCATGTGTACCTTCTGGGTCAACTAATTGTACAACTTCTTCAATCTTCTCTGCTTTGAGACCAGAGTGAGTGTTGAACACGCCAGTTTCAAACTTATCGCGAAGCGTGCGGCCAGCACAGATATTCGCTGTGATCATCGACTCTTCTACAAGACGGTTTGCACTGCGACGCATGTCTGCATGAATGGCAATAACGTCATTGTCTTCGCTAAGTTCGAAACGGTAGTCCGGACGGTCCGGGAATACAACCGCGTTCTTTTCACGCCAGTCGGCACGAGCAACGGAGAAGTCGTACAGGTCACGTACGATAGTTGCGATATCTTCCGATGGCTGCCATTTATCAGAGCTGCCATTTTCGATCCAGTCTGATACGTGGTCATAAGCAAGACGAGCGTGAGACTTAATGTTCGCAGCAAAGAAGTTGATGTTATCACCAATCACACCATCTTTACTTACGCTTACGGTACAGCAAAGGGCAGGGCGAGTTTCACCTTCAATAAGAGAACATAGGTCATCAGCAAGATCGCGAGGCAGCATTGGGATGTTGCGCCCTGGCAAGTAGATCGTGTAGCCACGCTCACGAGCGACTTTGTCCATTTCATCTTCTGGCGTAATGTATGCGGTAGGATCGGCAATCGCGATGGTCAGTTCAAAATCGCCAGATTCTGTTTTCTTCGCATGCAGCGCATCGTCCATATCTTTGGTGGACTCGCCATCGATAGTTACGAATGGAACGTGAGTTAAATCAACGCGGTCTAATTCCGCGTCGTCTTTTAACTCCCAGTTCTCAATACCAGCAGGCTCAGAGTTTGGAAGATCGTTTTGTGCCAAGGTTACCCACCATGGTGCGATCTTATCGTCAGCATCCGTGATTTTTTCAGAGATTTCTACGAAGAAAGAGTTGTCACCTTTAAGAGGGTGGCGAATAAGATGGCCGACAACCCAATCACCTTCATTGAAGTTATCTGGCTTTTGGCCTTTCTTTAGTTTTGCTTTTAGCGACAACTTTTTCAGTTGAGGGTGGTCAGGAACAACATTCAGCTTACCTTTGAACATTTTTACACGGCCAATAAAGCGAGTAAGTGACTGTTCTAGCAGCTCTTGTGGCTCTGCAACTTCACGTTCATTCTCTGTACGAATAATGGCGACTACTTTATCGCCATGAATGCACTTTTTCATGTACGCAGGTGGAATGAAGAAACTGGTTTTGCTGTCCACTTCAAGGAAACCAAAGCCTTTATCTGTTGCTTTGATTGACCCTTCTTTTTTAGGAAGGTTTTCTTGGATTTGCTGCTTAAGTTGGGCTAATAGCGGGTTATCTTGAAACATCTTGATTTTCTATCTGATTGTTTTTAATAAATTTATTTTCTTTCCCCAAGCCTCTTTACCATTCTTTCCTAACAAGAGAGCGAACGTAAGAAGGCATTCGGCGGTCGCAATAAATTTACCGAAATAGTTACTGCGACACATGTTACTTGGCATAGGAATGATTGTATAGTGATCATTGTGTTCATAAAGGTATTGAGCCGCGCTTTTCTGGTTAAGACATCCAAGTATGTTCTTTCTTCTAAAAAACGTAACACATGGAAAACAAGCCTGTACTAGGCTCAACGATGGAATGGATGTTTATATTTACTCGTCGTTACAATCGTTAACTAGAAAAAAAGCACCCATTGGTTAAGATTTAATCAACCAAGGAGGCGTATATGAAAAGGTTTGAGAACATACTTTTTGCGACCCAAGGACTTCCTGGGCATAGTGACGCGCTAGGGCAAGCTATTAGAATCGCATCCAATGATCACGTTCAAGTGTCTGGTCTTATTGCTTGTCCCGACTTTCCGAGCCACTTGGTTCAATATCAGCAAAGGTATGAGCAGTCTCTGTATGACTCTTTACTGGCAAGGGTAGAAGCCTTGCGCATCGAATATGGTGCCGCTAAAGAGCAAGTGCCGTTTCCTCTTTCTGTTAAAAGCAGCGTGCAACCCGCTGTTTGTATTATTCAAGAAGCCATTGCTCATGAGCATGATTTGATCATCAAAGAGGCTGAACCTATTGATGAAGGGTCAGAAGGTTTTAAAGCTCTTGATATGACGCTATTGCGAAAATGTCCGTGTGCGGTTTGGTTACATCGACCAATCAATAAGCCGAGAAACAAACGACGTATTGCGGTGGCGATTGATCCAATGAGGACCAGTGACGAGCAACACGCTATGTCAATACGATTATTAGCGCTGTCCCGTTCGATCGCTGACACGTGTGACAGTCGGCTCCATATTATTTCTTGCTGGGAATACTACTTGGAGAACTATTTAGACGATAATGCTTGGATACAAGTCGATGAGACCGAACTGGAGAATGAAGTTTCCCACGCCAAACTGAAGCATAAGCAAGCATTGCAAAGTCTCATTGAAGAGTCTGGCATTTCTGGCGAAATGGTGCTTCACCTTCTTCACGGCAAACCGGATAACCAGATTCCTGACTGTGTTGATGAGCTAGAAATTGATGTGCTTGTTATGGGCACGCTTGCTCGTACCGGCATATCTGGGTTCGTCATTGGTAATACCGCAGAAAATATTCTGCAATCCATCAGTTGCTCGTTAGTTGCGATGAAACCGGAAGGATTTGTTTCACCGATTAAGTAACTCAATATTCATTAAAACATCAAGGAGAATTGCTAACGTCTACGTTGTTACCACGAAGCTTTAAGTGCTTAAAGGAGGATGATATGAAAGCTTTTTGTCCCATCTGCCAAACCGAGATGGTTGAACGTGCGCACATTTTTGTATGTCCGAGAAATGATATCGGAGATTGTTGTTATGATCCGCTCAACATACCGCAGGACGACTATACCGCAACGTTAAACCAAACAAATCCATTCAGCGATACGCGTAGTTACGTTGTTCCCGATACTAAGTAGTTCGAATTAATAGCAATCTAAGTCTATTTTTGAAGTAGACAATCGTAGCTTGATGTTCATGAGTTTTGTTCACCGCTTAGTTCCATCCAGTCCGTTCACCTGAATTGCTCGGACTGCATTCTATCCTCAACCGGTTTGAATTTTTAGAGATCGATAAAGCTTTGATGTCGTGAGTAGTCAAGCAACTTGATTGTGTCGAACACATTTAAAGTATGGATGGCGACATTGAATAACGTTAACGGTAGAAATCAGGTTCACCCATCAAAAAAGCATAACCCGCTTTTGATGCTATTTCCTTTGATGCCGATCTTCATCTTGCTCGTTGTTATGAGTTGGTATCGCCCCGAAGGCGTGAGTTGGCAGGGCAGCTGGGTTCCAGGTCTTGATGTCAATTTAAGTTTTCGTCTTGATGGTTTGTCATTCCTATTTGTGTGTTTGATCTGTGGGATCGGTGCACTGATACAAGTCTATTCGCTTGCATACATGCGCAGCCATCCAGCGCGTGTTTCCTTTCATGTCTATCTGACGTTGTTCATGCTTTCCATGTTAGGCATTGTCACGAGCGACAACGTTCTGTTGCTGTTTGTTTTTTGGGAACTGACGACCATCACCTCGTATTTACTGATCGGCTTTAATCATGAGAAAGAGGTGTCACGTGAAAAGGCGTTACAGTCTCTTTTGGTTACCGGGGCTGGAGGATTGGCTCTGTTGGCTGGGCTGATTTTATTAGGACAAATCGCCGGAAGTTATGAGATTAGTACTATTGTTCAACAATCGACACAAATTGCGTCTCACAAATGGTTTTTGCCTTCTCTTATATTGATTCTCCTTGGTGCCTTCACTAAGTCCGCACAGTTTCCATTTCACTTTTGGTTGCCAAATGCGATGGCAGCACCCACGCCAGTGAGCGCTTATCTGCACTCCGCCACTATGGTAAAAGCGGGCGTGTATCTACTGGCGCGGCTGTCTCCTGCCTACTCACACAGTGATATTTGGTTTTACACGTTAAGTATTGCTGGTGGGTTTACGGCCATCTGGTGTGGATTATTGGCTTTAAAACAGACGGATTTGAAGTTAATGCTCGCGTACAGCACCAATGTGGCTTTGGGTAAGCTCGTTATGCTAATTGGCATGGGAACGGAGCTCGCACTGGCCGCCGCGCTCTTGTTTATCCTGGCGCATTCTTTTTACAAAGCGGCCCTGTTCATGGTGGTCGGGAATATTGATAAAGCAACTGGCACAAGAGATGTAACCAAGCTGAATGGACTGAAAGCCGTGCTTTCTTTAAGTCTGGCGGCTGCGACGTTGGCGGCGCTGTCTAAAGCGGGAGTACCACCGCTCCTTGGCTTTTTGAGCAAAGAATACATGTACAAATCGGGCCTTGAGGTTAGCAGTGTGATTATCGGTTTATTAGTCGCTGTCAATGTAATCATGGTGGCGGTGACGATTGCATTAATCTACAAACCATTCTTTGCTCATTCTCAACGTGAGCCCACTCCGGCGAAAAATATCGAGTCACTCAAAGGACTATGGATACCACCGATGCTACTGTCCGTTGGCGGATTGATCACGCCAGTGTTGGGGCTAAGTTGGATAAATCATAATGT
Organism: Vibrio natriegens NBRC 15636 = ATCC 14048 = DSM 759; assembly: GCF_035621455.1. Lineage (NCBI taxonomy): Bacteria > Pseudomonadati > Pseudomonadota > Gammaproteobacteria > Vibrionales > Vibrionaceae > Vibrio > Vibrio natriegens. The sequence goes on from NZ_CP141823.1 coordinate 1,616,286, forward strand.
CATTATTCCCGGTGTTTTGACCAGCCTTCCTGCCTCAGAACCAGTGGCAACAATGTTATGGCACGGAGTCAACTTCCCGTTGTTATTGAGCCTTATTACATTGGGGTTGGGGTGGGTGGTTTACGCGCTTTACTCGCAGAGGGTTGCCAAGTGGTATAAAAGCGCGTTTATCGTTCCTACTGCGGAGACGGTGTTTAATAAAATTGTCAGCGGTGTCATACGGTTTGCTAAGTGGCAGACACAATGGATTCAGCAAAAGAGGCTGAGCAATTATGTACTTATGTTTAGCCTCGTTCTAGCCATCGTGTTGCTCAGTCGCCCATTAGATATTTCAACCGCGCGTTTTACCGAGCTGTTTGCTATCAATTTCTACGAAATAGTGATTGCTCTGTTACTTGTGGCAGCGGTGTCGGTATGTACGTTCTTTAAGTCACGTTTGTTATCGGTGTCAGCCCTTAGCGTGGTGGGCTTTATGACAACACTCGTGTTTATGTTGTACAGCGCGCCCGATGTTGCACAGACTTTGTTGTTAGTAGAAACACTGATGGTGGTATTTTTAGTTTTGTTAATGCGCCACATGCCTAAATTGACCACTGTGCGTAATCACTCTAAACGGCGTCGTCTGTTACACGCGATTATTGCTGTAATAGTCGGGTTTTCTGTTAGCGTTGCTCTCATCAATATCACTTCTCAACCGTTAGATCCCCAGTTAGCTGAATTCTTTCTCCAGAAAAGTCTACCTGAAGGGTACGGGCGCAATGTTGTCAATGTCATCCTGGTCGATTTTCGTGCCATCGATACGTTAGGTGAGGTGATTGTGGTCGTGATGGCGGGCATTGCGGCGACCAGTCTACTTACCACCCCAAATTACAAGCATCCTCCTGTCCATTCAATGATCTTTTCCACCACGGCTCACATTGTCTTTACATTGATGTTGCTGTTTTCTCTGTATTTACTGCTGCGCGGGCACAACGAACCTGGAGGTGGGTTTATTGGTGCACTCATTGCGGTGATAGGGTTTGCGCTAATGATGTATGCAGAGTCGCCCAAGTACTTAAGGGACCGTTTGTACTATTCACCATTAAGTATTGCGATGTTCGGTATTTCGCTCAGCTTTATGGCAGGGCTATTAGGAGTGGTACTGGAGTTACCTTTCCTGACCGGATTGTGGTGGAAGGATATTCTCCCGCTAGGGACTCCGCTGCTCTTCGATGTGGGCATTTATTTCGCCATTATTGGCGGCGTGATGGGCTTGCTGTTACATGTGAATGAGGTGCTCGACTGATGGAAGTACTATGGAGTCTGGTGGTCGGTGTATTTGTTGCAGCGGGTATTTATCTGTTACTTGAACGGCATATATTGAGAATACTGTTTGGTCTGATTTTACTAAGCAGTGCTGTGAATCTGGCTATATTGACGGCCGGACGCTTAACCATTGGCGTCCCCGCTCTTATCGAGTCAGGCGCACAACTGCCACCAGATGGTGCTGCTAATCCGTTGCCTCAGGCGTTGATCCTGACTGCAATTGTGATTGGTTTTGGATTGCTCGTTTTTGCACTTTTGTTGTTCTATCGCGCGTATTCAGAAACAGGGTCGGCAGATGTGGATGATATGCGACAGTCAGAAGAGGAGGAGGAATGACGACCATTTGGCTAACGTTACCTATCGTGATTTCACTCTTGACTGCGGTGGCTGTGTTTATCGCGAAAGGTAAGATCTGTCTTGCTGAGCGCATCAGTGGCGCGAGTGCGCTTTTAACGGTGTGTGTCGCTGCTTTTCTTACCAGTGATGTGATACAGCATGGGCCTGTCGCGGTAGCATTTGGCCAATGGTTCTCTCCTTTCGGCGTTGTGTTTGTAGCAGATCTGTTCACTGTGGCCATGGTTATGGTTACGGCGGTGATTGGTCTCATCTGTGTGCTTTATGCGGTTGGAGATATTCGCAACAAACCATCATACGGGATATATCACGCGTTGATGCATGTTTTGCTTGCGGGCGTTTACGGGGCATTTCTGACCGGCGACATTTTCAATCTCTATGTTTGGTTTGAAGTGATGCTGATTGCCTCCTTCGGTCTGATGGTCTTGGATGCCAACAAGACTCAGATTGATGGTGCTGTGAAATACGTGATTTTGAACCTGATCTCGACGCTGTTTTTTCTGCTCGCGATAGGTTTGTTATATGGCGTTACCGGAACGCTGAATCTCGCGGATCTTCACGCTAAAGCGGCTTTGATGCCATCCGACACGAAAACCTTGCTCGCAGGTTTTTTCTTATTTGCTTTTTCTATCAAAGCGGCGTTGTTTCCCTTGTTTGTCTGGCTTCCTGCGTCTTACCATACGCTACCGAGCGGCGTGGTTGCACTGTTTGCCGCTTTACTGACTAAAGTCGGTGTTTACTCATTATTACGTGTATTTACACTGGTATTTCCATTGGCAGAAAGTGGCTGGCAATCGACCTTGATGTGGATGGCTTGTTTGACAATGTTGACGGGGGTATTAGGGGCAGCAAGTCATTACGATATAAAGAAAATCCTTTCATTTCATATTATCAGCCAGATTGGTTACATGATCATGGGGCTCGCCGTCTATACGCCGTTGGCAGTCGCTGGGGCTATTTTCTATATCGTTCATCATATTTTAGTGAAGGCGAACCTGTTCTTAATTGGAGGCTTCGTCGAACGGAAATACGGAACCAGTCAACTGAAGCAATTAGGTGGTGTGTATAAAGCGATGCCTTGGTTGGCCTTGTTGTTTTACATTACTGCATTTTCTTTGGCTGGCTTTCCACCACTTTCCGGTTTTTGGGGCAAGTTCTTAGTGATTAAAGCGAGTTTGCAAATAGAGGGCTATTGGCTTGCAGCAACCGCCTTGCTGGTGGGATTGTTGACGGTTTTTTCCATGAGCAAAATTTGGAATGCGGTGTTCTGGAAAAAGCAGCCAAGTGATGCTGACGCACAAATAATGACTAAGTCGACTACGTACTTGTACTGTATTCCTATTGTTACCTTAACGGCGATGAGTTTGATCATCGGTCTGGTTGCCGAGCCATTTTATCAATTTGCCATGCAGGCTGCGCTGCAACTGCTGGAGCCGAAAGAATATATTCAGGCAGTATTGGGAGGTGGACAATGATTTACTTTTTTCTCAACCTCTTTCTCGCACTGGCTTGGATGCTTCTAAACGGCACCTATACCAGCCTCAACTTTATATTTGGCTTTATCGCTGGGTTTCTCGTTTTGAGGCTCAGTCAGCCGTTCAGAACGAAAAGTCGTTACTTTCAGGTTTTCATTTCACTTTTGCGGCTAGTGAGCTATTTCTGTTTCGAGTTACTCATGTCTGCCGCTCGGGTGATGTGGGATGTGCTAACGCCAACACATCTAAGCCAACCCGACATCATTTATGTCCCACTTGATGCGAAATCAGATATAGAAATCACGCTGCTTGCGAATATGGTTTCGTTAACGCCAGGTACGTTAAGTTTGGATGTAACACCTGACAAAAAACATCTGATCGTGCATGCCATGTTTGCTCCAGAACATGAGAAAGTAATTCGAGATATCAAAGGTGGCTTAGAGAGACGAATATTGGAGGTGACGCGTGGATAGTTGGCTGCAGTTCAGTATTTTCTTTGCTTACGGTGGGTTGTTACTAAGCGTAGTTATGGCGTTGGTACGTTTGGTTCTGGGACCCACGTTGGCAGACAGAGTCGTCTCATTGGATCTTATCTCGTTTGTCACGATTGGATTCATTGCCGTTTATACTCTGGATAGTGGTCAAGAGACGTTGTTAGATATTGCTATCACACTTGGTTTAGTGGCGTTTCTCGGCACCATCGCATTTGCTCGAATGATAGCAAAGAGAAAAGGGGGAGAGGAATGGAAGTGATCGTTGGTCTTTTGTTGTGCATTGGTACCTTATTCTTTCTGATCGCCAGCTTAGGAGTGGTTCGAATGCCGGATCTATACACTCGGATGCATGCGGCAACAAAAGCGGGTACGGTTGGTGTGGCATCATTGCTTTTGGCGGTAGCCATCGCTATTCCTGATGCCACGGTGATCTCCCGCGCTGTGGGCACCATGTTGTTTATTTTCCTCACCGCACCTGTTGCTGCACATTTATTAGGCAAAGCCATGAGGAAAAGTGGTTATCGAATGTGGCGAAACCCAAAATAATCACGGAAAACCATGTCATTACTACTGCTCTGATTATCAGAGGCTCTTTGTTTTTCTTTTTTGATTAGAATTAGTTTTAAACAAGTGGTTAGATACATACCGAATGTAATTTAAATATAAGTACAATAAAAAATAATTAATATTCGAGACATATCACATTATATCTATCATTCAATCTATTCTAAATCGTTATTGCCTGCCAGTGCCCGTTTTTGACTGATATATACCAATTGTGATTATTACTTTAAATTATTGTTTCTTATGCCCGTTTATCTGGGGAAGTGCCCGTTTTTTTGTGGTGTCGTTCTATATTTCGGTCAACTTATTTAAAATTTCCAAAAATCACATGAGCATTGCCTAACATTTGAATGAGCTAAAAGTTATTATCTGCGGCATGTAAAGGAAATGCAGAAGATAACCAATGAAGTCGATATCTAGAACCAATTACATTTTGAATGTTGTTAACAAGTCCGGAAAGGCATTTGTGACGGATTTGGCTAATGACCTTGATGTTTCGGTTGAGACGATACGCAGAGACCTTAAAGTTCTGGATGAGAAAGGGGAGCTGATACGAGTTCATGGTGGAGCAATAGGTAAAAACTATAAAGATGAAGGAACGTCTTTCAACAACAGAGCGAATCGCAATGTTAACGACAAAATGGATTTAGTCGATCAAGTCATTTCCAATATTTACGAAGGTTCAGTTATTGGTTTAGATGCAAGTTCTTCTAGCTGGCTTGTCGCTCAAGCACTACCTAATATGAGATGTACAGTTGTCACCAACTCCATTAACAATATAAATGTGTTAAGTGGTAAAAATAATATCTCAATAATTAGTTTAGGTGGTTCTTTCTCTGAAAAGTACAAAGCGTTTTATGGGCTTATTGCGAGAAAAACCTTAGCTGAAATGTCACTTGATGTCAGTGTTATATCATGTGTTGGTTTCGATGAGTTATCCGGTGTGTGGGACTCTAATGAATACAACTATGAAATAAAGAAAATGTTCATCAATGTGTCAGAAAAAGTAATCCTATTAGCGGATAAGAGCAAGTATAAGAAAAAAAGTCTATTAAAGGTCTGCAACTTCGATGAAATAGATATTGTAATATCGAATGCTGATGTTAATACACAGTTCTAATTAATTTTACATAATGTAAAAGCTGTTCCTGTTTCTCGGGAGGGATAGTGACACTTGAAGAAAGTTAAAATGACGGACGTTTTATCATCCACTAATCCAATAAAGTCTAAAAAATATACAAACCAAGTAATAACTAAATCTATATAAATCGAAGGATATTAAGACTGCGTTCATTATCCCGTTAATTGGCTTTGTCTACTTAGTCTTATTTGGCCTTAAAGGCTACCAAATTCAAAAAATAATCTCTCGTTAGTGTGAAATAGAGAATCGAAAATGAAAAACTTAGTAAAAATCGGTATTCGTCCAACAATCGATGGTCGTCGTCTTGGGGTTCGTGAGTCTCTTGAAGATCAAACAATGAACATGGCTAACAACTTAGCCAAGTTTATTACTGAAAATGTACGTCACGTTAGCGGTGAAGCGGTTGAATGTGTTATTGCAGATACGACCATTGGCGGTGTAGCCGAAGCATCAGCTTGTGCAGAAAAATTTAAGCGTGAGAACGTTGGCGTATCTATTACCGTTACCCCTTGCTGGTGTTACGGCACTCAAACGCTGGATATGGATCCACATCTGCCAAAAGCGATATGGGGCTTCAACGGTACCGAACGTCCTGGGGCTGTATATCTAGCCGCAGCAATGGCTGGTCACTCTCAACTTGGTTTACCCGCGTTTTCTATCTATGGCGAAGAAGTTCAAGATAAAGATGACACGTCTATTCCTAGCGATGTTCAGGATAAGATCCTTCGTTTCTGCCGCGCAGGTTTAACGGTCGCTTCTATTCGCGGTAAATCCTACTTATCTATGGGCTCAGTCTCAATGGGGATTGCGGGCTCTATCGTAGACCAACCGTTCTTCCAACATTACTTAGGCATGCGCAACGAGTATGTTGATATGACTGAAATTAAACGTCGTCTCGACCGCGAAATCTTCGATAAAGAAGAGTTTGAACTGGCGTTGTCGTGGACAAAAGAACATTGCAAAGAAGGTAAAGATTACAACCGAGTTCCAATGACCGAAGAGCGTAAAACCGAAGATTGGGAAACCGTGGTTAAGATGACGATGATCATGCGCGATCTGATGATTGGTAACCCGAAACTCGCAGAAATGGGTTATGCGGAAGAGGCGATGGGACACAACGCTGTTGCAGGCGGCTTCCAGGGTCAACGCCATTGGACAGATCACTTACCAAACGGTGACTTTAGTGAAGCGGTCCTCAACTCGTCATTTGACTGGAACGGCATCCGTGAACCTTTTGCTATTGCGACAGAAAACGACTGCTTGAACGGCGTAAATATGCTGTTCGGAAAAATGCTGACAGGCCAAGCGCAAGTATTTTGCGACGTGCGCACTTACTGGTCACAGGATTCAGTAGAGCGCGTTAGTGGTTACCGCCCTGAGTCTGGATTGATTCACCTTATTAACTCAGGTTCAGCGGCTCTGGATGGCTGTGGGGAAGCTCGTGATGAGCAAAGTCAACCTGTATTTAAATCGCATTGGAATATGAATGCACAAGATGCAGAAGCGTGTCTGGCTGCGACCCAGTGGCCACCTGCCGATGTTGAATATTTCCGTGGCGGTGGTTTCTCATCGAACTTCCTGACTCATGGTGGTATGCCATTTACGATGCATCGTATCAACATCATTAAGGGCATTGGCCCAGTACTGCAAATCGCAGAAGGTCATTCGGTGACGCTACCTGCCGAGGTGCATGAAACGCTTAATGAGCGCACAAACCCAACATGGCCAACCACTTGGTTTGCTCCACGCCTGACCGGTGAAGGCGCGTTTAAAGATGTGTATTCAGTCATGGCGAACTGGGGTGCGAACCACTGTGTTATCTCTTACGGTCACGTTGGCGCTGACTTGATCACACTTGCTTCTATGTTGCGTATTCCAGTGTCAATGCACAACGTTGACGAGCAAGACATTTTCCGCCCTCACACATGGACGGCATTTGGTCAGGACAAAGAAGGTCAAGACTACCGTGCTTGCGAAAACTTTGGTCCTTTATACAAGTAATCTTCTCGGGCGGGGTGATTCCCGCCCCTTCAGGAGCCCCCATGTCTGTAGTGATTGTTTTAGATTGCGGTGCGACCAACTTGCGTGCCATTGCAATTGACCAAGAAGGCGCCATCGTCGCGTCTCATTTCATAAAAAACTCGACCAAATGTGATGCGCTAAACCCAAGTTATCACCTGTGGGATTTCGAAGACATCTGGCAAAAGCTCCTTGAGTGTGGTCGGCATGTCGTGGCTCAAGTCGGAGCGAAAAATGTTCTGGCTGTGACCGTAACAACATTTGGTGTTGATGGTGCTCCGTTTGATAGTGATGGAAATCAGATTTACCCAATTATCTCTTGGAAGTGCCCGAGAACCATACCCGTAATGAAAGCGGTAGAAGATGAGGTTGATCGTCTGGAACTCTACCGAAGCAACGGCATTGGAGACTACAGTTTTAATACGCTTTACAAATTGCGTTGGCTTAAAGAAAACGAGCCTGAAGTGTACGCAAAGATGGATAAATTTGTCTTCATTTCATCGATGATCACTCACAGGTTGACTGGCGAAATGACCACCGATTACACAATGGCTGGCACATCCATGCTGACCAGTGTGGAAACCTGTAGCTGGAATGCTAAAGCGCTAAATTACCTAGGATTGACATCGGATCATTTCCCAAGGCTCGTGATGGCCGGTGAAAAGGTGGGATATGTTTCAGAACACATCGCCAAACAATTGGGGCTTGTTAGTGGGACACCCGTGATTTCCGCAGGTCACGACACTCAGTTTGCTTTAGTGGGCTCGGGAGCGAAAGAAAACCAAGCGTTTTTGAGCTCAGGCACCTGGGAAATCTTAATGGCGCGCAGCCTGCGTCCCGCACTCAATCAACAAGCGTTGGATAATGGGGTGACCGTAGAGCTTGACGCATTAAAGGGTTTGTACAATCCAGCAATACAGTGGCTCTCTAGCGCCGTCGTTGAATGGGTTGTGACGCAATTTTACAGTGCAGAAAAACACTCAAACGATTTGTACACCACCATGGTTAATGAAGCTGAAGCCGCCGAGCCAGGTGCTGGTGGTGTGGTGTTTAAACCAACTTTATCGGTTGATGAAAGTGGTATTGGTCAAGGATCAATAGAAGGCCTTTCTATTCATACTTCGCGTGGCCAAATTGCCCGAGCGGTATTTGAAGGATTAAGCCAACAGCTGAAACAACGTTTTCTTTACCTGAATCAATTATGCCAATTGAGCGACGAGCCAATCGTTGTCGTGGGTGGTGGCACCAAAAATCCGCTTTGGAATCAGCTTCGTGCAAATGCGTTACAGCGACCACTTCATATCGTAGAGCAGGCCGAAGCGACGGTAATTGGAGCAGCGATGTTCGCATTTTATGGCGTGGGCTTTTACCGCTCTGTCGATGAATCTCAACACAATATGCGTCCTAAATTGCGTGTGATCTATCCAGAAGCAACGGCAGTCTTAAATCAAATAAAACGGGAGCACAGCCATGCTTAGAGGTAGTCATCCTGCACTTTCGCCAACGCAACCGGCGACACTCTCATAAAAGGCTTATCCAGCATTTAAATTTAAGGATTAACAAAATGAACAGAATAGAGCTTTCGCAACACATTATCGATACTTGTATCGAAATGACCCGTTTAGGTCTAAACCAAGGTACCGCAGGTAACGTCAGTGTCCGCTTTGATAACGGCATGTTAATCACCCCAACGGGCATTCCTTACGAACAACTGACGCCTGAGCAAATTGTCTATGTTGCGGAAGATGGCACCTTTGAAGAGGGTAAACTTCCTTCTTCTGAATGGTTGTTCCACCTAACTTGCTATCAACATCGCCCAGATATAAATGCCGTGGTCCATAACCACGCGATCAATTCTGCAACGGTCTCTATCTTGAATAAACCAATCCCTGCTATTCACTACATGATCGCAGCATCGGGAACGACTGAAATTCCTTGTGTACCTTACGCGACATTTGGCAGTCCTCAGTTAGCGAAGTACGTGGAAGAAGGCATCTCAAAAAGCAAAGCAATCTTGCTTCAACACCATGGCTTGATCGCAGGGGAAGTGAACTTAGACAAAGCGCTTTGGTTAGCGCATGAAGTCGAAGTATTGGCAGAGCTTTACCTTAAAGCTCTCGCGGTTAACCCAGAAGTACCAACGCTGGATAATGAGTCTATGCAGGTGGTGCTGGAAAAATTCAAGTCATATGGCTTACGAGTTGAGAAGTAATAAGGAGTAAATAAAATGGCCTTTGCATTAAACCTACCAAAACTGAGTTACGCAGGCGTCGGCGCCGTTGATGACGCGATTTCTACGTTGAGCCAGCAGCCCATTCAGCGAGCATTGATCGTGACCGATGCAAATCTTGTGGAACTGGGAATCTTAGATCATCTGATTGCTCTGTTAGATAAAGCTGCAATCGACTATGTGTTGTTTGACCGTGTGACACCTAACCCGACGGCATCACTTGTGCGTGAAGGTTTGGAAACGTATGTCGATACTGGGTGTGATTGCTTTATCGCGGTTGGTGGTGGTAGCCCGGTAGACTGTGCGAAAGCCATTCGTATTGTGGCATCTAACGTTGGCGATATCGTCGATTTTGACGGTATCGGCAAGGTAAAGTGTGAGGGCGATTTCTTCATTGCGATTAATACGACGGCGGGCACTGCAGCGGAAATGACATCAAACTCAGTCATTACTGATGAAGAAAGACAAGTGAAGATGGTCATTATTGACTCTAAGCAAATTCCTGATATCGCGGTGAATGATCCTACTTTGATGATTAATTTACCTAGTCATGTCACGGCAGCTACGGGTATGGACGCACTAACTCATGCGGTCGAAGCATACGTGACTCCAGGCGCTCACACCCTCACCAAACCAACGGCGTTAGAGGCGATTCGCCTCATTACCCAGTGGCTACCCGTAGCGGTTGAAGATGGTCAAAACATCAAAGCGCGTGAAGAATTGGCTAACGCACAGTTTTTAGCGGGAATGGCGTTCAATAGTGCCGGTTTAGGCTTAGTACATGCAATGGCTCATCAGCCGGGTGCGACACATAATCTACCTCACGGTGTGTGCAACGCGATTTTGCTACCAGAAGTATGTGCGTTTAACGCAGAAGAGCATCCTGAGAGATTCCGTGATATTGCACAGGTAATGGGTGGGAAGACAGAAGGTTTAAACGATAAAGAAGCAGCAGAATTAGCCGTTGATTTAATTCGCCAATTATCTAAGCGCGTTGACATCCCAGAAGGATTTAAAACCTTAGGTATTAGCCACGATGACTGCAAAAACTGGATAGACAAAGTATTGGCTGATCCATGCTTAGGCGGTAACCCTCGTCAACCAACGCCAAAAGAAATATAGGCGTTATATATCGCATGTATCTAATGGCTCTTTGAGTTGAACCGACTTATTAGTAAGCTTTATGTATGGCAGGCAATGTTGAAGCCTTCTTCAAACACTGTCTGTCTTTTTCTTCACTTATATGATTTGGTTAGTTCCTCTTTGGTCCATTTTTTTATGCGGCCTTGTATACGCTCACTCAACCCTACTAACGACGCTAACGCTCATACCAGTAATGTTTGTGTCTGCTTTTTGAGCAAGATGTTAAGCAGTTGGCCTTCACGCTTCGATTTAACTTAACGCTAGAGCTAGTGCGCTCTAATAAATGCGAGCTATTATTATCGTTAGAGCGCATTTCGCTGGGCGTTTTGTGTAAAATATGGGCTGATAAACAGCGATAGAGTGATTTGGGGTTGGTGAAGAACTCATCAATTTTCATGGCGCGCTTTTGCGGGAAATGGTGGGCTGGTGGTATTTTATGCGGAAAATGCCATTATTGAGAATAAATTGTGATGTAATTCAATTTTTTCTGGCTTTTTTTATGCATTTAAGGAATAATCCGCCTCCCTTAGTCGTCCCTAATGGCTTATCGCGGTTGTGTACTGTGCTAATTCCTATCTGAATGGATTTAGTATCTGGATAATTCAGTATCGAATTGGAAGAGCATATGGGACTGTTTTTTTGTTTAATTAAGTAGGATCCCAATGCAAGATTCTGTTATTCAATTCAGTGATTTATCTCTGAATGATTCTATCCTTTCTGCTCTAGACGGAATGGGTTTCGTGTCACCAACTCCAATTCAGGCTGCGGCAATCCCACACCTGTTGGAAGGTGTTGACGCGCTGGGCAAGGCACAAACGGGTACAGGTAAAACGGCAGCATTCTCTCTGCCTCTTCTCAACAAACTAGATCTAAACCAACGTAAACCACAAGCAATCGTACTTGCTCCGACTCGTGAGCTAGCGATTCAGGTTGCAGCGGAAATGAAAAACCTTGGTAAAAACATCAAGGGCTTGAAAGTTCTAGAAATCTACGGTGGTGCTTCTATCGTTGATCAAATGCGTGCACTTAAGAATGGTGCGCACGTTGTTGTTGGTACTCCTGGCCGTGTTCAAGACCTGATCAACCGTGAACGTCTACATCTAGACGAAGTTAATACTTTCGTACTTGATGAAGCGGACGAAATGCTAAACATGGGTTTCGTGGACGACGTAACTGCAATCATGGAGCACGCTCCTGAATCAGCACAACGCGTTCTGTTCTCTGCGACTATGCCTCCAATGCTGAAAAAGATTGTTGAGCGCTTCCTTCGTGACCCTGTAACGGTAGACGTTGCTGGTAAGAACCACACTGTAGACAAAGTTCAACAGCAGTTCTGGGTAGTGAAGGGTGTAGAGAAAGATGAAGCGATGTCTCGTCTTCTTGAAACTGAAGAAACGGATGCGTCAATCGTATTCGTACGTACTCGTCAAGATACTGAGCGTCTAGCTGACTGGCTTTCAGCTCGTGGCTTTAAAGCTGCAGCACTACACGGTGATATCCCTCAGTCTCTACGTGAGCGTACTGTTGATCACATCAAACAGGGTGTTATCGATATCCTTGTAGCGACTGACGTTGTTGCACGTGGTCTTGACGTTCCACGTATTACTCACGTATTTAACTACGACATCCCATTCGATGTAGAGTCATACATTCACCGTATCGGTCGTACAGGCCGTGCTGGACGTAAAGGTAAAGCGATCCTTCTTGTTCGCACTAACCAAATCCGCATGCTTCGTACTATCGAGCGTGTAACTAAGTCATCAATGGAAGAAATTCAACTTCCTCTACGTGACCAAGTTGCTGAAGCTCGTCTAGCTCAGCTAGGTGCAGAACTAGAAGCTGAGAAAGAGCACAAATCACTAGATAAGTTTGCTGAGTTGGTTGAGAAACTACAAACTTCTCTAGAAATCGACCCAGCAATGCTTGCTGCGATGCTTCTTAAGCGTCAACAAGGCAAACGCCCACTGTTCTACATCGGTGAAGACCCAATGGTAGAAGCAATTGAGCGTGATAAGCAGCGTCGTAAAGAGCGCCGTGAAGGTGGTCGTGATGGTGGTCGTGAAGGTGGCCGCAGCTTCAACAACCAAGATTGGGATACTTACCAGCTACAAGTTGGCCGTGAGCAAGGTGTTCAAGTTAAAGACATCGTTGGTGCTCTGGCAAATGAACTTGGTCTAGGTAAAGGTTCTATCGGTGCTATCAAGCTAGCGCAAGGTCATACTTTCGTTCAGCTACCAAAAGCAATGACTTCTGAAGCCGCGAACAAGTTGAGCAAACTACGTATCCGTCAACAAGATGTTGGTGCGGTAGTATGTGACTTCGATGATTTCCGCGAGTCTCGTGGTGGTCGTCGTGACGGCGGACGTCGTGATGGTGGTGGTTACCGTGGTAACCGTGATGGTGGTGCTCGTCGCGAAGGTGGCCGTCGTGAAGGTGGTTTCCGTGGCAACCGCGAAGGTAGCCGTGATGGTAACCGCGAAGGTGCTGAGCGTCGTTTCGACCGTAACCGTGGTGGTGATCACCGTGGTAACTACCGTGGTGAACGTGGTCACGGCCGTGGCCGTCGCACTCCGGAAGCATAATCGAGCCAGGTTAATTAAATAACCTGAGTTAGAAAAAGCTGATTTCAAAAACCGAGCATGGTTAACATGCTCGGTTTTTTTATGCTGGTAGGAAACTGTCGCGTTTCTCGTCGTGCTCCGCTACCCAATTGATCACTTCGTCTAATGGGAGAGCAGGGCAGAATAAGTAACCTTGGATGATGTCACAGCCACGATGTCGTAAAAAATGCAGGGTATCCATATCTTGTACGCCTTCGGCAACTACCGAGTAACCAAGCCCGTGGGCAAGTGCGATTGTATTTTCAACAATGGAGCGCGTGCTTTCCGTTCGGTTCGCTGTAGATAAGAATGAGCGGTCGATCTTAATCTGATCCACCGGAAGATCTCTTAACAGTGAGAGTGAAGAATAACCCGTACCAAAATCATCGAGACTGATCTTGATGCCAAGTCCTTTTATTTCGTGTATCAGTGGGTTAAGTTCCTTCACTTTGTCAATCGCCATCGTCTCTGTTATCTCTAAACTTAGAAGGTGGGCAAATTCAGGAGAGTGTTCTATTAATTTTTTTAGGCGGGTAAGTAATACGTTTGAAGATAGGTCTTTGGCGGATAAGTTGACATGAATTGGAAGCTTGATGCCTCTTCGGATAAACGTTTTGAGATCTTTTTCAACTTGCCCCAGCACCCACATGGTTATGTTGTTGACCTGATTACTTCGCTCGGCAATTGGTATGAAATCGTTTGGCGAAATGTTATTACCTTGTCCATCTCGCCAACGAATAACTGCTTCAAAACCCACCACGACGCTAGTACGAGCATCAATCAATGGCTGGTAATACAAGCGAAACTCATCCTGATCTAACGCAAATTGAATACGTGATGAAATTTCCAGCTGATATTTAGCCCCAATATTCATGTTGTCGTTATAAAATGCGAAAAGATTTCCGTTACTTTTCGCGTGATACATTGCAACGTCGGCATGTTTGATCAGCAACTCATTGGATTCTGCGTCCTGAGGGTAAGTGCTTATACCAAACACGACAGCGGCAGATACTTGGAATTCGTCGAGGTGAAAGCGAGTGGAAAGTGCTTTATTGAGCTTCACGATAAGTTTCTTGCCATCCTCTTCAGTGGCAGATGCTGTGATTATCACAAACTCATCACCGCCGACGCGAAATATTTTGTCATTATCTTCAAGCGCATCTTGCAACCTTTGACCGATTTGAATTAGTAATTGGTCACCACAGAAGTGCCCCATCGCATCGTTGACTTGTTTGAAATTGACAACATCAAAGAGAATGACTGAAAAAGGCAGGCCAGATTGAATACGATCGTCAATTACCTCAAAACAGTATTTTCTATTTGGGAGACCAGTTAGCGCATCATGAAAGGCATTTTGTTTTTCGCGCTTTGCAAGGCTATGTAATTCGACGATGGAGTCATTACTGAATTTGATGACGAAGACGACAAAAACGCTTCCAGCAAATAGGAGTATAGATATACCAGTTTCGATAAGTGAGCCTGAGGGGTTTTGCGCAATGGTGTACAAGTACGTTGCATACGCAATAATAAAATAGCTGATTAGTACCAGAAGCCAGGTCCACCCAGAAACATCCGTTTTCGAGCGAATATTTTTTGTCATTTGCCATCCGAAGCAGAGCAACATTAAGCCTAAACTGACAAGTAAAAGCGTTATTTTCGGCACGATATTCCCCGATGTATTGTTATGTTTATTGTTTTTATTCGTCTAATAAATAAGTTAGCTCATAATTTAGTCAATAAACAAGACGAGTGAATCACAATTCTCTTTTATGAGAAGATATTTTTTTCGCATCGAATAAAATCAGAAAGTGTCCTAGATCAATAAAAAATGTGCAATCAGACCATTAATTTTAAAAGATAGTTGAAAGATTAAAAAATTATTGAATAATAGAAAGCATATAAGTCGTACGCTGCGTGAAAGCGTAATGACAACCTCTGCTCCACAACAGGATAACTATTTCATGTCTAATTCGTTTGTACTAGTGATCAACTCAGGAAGCTCGTCACTAAAGTTCGCGGTCATCGATTCAAATTCAGGTGACGCGGTGCTAAGTGGTTTGGGCGAATGCTTTGGTCTTCCAGAATCTCGTATGAGCTGGAAATTCAACGGTGAAAAAAAGGAAGTTTCTATCGAAGGTGACGATAGCCATCATAAAATCGCTATCGGAAAACTAGTAGGGTTAACCGACGAATTAGGTTTAGCTAAAGACATCGTGGCTGTCGGTCATCGTATCGTTCATGGCGGTGAAAAATTCACAACGACGGTTCGTATTACCGATGAAGTGACACAAGAAATCGAACAGCTTGCCGATCTCGCTCCGCTTCATAACCCAGCAGGTGCTATCGGCATTCGTGCTGCGATTGAAGCGTTTCCGACTCTTCCTCAATTTGCTGTATTCGACACGGCATTCCACCAGACGATGCCTCAAAAGGCATTTACTGGCGCTATTTCTCATGAGCTGTACGAGCAGTATGGAATCCGTCGCTACGGCTTCCACGGCACAAGCCATTACTTTGTAAGTCGTGAAGCTGCAAAAATGCTGAACAAGCCAGTGGAGCAATCTAGCTTCATTACGGTACACCTTGGTAACGGCGCGTCAGTATGTGCGATCAAAGATGGCCAATCGGTTGATACTTCGATGGGCTTTACTCCACTAGCTGGTTTGATGATGGGTACACGTTCTGGCGACCTGGACCCAGGCATCATTGAGTTCCTATTAAAGAAAGGTTGGACTCAGGAACAGGTATTCGAAACACTAAACAAGAAATCAGGTTTCTTGGGAGTGTCTGGCGTCACTTCCGATGCACGAGGTATTCTGCAAGCGATGGAAGAAGGTCACGAAGGTGCGAAATTAGCGTTTGAAGTGTTTACCTACCGTGTTGCGAAATACATCGGTTCTTACCTGATCCCTCTTGATCGTCTAGATGCGGTTATCTTTACGGGTGGTATTGGCGAAAACTCTCTGGATATTCGCCGTGAAGTGCTTAAAAACCTTAGCCTGCTTGGTTTCGTGGAAGACGAGAAAGGCAACGAAGATGCCCGATTCGGTAATTCAGGTGAAATTGGTAAATCTGAACTGCTGGATGCGAAAGTATTGGTTATTCCAACCAACGAAGAGTGGGTTATCGCTCAACAGTCGGTCGAGCTATTGTAAAATAGCGCCATTATAAATTTGTGAATTCTCTTAAAGCCCTTTCCTGATTGGAAAGGGCTTTTTTCATTTCTGCTGCCAACAAATAAGTGAATAGCACCCGATGACACCTTTAAGGTATTTAATTCACATATTTATTGTGTGATTGCATTGTTTTGTGATGTATATGTGATGAATGTATAATTTCGTGGTTTGTTTGTAATCAACCTCAAACACTACTTAACGTCATTAAATTACTGAGCTTTTGACAATCAAAATCGGTCTTATAAGGGAAGTCATGTTTTTTAGTAAGTCGCTTCAAAAAGAAAATCAGCAATTAAAGCAAGAGCTCTACAGCCTTACCCAAGTGCAGCAAAGCCTTGATCAGGACATGTTACTGCTCTCCCTTAATACTGAAGGTAACGTTACGTCTGTTAACCAGAACTTTTTGCAACAGATGAATCTAACTGAGCAAGAGGTATTGGCAAAGCACATCACTGAACTCGTTCCAGTTAAAGCGAGAAATACAGAGCATTTTCAACGGATGAAGCAGTGCGTATTAACCCAAACCCTTTGGAATGGCGCTATGCAGGTTTCTAAAGGGGATGGTGAAGAAGCATGGTTGCGCTCAATGGTCCAACCTATTTTTGATTTCACGGGAAAAGTTACCCGCTTTGCTGTGTGCGCGTCAGAGTTGACTCGAACGATCAAAGCCTCTCGAGAGCAAGAAGATATGCTCAACGCATTGAATCGCTCTATGGCGGTCATTGAGTTTAGTTTGGATGGTGTCGTTCTCAAAGCGAATGATAATTTCCTCAAAACAATGGGTTATACGTCGGAACAAGTCACGGGTAAGCATCACCGAATGTTCTGTGATCAAGAAGAAGCGAACTCCCAGGCCTATCAGGAGTTTTGGCATAAACTGGCGAGTGGTCAGTTTGTCTCTGAGCGTTTTAAAAGGCTAAATCGCTATGGTGAACTCGTATGGTTGGAAGCGTCTTATAATCCAATCCATAACGATAGGGGAGAACTGTATAAGGTAGTGAAGTTTGCTACTGATATTACCGAACAAGTTCTTCAAGAGCAGTCGATGGCGCAAGCTGCTCATTTAGCGAATGAAGTCTCCAAAGAGACCGGAACGCAGACAATTCAGGGCCAGCAAGTGATCGGTGCAACGGTTGAGAATATGCAGATGCTCTCAAAACAAATGGAACAAGCCAATGCCGCGATTGAGGAACTCAAAGGTCACTCAGCGAAAATTAGCGAGTTGGTAAGGAATATCAGTGGTATTGCCGATCAAACCAATCTGCTTGCGTTGAACGCTGCGATTGAAGCCGCTCGAGCAGGAGAGCATGGACGAGGTTTTGCGGTTGTTGCGGATGAAGTAAGGCAACTTTCACTTCGTACCAATACGACGACCGATGATATTGTCACGATGGTGAAAGAAAATCTTGAGCGCACCAATAACGCTGTCGAGTTGATTTCACAATGCCAAAAAGATGCGCTGAATACCCTTGAGTTGTCTGAGAAAGCAGGCAACGTCATGAATGATATTCAAGATGGCGCAAGCCGTGTTGTTGAGGCGGTTGCTCAGTTCAATCGCACGCTCTAGTAACGCCTTACTATTCAAATATGAGTGATGTTTCCTCGCCAGACACGCAATGTGATCTGGCGCGGATTAACGCTTTTGAAATTGTTAGTTTCATGTATAGTAATTGTGTCTCGCAAACGTCAGCATGTTCCATTCTTTATTCATTCCTTGCCTGTATTTGTGACGCTTAAACAATAACTTTCATCGATTTTCTCGACGTCAAAAGCTCGTCTGTCGAACTCGTTACCGAGTATTTTTGTGGGTAATTATGCTTAACTCAGAACATAAAGCGACCATCATTCTTATTGCAACTACCATGATTGCGGCACTTGGCTGGATTTTCTCTAAAGAGACCATTCAAGGCTTACCTCCTTTTGGCTTTATTGGTTCACGATTTACTATCGCAGCGCTTTGTTTGCTGCCTCTGTGTTACCGACCTCTTTTATCCGCGAAGATGAGTGATGTGTTGTCAGCAAGTGGTGTCGGCTTACTGTTGGGTAGTGCGGTCATGACGTGGATCTACGCGATTTCAATAAGTGATACGTTAGGCGAGGGCGCATTCATCATGAGCCTGTCGATGTTGTTTGTACCTATTGTCGCTTGGATTATGTTCCGTCAACGACCACAACGGGTATTTTGGATTTCACTGCCAATTGCAGTAATAGGTTTGGCGTGTCTGTCTCTGGCCGACGGATGGAAGCAGTCTGCCAGTCAGCTTTGGTTTCTTGGCGCGGCGCTTTTGTTGGCATTACACTTTAATGTAAACAGTAAGTTCTCGCAGAAGCTACCTGTATTATTGCTGACTTGTTTGCAGTTATTCTCTGCGGGCTGTCTTGGGTTGGTGGTCTCCTATTTTATGGAGACACTTCCTGGCGAAGTTGATGCATCAATTTGGTGGTGGTTTGCACTCAGTACCTTGCTTGCGACCAGTTTACGCTACGTGATGCAAACAATGGGACAGAAGTTTGTGCAAGCGGGCAATGCTGCATTGATTATGATTTTGGAGCCGGTATGGACAGTAGTATTGAGTATTCTTTGGTATGGCGAAGTACTGACGACCAACAAACTCATTGGCTGTATGCTCATTCTGTTTTCTTTGGTTATCTATCGAACCGGCGGCAGATTTCGCTTCCCAAAACGTCTTTAACTTTGTCTTAGCGCATTCGCGGCGAGGGTAATGGCTCATGGCTGATATTGACCATCAAGAAACGTTAGACTTTTTAGATAAGGCGAGTGTTTGTTTGTATCGTTCGGGCATCAGCCTATTTTCAGTGTCGCTTGTCGGCTTTTCTTTACTTGTTTGGTTCAGCGACCTAGCTAGCCACTACCACAGCGTGTTGGTCTTTATTGGAATCGCAGCCGCGTTTTCAGCCGCTAATATTCATGTTTACAGTAAGAGGGTTCGGTTAGCCATCAGCTGGTCTAGCTGGATTGGTTTAGTACTCATGTTCAGTGATTATGACCTGAGCCGAGTATGGCTGTCGCTAGGGTTTGTTTTTGTTACGTTCTCAGGCATTGCGCTCAAAGAGTCGTTTTGCTTCAAAGTGCCCGGATTAAAACTCGTCCCTATACTCTTTTTCGTGGCTACCTTAGCACTCTGCTTTAACAATTTGGTTATTGCCTCTGGTGGGATATTTTTAGCGGGTATCATCATGGGCTACTTATCGATTGCTAAATGGCGAATGCCACTGCATTTTGATATCGGTAATAAAGCCAAATATGAAGTTTAGTGAGCAGTGAAAAAAGCGATGACGAGTCATTATTGATAGCGATGACGCAACGCGAGTGAAACTTTAGATGTCGGCTGACGATGTAACTCTTCACTGATCATCCAGCCTGCCTTTGCTAATAGCTCTAAATCAACACCTGTTTCTATTCCCAGCCCTCGACAAAGGTATAGAACATCCTCGGTGGCGACATTCCCTGACGCACCGTGCGCGTATGGACAGCCACCCAGACCCGCAACACTGCTATCAACGGTTTCAATGCCCATGATGAATGCCTGATAAATATTGGCAAGTGCTTGGCCCCAGGTATCGTGAAAGTGAACGGCCAATTTCTGGCTCGGTATATTCTTTAAAACAGATTGCAGCATTGCTTCCACACGATTTGGTGTGCCAGTGCCTATTGTGTCTCCGAGCGATACTTCATAGCAGCCCATATCAATGAGATTGGTAGCAACATTCCTCACTTGTTTGGGGGCTGTCGCTCCGTCATAAGGGCAGTCGATGACGCATGACAAATAACCACGCACCGGAATGTTATGTTTAGCAGCTTGTTCCATCACCGATTCGAATCGAGACAGGCTTTCTGCGATAGAGCAGTTAATGTTGTGCTCGCAGAATCCTTCCGAGCACGAGGTGAAAATGGCAATTTGATTTGCTCCAGCTTCTAGCGCTTGCTCAAAACCTCTCACGTTAGGCACAAGTGCAGAGTAAGTAATGTCGCTGCGTCGGGAGATAGCCTGCATCACCGCTTTAGAGTCGGCCATCTGTGGCACCCATTTGGGTGAAACGAAAGACCCGGCTTCGATATGAGTTAAGCCTGTGTCCGACAACAAGTTGATCAGTCTGACTTTGGTGCTTGTCGAGACGGGTGACTCGTTTTGCAGCCCATCTCGTGCACCCACTTCAACTATCTTTACCTTTGAAGGGAGTGTCATGTTTCCTCCGAATCCGCTTTATTTATCCAGCGCGGAAGACGTTTTTCGAGAAACGCTTGTAAGCCATCTTGCCCCTGCGGCGACACGCGGATATCGGCAATTAATCTGCTCGTGTACTGGATTAGATGAGAGTCAATCGGGTTTTGATGACATTGGTGACACAGGGTTTTTGCCTGGCGCATCGCATCAGGGCTGTTTACCAGCAGCGTCTCAATCAACTCATTCAGAGTGTTGTCAATGTCGCTCTGTTCCCTGACTTCATGCACGATCCCAAATCGTTCGGCGTCATCTGAAGATATCACTTCACCACTTAATATGAAGCGGCGAGCCTGTCGATTTCCCATAGCCCGCATGACATAGGGAGCGATCGTCGCTGGAACGAGTCCCAGCTTTACTTCACTTAAACAAAAATTGGCGCTTTTGCTCGCGATAGCTATGTCGCTACAACAAATTAAACCCAAAGCGCCGCCAAATGCAGACCCTTGGACAACGGCGATGGTTGGTTGCGGGAATGTGTCCAGAGTCTCCATTAAACGGGCGAGGTTTTGCGCATCAATGATGTTCTCCTTGCGTGTACTGTTGGCCATGGATTTCATCCAATTTAAATCAGCACCAGAAGAAAAATGCTCCCCGTTACTCCGTAGAACCAGACACCGAACGTCGTTTCTCAACGCCAGATAATCGAGCCTATGTATTAGCAAATCGATCATACAGGCGTCGAACGCGTTGTGTTTCTTTGTCCTGTTAAGCGTGATGGTTGCGACGCCATATCGGTCAACTTGCCAAAGCACATCATCTTGCCTTTTCGCGTTTGGAATAATGCTCGGTTGAAGTTCGTGCATATATGTGTCCTTTCGATCTTTCCCAAATTTACGTTCTGTTTTTCTCATTCTGCTTTTTTACATACGAAAAACACCAAACTCACTGTCTTGAATCGGCGCGTTGAGTGCGGCATTGAGCGCTTGTGCCAAGACTTGGCGCGTGTTTTTTGGGTCAATAATCCCGTCATCCCACAACCTTGCGCTGGCGTAATACGGATGTCCCTGTGTCTCATATAAGTCTATGATCGATTCTCGAAATGTGTGCTCTTCTTGTTCTGACCAGTTTTCACCCCGGCGTTCTTTTATGTCTTTACGAACCTGAGTTAGCACGCCAGCGGCTTGTTCACCGCCCATTACAGAAATACGTGCATTTGGCCACATCCACATCATCGTCGGATCATAAGCTCTGCCGCACATGCCGTAATTCCCTGCGCCGTAAGAGCCCCCAATAATGATGGTAAACTTAGGCACTTCGGCACAAGCCACCGCCATCACCAGCTTAGCACCGTGTTTTGCAATGCCTTCTTCCTCTACCTTTTTTCCGACCATAAAACCGGTGATATTTTGTAAAAAGAGTAGGGGCGTTTTGCGTTTGGCGCACAGCTCAATAAAGTGCGCGCCTTTTTGTGAAGAGTCAGAAAATAGAATGCCGTTGTTGGCGACAATACCGATCAAATGCCCCTCTATTCGTGCAAATCCACAAACCAGAGTTTTGCCATACAGCGCCTTAAACTCGTCAAAGTCAGAATCATCGACAATGCGGGCAATGACTTCTCTTACGTCAAAGGACAAGCGAAGGTTAGCATTGACGATGCCGTACAATTCTTCTGCGTTGTAACGGGGCGGTAAGATGGAGTGCTCGGTTTTTCGTACTTTGGGTTGATTGGCGTTGGCAATCGCCTCGCGTGCGAGCATCAACGCATGTTCATCGTTCTCTGCGTAGTAATCCGCCACTCCTGATTTTCGGCAGTGGACATCAGCGCCACCGAGCTCTTCCCCTGTGACGACTTCCCCAGTTGCGGCTTTTACCAACGGTGGTCCGGCGAGAAATATCGTGCCTTGCTCTTTAACCATGATGGATACGTCTGCCATGGCGGGTACGTATGCGCCACCTGCGGTACACAGTCCCATCACCACGGCGATTTGAGGTATGCCTTTGGCTGACATTTTTGCTTGGTTAAAGAAAATCCGTCCGAAGTGGTCTCTATCAGGAAAGACTTCAGCCTGATGAGGGAGGTTGGCACCGCCAGAATCGACTAAGTACACGCAGGGTAGCCGACAGCGTTGAGCGATTTCTTGTGCTCGCAGATGCTTTTTTACCGTCAGAGGGTAGTAGGTGCCACCTTTTACCGAAGGATCGTTAGCGACCACCATGCATTGGACGCCATTGATCGTTCCAATACCAGCAACGACTCCTGCGCAGGGAATGGGCTCGTCATACACTTCCCAAGCGGCAAATTGGCCGATTTCAAGAAACTCACTTTCATCGTCGAGTAGTCTGGTTATACGCGATCGTACGGGGAGTTTTCCTTTGTTTTGTTGATGCAATATCGCTTTTTTACCACCACCTTGCTTGATGACTTCGGTATCCGTATGCAGCTTGTCCACCAACTTTTCCATTGCGGCTTTGTTTGAAAGAAACAGCTCTTCAGTTGGCTTGGTTCTACTTTTTATGATGGCCATAGAGACTTCCTTTTCAACGCTTGGATTAACGTGATTCCTCGAACAGCTCTCGTCCTATTAACATTCGCCGAATTTCCGAGGTACCCGCTCCAATCTCGTACAGTTTGGCATCGCGTAGCAGCCGTCCGGTTGCGTATTCATTAACGTAGCCATTACCGCCAAGCAGCTGGATAGCATCAAGTGAAATTTGCGTCGCGAGCTCAGCGCTGTATAAGATGACACCTGCCGCGTCTTTACGGGTACATTCACCGCGATCACAGGCCGACGCGACGGTGTAAACATAGGCTTTAGCAGCACTCATGCGCGAGTACATGTCGGCAAGCTTGCCCTGAACCAACTGGAACTCACCGATGGATTTGCCGAACTGCTTACGCTCGTGCACGTAGGGCACCACGATATCCATACAAGCTTGCATGATCCCTAATGGCCCGCCAGCAAGGACCACACGCTCGTAATCAAGGCCACTCATCAGGACTTCGACACCTCGGTTTATTTCGCCGAGAACGTTTTTTTTAGGTACCGCACAATCGGTAAAAACAAGTTCGCAAGTGTTGGAGCCGCGCATTCCCAACTTATCAAGCTTCTGTGCGTCGCCGAATCCTTCAAACGTTCGCTCGATAATAAATGCGGTGATTCCTCTCGAACCTGCACCAGGGTCGGTTTTCGCGTAGACCACCAAGACGTCGGCATCTGGTCCATTCGTCACCCACATTTTATTGCCGTTAAGCAAAAAATGGTCACCTTTGTCTTCCGCTTTGAGCTGCATGCTGACTACATCCGAACCGGAGTTTGGCTCACTCATTGCGAGTGCACCGATATGAGAACCATCAATTAGATTAGGTAGATATTTTTTGCGTTGATCTGCGGTGCCATTGCGGAAAATTTGATTAACGCAAAGGTTGGAATGTGCGCCATAACTCAGTCCCACGGAGGCCGATGCGCGACTGACTTCTTCCATGGCGATGACATGGGCAAGATAGCCCATTTCTGCTCCACCATATTGTTCGTCTACCGTTACGCCGAGTAATCCCATCTCGCCAAACAGCGGCCATAAATAGTCGGGGAATTGGTTATTATGATCAATATGGGCAGCGATCGGAGCGATGTGTTCGCTAGCAAAGGCATTCACATGATCCCGGAGCATATCAATGGTTTCACCGAGACCAAAATTGAGTGGGGTATAAGCGGATTTCATAACATTTCCCCTGTAGCAGGATTAAAGTCAGGGATGCGTGGATATTTTATTGTGTTTTTGTAACGTCTGTAAGCAACGTTCTTTCGCGGCGTTTAACTCGCCCATCACAACTCCGATGTCATTCATCTGTTGTTGGAGTAACGCTTGTTTTTCTTCAATAATATTGAGCATTTTCAGGAGTTGCTCATCGGTTTGTTGAAGATCATAAAGTTCAAAAAGTTCACGAATTTCGGCGAGTGAAAAGCCTAGCCGCTTACCTCTTAATATCAACTTGAGACGGATTTTGTCTCTGCGCTGGTAAACACGCATATTGCCTTTACGCTCTGGCTCTATCAGGCCGACATCTTCATAAAACCGGATGCTTCGAGTCGTAATATCGAACTCTTTTGCTAGCTCACTAATTTTATATTTTTCCATCACACACTTACCTCAAATTACATACCTCGAATAAAAACTAGCTTCTCGAAGTCGGACCCTGTGGTGAAAGGTCGGAGGAAATTTATTCTTTTATCAACTTGTTTCTTTACCTCACTGTAAAGGCTAGTGCTATGCTTACGTAAACGTCAAGAAATCACAGTGCGAAAGATTCATCGTTTGATTTGAAACTTAAGCGGGTATGAAAGTTTTTGATAGCGAGTGTGATGGGTAAGTTCGTATGCTGTGATACATCGTAAAGGGTGTGGAATCATGGGAAATGACATCTGGATTGTCAGTGCGAAAAGAACACCAATCGGGCGCTTTCAGGGGCAACTGCAAACATTTTCTGCTCCATCATTAGGGGCAATCGCAATAAAAAGTGCGCTCCAGCAAGCGGAACTCACAGCCGTCGATGAAGTGTTTATGGGCTGCGTGTTACCAGCAGGTTGCGGTCAGGCACCTGCCCGGCAAGCGGCTCTCGAAGCCGAATTACCAATTTCTACTGGCTGCACCACCATCAACAAGGTGTGCGGTTCCGGCATGAAGAGCGTGATGTTAGCGCACGACCTGATTAAAGCAGGCACCATCCGTACGGCGGTCGCTGGTGGCATGGAAAGTATGACTAATGCGCCTTACCTGATGAAAGAGGCGAGAAGTGGCATGAGAATGGGGCATCAGTCCGTTTATGATCATATGTTTCTCGACGGATTAGAGGACGCCTACGAAGGGCTTTTGATGGGCGTGTACGCTCAGCAAATCGCCGACAGACTCCACTTCAGCCGTGAAAAAATGGACGAGTGGGCAGCCATGTCAGCCACGCGGGCTTTAGATGCGCAAGAACAAGGCTTGTTTGAAGAAGAAATCTCGCCGATAGACATTCGCACTAAATCGACCTCTGCTCTTCTGGATTACGACGAACATCCGCGTTCGATTAACTTCGAAAAAATTGCCCAGCTGAAACCAGCCTTTGATATCCATGGTTCTGTGACAGCTGCTAATTCGAGTGCAATTTCAGATGGTGCCGCAGCACTCGTCTTGATGGATGAAGAAACCGCGCAGCACCATCATCTCTCACCACTGGCCATTATAAGAGGCCACACCACACACGCCAGAGAACCTGCAGAATTTACTCTCGCCCCAGTTTATGCGATCGAGCAATTGTTATCAGAGCTCGATTGGACGATAGATGAAATTGATCTTTGGGAGATCAACGAAGCGTTTGCGGTTGTCACGCAAATCGCTATCGCTGAATTGGGTCTCGACCCTGACAAAGTCAACATTAAAGGCGGGGCGTGTGCACTTGGCCATCCTATTGGTGCCAGCGGTGCACGAATACTGGTGACGTTGACCCACAGTTTGCGTCAGCTACAGGCGTTAGGTGTGGATGGCGATTCAAGCAATAAGAAGGTTATGCGAGGGATTGCGGCGATTTGTATCGGTGGTGGAGAAGCAACCGCGATTGGTATCGAGGTACCACTTTAATTCCAGCAATATCAGTAAAGGAGTAGTCAATGATGACTCGTTTGGTCCCCTCATTTATTGGTGGTGAGTTTCGTGAATCTCAAACAGCAGATTGGATAGAAGTCACCAACCCTGCCACAAACGATGTGATTGCGTACGTTCCGTGCTCAACGAATGACGAGTTGCATGCTGCGATCGATAGTGCCAAGGCGACATTCCAAACCTGGAAAGAGGTGGCTGTCTCCGAGCGCGCGCGACTCATGCTTCGTTATCAACATTTGTTAAAAGAGCATCACGAAGAAATCGCGGTATTGCTTTCTCATGAAACGGGCAAGATTTTAGCCGATGCCAAAGGAGACGTTTGGCGCGGAATTGAAGTGGTTGAACAAGCAGCGAATATTGCCAGTAATCTGATGGGCGAAACGGTAGAAAACGTCGCGACTGATATCGACAGTTACTCGCTGATTCAACCTTTGGGCGTGTGTTGCGGGATCACCCCGTTTAACTTTCCTGCCATGATCCCGTTATGGATGTTTCCAATTGCGATTGCCAGCGGTAACACGTTCGTTCTCAAGCCTTCAGAGCAGGTGCCTTTAACGTCGATTCGTCTTGCTGAATTGTTTGAAGAAGCGGGCGCTCCAAAGGGCGTATTGCAGATCGTTCACGGACGTAAAGAGCAAGTGGACTTTCTACTCACGCATAATGATATTCGCGCGATCTCTTTTGTCGGTTCCGTTCCGGTGGCGCAAGATATTTATACGACGGGGACAAAACACTTTAAGCGAGTGCAGGCGTTTGCAGGTGCTAAAAACCACATGGTGATCATGCCAGATGCGAACAAAGATCACGTGGTGAGTAATTTAGTCGGCTCTTCAGTGGGTGCGGCGGGGCAGCGCTGCATGGCAATCTCAGTGGCGGTGTTTGTCGGTGACTCAAAAGAGTGGATAGACGACGTAAAACGGGAGATGGAAAACGTACATCCGGGGGCGTGGGATGATGAAGATGCCGCATATGGTCCGCTTATTAGCGAGCAGGCAAAACAGCGCGTATTGGGTTTGATTGAGTTGGGCAAACAACAAGGTGCAGAGTGTGTGCTTGATGGCAGCCAATGCGAAGTAGAGGGGTTTCCTGACGGCAACTGGGTCGGACCGACATTGTTCCGGGGAGTGACGACAGACATGTCGGTGTACACGCAGGAGATCTTTGGTCCTGTCTTAGTGTGTATGGAAGTGGATACGCTGCAAGAAGCCATTGAGTTGGTTAATCGCAACCCGTATGGCAACGGTACGTCAATTTTCACAGCGAATGGCGCGGCGGCACGAAAGTATCAGCACGAAATTATGGTGGGACAAGTCGGCATTAATGTACCGATTCCGGTGCCTTTGCCATTTTTCTCCTTCACGGGTTGGCGTGGCAGTTTTTATGGCGACCTTCATGCTTATGGTAAGCAGGCTGTCCGATTCTACACCGAAACCAAAACCGTCACGTCGCGTTGGTTCGATGATGATATTCCAAGCGGGCCAAACCTCACGATCCACCTGCGCTAAACCGATAGCAAGGAGCTTTTATGGACTTTGAACTCAACGAAGATCAACGTGCATTTTCCGATACAGCGCAGCAGTTTGCCGCTGAGCGTTTGGCTCCCATGGCAGCGGAATGGGATGAAAAACAGATCTTCCCGAAAGAGGTGTTGAGAGAAGCGGGCGAGTTAGGTTTTTTGAGCCTTTACACACCGGAAGAGCAAGGCGGATTGGGCCTGAGCCGTTTAGACTCGTCGATCATTTTTGAACAATTATCCATGGGCTGTACTTCGACAACGGCGTTTATGACCATCCACAATATGGTGAGTTGGATGATAGCTAGTTTTGCCAGTGACGTGGTTAAAGCGCAGTTTTGTCCCAAATTAGTGACGGGGGAGTGGCTAGGATCTTATTGTTTAACAGAGCCAAATGCGGGGTCTGATGCGGCTTCACTGGCCACTTCCGCCACGAAAAAAGGCAATCAATACATTCTTAATGGCAGCAAAACATTTATTTCTGGAGCTGGCGATACTGATGTGTTGATCGTTATGGCCCGAACCGGAGAGCAAGGAGCGAAAGGTGTTTCCGCTTTTGTGGTTGAGGCAAATGCGAAAGGCATCAGCTATGGGCGTAAAGAGCCGAAAATGGGGTGGAACAGTCAACCGACTCGTGCCGTCACATTCGAAAACGTCACCGTTCCAGCCACTCATTTATTGGGTGAAGAAGGACAAGGCTTCGTCTTTGCGATGAAAGGGTTAGACGGCGGGCGAATTAATATCGCAACCTGCTCAGTCGGGACGGCGCAACAGGCTCTTAACCACGCGACTCAGTATATGCAGGAACGTAAACAGTTCGGCAAAGCGTTAGCGCAATTTCAAGCGTTGCAGTTTAAATTAGCGGACATGGCAACAGAGCTGGTTGCAGCAAGACAACTGGTTCGTTACGCCGCAAGTAAACTAGATAACGGTGACCCAAACGCAACCACCTATTGTGCCATGGCAAAACGTTTTGCAACGGATGTCGGGTTTCAAGTCTGTGACCAAGCCTTACAGCTTTACGGTGGTTACGGCTACATCAAAGAATACCCGATGGAACGTTATTTCCGCGACGTTCGTGTGCATCAGATCCTTGAAGGTACCAACGAGATCATGCGTTTGATCATCGCACGCCGTCTGTTGTCGGCAGAATCATCATTACTGTAAATCTGCATTCGAACAATTTCATTAGGAAAGGATTCGAGTTATGTCATCACCTCAAGACGCTATTCAACACACTATTAATGATCATATCGCTGTGATTACGATGAACAACCCGCCTGCAAATACCTGGACGGCGGACAGTCTCAACGCGTTAAAAACACTCGTCCTTGAGCTGAACCAAAATAAAGACGTGTATGCGCTCGTCATAACAGGGAATGGAGAGAAGTTTTTTTCAGCAGGCGCAGACCTCAAACTTTTTGCTGACGGAGACAAAGCGGTGGCACTCGATATGGCCCGAGCGTTTGGGGAAGCGTTTGAAACCCTCTCTGATTTTCGTGGAGTTTCCATAGCCGCAATAAACGGCTACGCCATGGGCGGAGGGTTAGAAGTCGCGTTGGCGTGTGATCTCCGAGTAGTGGAAGAACAAGCGGTGCTGGCATTACCAGAAGCAAAAGTGGGTCTGCTGCCATGTGCAGGTGGAACGCAGAACCTAACGGCTTTAGTTGGTGAAGGCTGGGCTAAGCGTATGATTCTTTGTGGTGAACAACTCAGCGCAACTCAAGCAAACGAACTAGGCTTAGCAGAGGAGCTTGTGCCAAAAGGCGAAGCACTAACCAAAGCGATGGCGTTGGCATTGTCGGTGGCAAATCAGTCGCCATCCTCTGTGGCGGCATGCAAATTACTGATCCAAAACATGCGCTCAGCACCATTAAAGCATGGACTTATCAAAGAGCGAGAGCTGTTTCTCAACCTCTTTGATACCGAAGATCAAACGGAAGGTGTACGAGCCTTTCTTGAGAAACGCGAGCCTAAATGGAAAAACCAATAGGAGGCCAAATGGCAGGAAAGGTAACGATCACTGAATTGGAGTGTGCAGACGCTATTCATCGAATTGGCGTTGCGACTTTAGACAATGTCTCATCATTAAATGCTCTTACTTACGACATGTTAGTTCAACTCCATGATCAGTTGCTGAAATGGAAAGATGACCCCCATTTGGTGTGCGTGGTTCTTAGCGGTGCCGGAGAAAAAGCATTTTGTGCGGGTGGTGATGTCAGGGCTATTTATCATGTCATGCATGACGAAGGAAAAGATACCACAGCCGAGTTTTGTACCCGCTACTTTACGTTGGAGTATGAGTGCGACTACCTCATCCATACCTATAACAAACCCGTTATTGCTTGGGGCGAAGGTATTGTGATGGGCGGAGGCATGGGGCTTTTTATGGGAGCAAGCCACAGAGTGGTCACACCTACATCGCGTCTTTCCATGCCGGAAATTAGTATCGGGCTTTACCCCGATGTGGGAGGGACTTGGTTCTTAAGTCAAATTGACCCTGAGGTTGGCTTATTTCTTGGTTTGACCGGCGCGTTAGTAAATTCGAGTGACGCTGTCACAATTGGCTTCGCGGATTGGCTGTTATTAGAAGAGCATTATCCAACTTTATTGCAAGAGCTTCAGAGCTTGCCGTGGGGGAGCAATAACGCGAAAGAATTGGTGAATGCGCTGTTAGCTCTGATGGAAGAAAGTGTCATCGACAGCAAACCAACCACACAAATTTGTCCATGTCTGGAGCAAATCAAGCAAGCATGCAAAGGTTTTGATCTCAACCTTATAGCCCAGCGAGTGATGGCCATGGATAACATTAATCCGTGGCTAGAAAATGCAAAACAAACATTCGCCGCTGGCAGTCCTATTACAGCGCATATTTGCTTCAGGCAAGTCAAAGAGTTTCATAGTTTACCACTGGCAGACTGCTTCCGATTGGAACTCACACTCTCTGTCCGTTGTGCTTTATTAGGTGAGTTTAAAGAAGGTGTGCGCGCCAGGCTGATTGATCGCGATGGCGAACCAAATTGGATGTTTAACAGTGTTACTGAAGTTGATGAGGATCTCGTTGATACGCTCTTTACCTCGTTGTGGGCAAAAGATGAACATCCTCTGGCAGAGTTAGGGTCTGTTGAGCGACTAAACGAAAGCTAAACAGACCGTACAAACGAAGGAGATTTATCATGAGTACCATTGCATTCATAGGTTTAGGCAATATGGGCAGCCCAATGGCGCAGAACCTGTTAGCGTCGGGGTTTAATGTACAAGTGTTTGATTTGGACACCGAAGCCGCCAGAAAGTTAGAACCATTTGGCGCTATCGTGGCGAGTTCCTTGCCGGAAGTGGTGGATGGTGCAGGTACGGTGATTACGATGTTACCTGCTGCATCACACGTGAGAAGTGTTTACCTTGGCGACTTACACGGTGGGGTTGGGGTTCTGAACCTCGTGGCACCAAATACCTTACTCATCGATTGTTCTACCATTGATCCAGATTCGTCACGATTGGTTGCGAACGAAGCGGGAAATAAGCAGCTATTGTTCGTGGATTCACCTGTATCAGGGGGGGTAACTGGAGCAAAAGCGGCGACCTTGACGTTTATCGTTGGGGGCTCAGATCAAGCTTTCTCAAAAGCCAACGCTATTTTGCAATACATGGGCAGAAATGTGTTCCATGCAGGCAAAGCCGGCGATGGTCAGATGGCTAAGATCTGCAATAACTTGATGCTCGGTATTTTAATGTCCGGAACGTGTGAAGCGCTCAATCTCGGCATTGATCATGGTCTCGATCCTAAGGTTCTCTCGAATATCATGCTGCAAAGCTCCGGACGCAACTGGGCATTAGAGCTCTACAATCCTTGCCCTGGTGTAATGGAAAGTGCGCCGGCAAGTCATCAATATCAACCGGGATTTATGAGCAAATTAATGCTGAAAGATTTGGGCTTAGGGTTGGATGCCGCTTTACAAACGCATTCTTCTGTACCTATGGGGTCGCTTGCTCGTAATTTGTATGCGTTCCATAACTCAAGCGGATATGGGGAGCTCGATTTCTCAAGTTTGTTTGAGTTCTATAAAAATCAAAAATAAGTGTAATTAATGAATGTGAGAGATTCATTTTCTCGCTCGTTCTTCGCGGTAGGGAATGACGATGTTCGATAACCGACTACTATTCATGTCACTCGTCATTCCGGCAAAATCCTAACGGACTATTACCTATAGAGACTTTCTATTTGTGACATTGTCACGACGCTTCTCGGAAAAGTTACAAAACGTTGGAGTATCGTAATGGATTTAAGAAACAGTGTTATCGCTATTACTGGCGCGGGGCAGGGGCTCGGGCAGATGACGGCGATTGTTCTTGCTCGTGCGGGCGCTGACTTGGCTCTGCTTGATATCAATGAAGCTGGATTGCGAGACACTCAACAGCAATGCCAGATGTTGAGTGCTAAGGCGCTCACTTACGAATTAGATGTCACCAATGAACAGGACGTTGAACAGACGTTCAGTGACATTATTCAAGATTTTGGTCGGCTTAACGGGCTCGTTAACAATGCAGGCGTATTAAAAGATGGCTTGTTGGTCAAAATGAAAGAGGGTGCTATCTCCAAGATGCCATTGGAACAGTTCAATCTAGTCATGAATGTAAACGTAACTGGTACTTTCCTTTGTGGTCGAGAGGCGGCAGTGAAAATGATAGAAACTGAATCTAGTGGTGTGATCATCAACATTTCAAGTGTTGCGCGTGCGGGAAACATCGGTCAAACCAATTATTCTGCTTCCAAAGCGGCGGTCGCAACGATGGCCACCACCTGGTCACGCGAGTTAGCCAAATATGGTATCCGTGCGGCGGCAATTGCACCGGGTGTCGTACACACCCCTATGGCTGGGAATATGAAACCGGAAGTAATAGAACGTCTGGAAAAAATGATTCCAGTCGGAAGAATGGCAAAGGCGGAAGAAATAGCACAGTCAGTGAAGTATATCTTTGAAAATGAGTACTTTACAGGGAGAGTGCTAGAAATTGATGGTGGTCTGAGGATGTAACCGAACGAATTAATTTTAGGGTTTTAACTAACTAATTTTAAAGATATTTTCTTTCCATTTTGAGTGTGACTGGGTATGTAACCAACGATTCATAAACCAACTGAATGCTATATGTATTAGATAGTTTTTGAGCAAATACCATGAAAAAAATGTGTGAAATCAGTAAATTGATCTATGTCACATTTTGTGTCCTAGGTTTTTAGTGATTATGATGTCAGTTTTGAGTGATTAACTCGTCAATAGCCAACGTTTATTATTTCCATTTAAGCTACAGCCCTTCAGGCATAAAGGCTTCTAATTCTTATTTAAGCTGCTTCGCTGAGAATTCCCTTTCTTTACTTTCTGTTGATAAATGAAATGTTAGTTTCCAGATATGGCTCGTGAGCTTTAACTGCGAAGTCCTCATAATGCGGCCGAATGTAACATTGTATTTCAAAGTGTAACAATAAGCTCACACTGGTTGTGGGGTTTTAATTGCGTTTTGACGTCCAATGTCGCATACGCTCAACACATAAACATTCTAATGACTATAACAACTGGTTCTGGGCATTTGCTTAGAAACCAGACAACCATCGAGAAAGTTAATGGAAGCCTCAAGATACACACGCATCTTATCGAGAGGGAGTCTGGCGTCCGTCATACTTTTGCTCTCAGGATGTAATTCTGCTTTGCTTGACCCCAAAGGTGCTATTGGTGTCCAGGAAAAAGAGCTGATCATCACTGCTCTTTTGCTGATGTTGATCGTCGTGATCCCCGTGATTCTTATGACGATTTACTTCGCCTATCGATACCGCGCAAGTAACACTCATGAAGAGTACGCCCCTGAGTGGTCGCACTCGACCAAAATCGAAGTGGTGGTATGGACTATTCCAATCATCATTATTGCGATTCTAGCCGCTATCACATGGCGTTCTACTCACGAACTGGAGCCATCTAAGCCTCTGGAAAGTGACGTAAAACCGATAACGATAGAAGTCGTTGCGCTAGATTGGAAATGGCTGTTCATCTACCCGGAAGAAAATATCGCGACGGTTAACTACGTAGCGTTTCCAAAAGATGTGCCAGTTCAGTTCAAATTGACGTCCGACAACATCATGAACGCGTTCTTCATTCCTCGTTTAGGTAGTCAGATTTACGCCATGCCAGGCATGGTAACCAAGCTAAACCTGATTGCTAACCACGAAGGTGACTTCAAGGGCTTTGCGTCGAACTTCAGTGGGGAAGGCTTCTCACAAATGAAGTTCACTGCGTCAGCTATGCCTGATCGCGCTGCATTCCTGAATTGGGTGCAGAAAGTTAAAGCGAGTCCAGACCGTATTGAAGACTGGGTACAGTACAGCACGCTAGCTGAACCTAGTATCGCTGAGCCGGTGACCTTGTTCTCAAGTGTACCTCCGTTCCTGTTCAGCAACGTCGTGACTCAGCATCCTGGTTCTATGAACTGTTTGCCTGAAAACCAAGGATAATCGCAATGTTTGGAAGATTAACTCTGGATTCAATTCCATTCCATGAACCTATTATCGTCATCACCCTAGCGGTAGTGGCTTTAGTCGGTTTAGCCGTGGTTTACGCGGTGACTAAAGCTGGAAAGTGGCAGTATTTGTGGAATGAATGGTTTACTTCGGTAGACCACAAAAAACTAGGCTTTATGTACATCGCGGTTGCGATGGTAATGCTTATTCGTGGTTTCGCTGACGCGGTAATGATGCGTAGTCAGCAGCTACTTTCGTCTGCGGGTGAGGCGGGTTACCTGCCACCAGAACACTATGACCAAATTTTTACGGCCCACGGCGTGATCATGATTTTCTTCGTCGCAATGCCATTGGTTATTGGTCTGATGAACATCATCGTTCCGCTGCAAATTGGCGCACGTGACGTGGCTTTCCCGTACCTAAATAACCTAAGCTTCTGGCTGTTTATCGTTGGTGTTATCCTGACGAACATGTCGCTAGGTCTTGGTGAGTTTGGCCGTACTGGTTGGTTGGCTTATCCGCCATTATCAGGTATCGAAGCAAGTCCTGGAGTCGGCGTTGATTACTGGATTTGGGCGCTGCAAATTTCAGGTGTTGGTACAACGCTAACAGGTGTGAACTTCTTCGCGACGATCCTGCGCATGCGTACGCCTTCAATGCCAATGATGAAAATGCCTGTTTTCACTTGGGCATCTCTGTGTGCAAACATCCTAATCATCATTTCATTCCCAATCCTGACGGTAACTATCGCGCTACTAACGCTGGATAGATATCTGGGCATGCACTTCTTTACCAATGATCTTGGCGGCAACGTAATGATGTACGTCAACCTGATTTGGGCATGGGGTCACCCAGAAGTGTACATTCTGATCCTGCCGATCTTCGGTGTGTTCTCAGAAGTGACGGCGACATTCTCTCGCAAGAAGCTATTTGGTTACACCTCGCTGGTATGGGCAACGATTGTAATTACAATTCTCGCGTTCGTTGTTTGGCTACACCACTTCTTCACAATGGGTTCTGGTGCGAACGTCAATGCCTTCTTTGGTATCGCCACGATGATCATTTCTATCCCGACCGGGGTTAAGATCTTCAACTGGCTATTCACCATGTACAAAGGGCGTATTCGCTTTACAACGCCAATGTTGTGGACGGTTGGCTTCCTGATCACCTTTACCGTTGGTGGTATGACGGGTGTATTGATGGCGGTACCGGGTGCGGACTTCGTTCTGCATAACTCAGTATTCCTGATTGCACACTTCCACAACGTAATTATCGGTGGTGTGGTATTTGGTTGTTTCGCTGCGATCACTTACTGGTTCCCGAAAGCGACAGGTTTCACCATGAATGAAGCTTGGGGCAAACGTGCGTTCTATCTTTGGATCATTGGTTTCTTGATGGCGTTCCTACCGCTATACGCGTTGGGCTTTATGGGTATGACTCGTCGTATCAGCCAAGAAATCAACCCAGAATTCTTCCCACTATTGGCGGTTGCTGCCGCGGGTACAGTCGTCATTGCTCTGGGTGTATTGTCTCAATTCATCCAAATTTACGTCAGTATTCGTGACCGCGAGCAAAACCGTGATCTTACTGGTGACCCGTGGGATGGCCGTACTCTTGAGTGGGCAACGTCTTCACCACCACCGTTCTACAACTTTGCACACCTTCCAAAAGGTGATGTGCTGGATTCATTCTGGTACGAGAAACAAAGTGGTGAGTTTGATCCAACTAAGGAAGTGGAATACGAGCGTATTCACATGCC
The DNA here is from genome assembly GCF_035621455.1 of Vibrio natriegens NBRC 15636 = ATCC 14048 = DSM 759. NCBI lineage: Bacteria > Pseudomonadati > Pseudomonadota > Gammaproteobacteria > Vibrionales > Vibrionaceae > Vibrio > Vibrio natriegens. The sequence continues at coordinate 1,652,394 of NZ_CP141823.1, forward strand.
TAAGAACACGCCAACAGGCATTTATGTGTCAGCTTGGTCACTGCTATTCGGCTTTGGCATGATTTGGTACATCTGGTGGTTAGCTGGCTTGAGTCTGGTAGCTATCGTCGTAACTTGTATCAAACACAGTTACAACGAAGATGTGGACTACTACGTTGAAGTTGAAGAAATCAAAGCGATTGAAGCAGCACGACGTGCACAGCTTGAAGAAGCGAAGAAAGGTTCTGTGAAAGATAACGAAAGCAAAGATGATCTGGAGGTGACGTATGCAAACTAATGTCGCTGCTCATCATGACCATGATCACCACCATGACACGAATGGCAATAAGCTGTTTGGTTTCTGGGTTTACCTGATGAGCGACTGTGTATTGTTCGCAACTTTGTTTGCAACGTACGCAGTACTTTCCAGCAACTCGATTGCAGGTCCAACAGGTAAAGACATTTTCGAATTGCCTTTCGTGTTCGTTGAAACCATGTTGCTGCTATTCAGTAGTATCACGTTTGGTTTTGGCATGATTGCGATGAAACGTAATGATGTTGCTGGCCTTAAGCGCTGGCTGCAAATTACTTTTGCGCTGGGTCTTGGCTTCATCTGCATGGAAGTATACGAGTTCCATCACTTGATTGCTGAAGGTTACGGCCCTCAGGAAAGTGCGTTTCTCTCTGCGTTCTTTACATTGGTAGGTACGCACGGCTTGCACGTGTCATTTGGTCTGATTTGGTTGGCAGTGGCTTATCACCAACTGTCTACCAAAGGCCTGAACGATAACATGGCGATGCGTTTTAACTGCTTGAGCCTGTTCTGGCACTTCCTGGATATTGTTTGGATCTGTGTCTTTACCATCGTTTACTTACTGGGGGTAATGTAATGGGACAACATATTGAAACAAGTGCGTCTGATTACGTTAAAGGCTTCGTTGCGTCGCTTATTCTAACGGTGATTCCATTCTACTTTGTTTGGGCGCAATCTCTGCCACAGGCAACGACATACGCGGTTCTGTTTGGCTGTGCATTGGTTCAGATCTTTGTGCATTTCAAATATTTCCTGCATATGGAAGCGAAGACAGATGATGGTCGCTGGAATCTGGTTTCACTGATGTTTACTGCTATTGTTGTGCTTATTCTGATCGCAGGTTCGATCTGGATTATCTACAACATGAACGTCAACATGAAGTTGTAGGCCAAGGTATGCTGAAAAGTTATTTGTCTATCACCAAACCGGGCATTATTTTCGGCAACCTGATTTCTGTTGCGGCGGGGTTTTTCCTCGCCGCAAAAACAGAACCTGCTAGCCTGACGTTGTTTCTGACAACGTTGGCTGGTGTGGGGCTTGTCATTGCTTCAGGTTGCGTGGTGAACAATATTTTTGATCGCGATATCGATCAAAAGATGGCGCGTACTCAGAACCGTGAGCTAGCGAAAGGGAACATCAATATTGATGTCGCGTTTGTCTATGCTTTGGTTTTGCTTTTGGTTGGAACGGGCTTACTGTTTCAACTTGCCAATCCACTTTCTGCGGTTGTTGTCCTGCTTGGTTACGTGTACTACGTGTTCTTTTACACCATGTGGTACAAACGTAACTCGGTATATGGCACATTAGTCGGCAGTATTTCTGGCGCGGTTCCGCCATTAGTTGGCTATCTGGCAGTGACAAACTTCATTAGCTTAGAAGCCATTTTGCTGTTCACTATGTTCTGCCTGTGGCAAATGCCGCACTCGTACGCGATTGCCATGTTCCGCATGCAAGACTACCGAGAAGCGGGCATTCCTGTACTGCCTGTTAAAGAAGGCATCCATAAAGCCCATCGTCATATGAAAGCGTACGTGGTTGCCTTTGGTGCTGTTTCATTGGGACTCTTTTTGCTTGGTGAAGCAGGGTATGAATACCTGGCTGTCGCAGCTGTTGTTTGCTTTATGTGGACAAAAGTGACTTTCCGCAGCATTGACGATGAAAACTACGTAGCGTGGTCGAAGTCGGTGTTTAAAGTCTCTTTGCTGGTGGTAATGGGAATCAGTGGAGTGCTAGGGGTAGAGTTACTTCCGTTGGCGCTGGTTTAATAATACACAGCATTTGACTCAACGCTCCGAGCAAAGGATGTTTGGTTAGCGGAAATGTCAAACATCAGAAAGTAATGACTATTCCTGATCTTTAATCGTCAGGCTTATAGCACTCAGCCTAAAAAGCGTATTCTCAGAAGGGACAGCGACATATATCGCTGTCCTTTTTTTGTTTTCGCACAATCAAAAAGAAAGCAATCAACGGTAGGCTAAAGTTTCTCTCTGGCGAGGTGTATTTCTTCCTCAATGGTGGAAAATTAGCACTCAAGTTACGTGTTTTCTCCCTGATAGTTCAAATATTGAACGCATAGATCATGAAATGCTTTTGCTTGAGGTGAGATAGTGCGGTCACTAAGCGTAAAGATACCAATTTGTCTTTCTAACGGTGGATCTATCATTGGAATCCATACCAATCTCGTTTCGTTAGTTGGAAAGGCTAGCTTTGGTAAAGTGGTTACGCCAATACCCAGCTCCAAGACAGAAAATAAAGACGTGATATTTTCCACTGAGTAAAGCGCTTGCTGACTTAATGCTCTTGCAGGGGTTGGATCGAGAAGCGTGCAGGTACCGTTACGAATAAAAGGCTGTTCAAGTAAGGTTTGCCACTCGATTCCCTCAGGGTGATTTGCAACAGGGTTATCTTTTAAACACACCACACCAATTGGATCAGATAGCAGCGGCGTAAAGTCGATACCACCGTCATCAAGGTGAGATGGGTTACCAAGCGCTAAGTCGACTTCACCAGAGAGCAGACGAGCCTCGACGCCTGCGGCGTTATCGTCTATCAAGCTAACTTCTACATTTGGATATTGTTCGCAAAAGGCTCCCAAAACGCTTGGAATGAGTTTCGCTGCAACGGAAGGAACACTCGCAATTCTCACTCTCCCTTGCTGTCCTGCAGCGGCGGCTTTTAGATCATTGTCAAGCGCACTATAGATATTGAGGAACTGAACCACCTTGGGTAAACAAATTTCACCGAAAGGCGTCAGTTTGGTTTTGTTTCCTGGTTCAAACAGAGTTTGCCCTAGAATTTTTTCAAGCTCTTTTATCGAAGTGGACAGCGCCGCCTGAGAACGATTTGCACGATGTGAAGCGGCTCGAAAGCCGCCTTCCTCGACTACCATCACAAAATGCATTAATTGTTGAAGCTTGATGCTCATCCCTGATGCCTCATAATCCCTGTATTTACGTTATTCTCAATATGGTGATAAGTTTAATTTATCAATTGTAAAAAATTTACCGTTAGATTTATCGCCTGTCAACGTGCATCATTTAACCATATTGAAACAAAGTCGTTACAAAGGTTGAAATGAACGTGAATACTCCTACTAAAAAACATCCAGTAAAAACCAGTTTGTTTGCTTCTAAAGCACCGCTCGAATGGGCGATTGTTAACAACGGAACCTTGTATACGGCACAAATTCCTATCGATGATACGGGCGCAGTGGTTGAAGGTGGTATCGAAGCACAAACACGCCAAACATTTAACAATCTCATTCACACTCTAGAGTGCGCTGGTGAATCTTTGGATTCTGTGTTGCAGGTCCTTATTTACGTTACCGACAGAGAATACTTAAAAACCGTCAACCAAGTGTACGCGGAATACTTTGATGCGCCGTATCCAAACCGGGCAGCTATGGTGGTTGCAGGATTAGCGAGAGAAGAAATGCTGGTGGAGTTTGTCGTTTACGCTTCGGCAAGCCAACCCGAATAAAACCATAACAAGAATAATTAGAGATCAGTGAGCTGATGGCTTGCCATCACAAATCGGAAGAACAAGGAAAGAACAATGACTTTTATTAACAATGTTCAAGCAGAAAAATCCCTCTACATCGCAGGTGAGTGGCATTCAGGCATGGATACCATCGCTAATATTAACCCTTCTGATATCAGTGAAAATATTGGTGATTTTGCTCAAGCGAGCGTGTCCCAAGTAGAACAAGCGATTCAAGCGGCAAAAGCAGCACAGCCAGAGTGGGAAAAGACGCCAATTGAGCGTAAACAAGCAGTACTGCAAGCAATTGGTGATGAGCTAATCGCGCGCTGTGACGAATTGGGTACCTTACTTTCGCGTGAAGAAGGCAAGCCATTTGCTGAAGGTCGTGGTGAGATTTATCGTGCAGGTCAGTTCTTCCAATACTTTGCTGCCGAGGTATTGCGTCAAATTGGCGATAACGCTGCTTCCGTCCGTCCAGGTGTCTCCGTTGAAGTTACTCGCGAAGCCGTCGGCGTTATCGCCATTATCTCTCCTTGGAATTTCCCGACGGCAACCGCAGCTTGGAAAATTGCTCCAGCGCTCGCATTTGGTAACAGCGTCGTCTGGAAGCCTGCGAATCTAACTCCAGCCAGTGCTGTGGCACTTACTGAGATCATTCATCGCCAAGGTTTACCTGCTGGCACGTTCAACCTCGTATTGGGTAGCGGCTCACAAGTGGGTAATACCCTTATCAATTCGAAAGATGTAAACGGTGTGAGTTTTACGGGCTCTGTCGATACAGGTCGTAAAGTCGCTGCGGCAACAGCACCAAACTTTGTGCGTTGTCAGCTAGAGATGGGTAGCAAAAACGCGCTCGTGGTAGCGGATGATGCAGATATCCAAATTGCCGTCGAAGCAACAATCGCGGGCTCATTCTCCGGTGCTGGTCAAAAATGTACGGCGTCTTCTCGTCTTGTTGTTATGGACGATATTCACGACGCGTATGTCGAAGCGCTAATCAAACGCATGAGTGAGCTCAAAGTTGGTCACGCGCTGGAAGATGGCGTGTTCATGGGCCCAGTGGTTGATGGTAACCAATTGAATGCGAACTTTGAGTGGATTGAAAAAGCGCGCCGAGCAGGGGCAGAGTTGGCTTTCGGTGGTGAGCGTTTAAATCTAGAGCATGACGGTTACTACATGTCACCAACGCTTTTCTTGAACACACAAAATAGCTGGGAAGTGAACCAAGAAGAAGTCTTTGCACCAATGGCCAGCGTGATTCGCGTCTCTGATCTAGACGAAGCGATTGCAGTGGTGAACGATACGCGCTTTGGCCTAACAGGCGGCATTATCACGCAAAGCCTGCGCAACAGCGCGATCTTTAAGCAGCAAGCCCAAACAGGCTGCGTCATGGTTAACTTGCCGACCGCGGGCACGGATTATCACGTTCCGTTTGGTGGCCGCAAAGAGTCAAGCTTTGGTCCTCGTGAGCAAGGTCAGTACGCCAAAGAGTTTTACACCGTAGTGAAAACCGTTTATCAGCGTCCTTACTAAGGAGAGGTGGGTAGTTGATGGTGTCAGCTACCCACTCTGAACGGCTAAGAAATTTTTTAAGGAGTGGTTATGTACCAACAACGGATTGTGATTGACGGATTGCAGTACTGCAATTGGGAGCGAGAGTACTTCCAAACGCTTAAGGCGAGTGGCATTACTGCCGTTCATGCCACCATCGTTTACCACGAAAATGCACGTGAAACCTTAACCCGGTTTGCTGAGTGGAACCTACGCTTCGAGCAAAATGCCGATCTCATCATGCCGATCTATTCAATGGCAGATGTAGAAAAAGCCAAAGTTGAGGGTAAAGTCGGCATCTTCTTCGGTGCTCAGAATTGCTCACCAATCGATGATGAAATTGGCCTGATCGAAGTGATGCGCCGCCAAGGTCTGCTGATCATGCAGTTGACCTACAACAACCAAAGTTTGCTGGCGACAGGTTGTTACGAACAAAACGACTCCGGCGTTACTCGTTTTGGTAAGCAAGCGATTGAAGAGATGAACCGAGTAGGGATGATCATTGATATGTCCCACAGTGCGGAACGCTCAACACTGGAAGCCATCGACCTTTCTTCGCGTCCAATTTGTATCAGCCATGCCAACCCGACGTTTGCGCATGACGCACTGCGTAATAAATCCAATACGGTGATTAAAGCGCTGACCGAACGCGGTGGTTTGATTGGATTCAGCTTATACCCGTTCCATTTACCAAATGGCAGCCAATGCTCCTTGGATGATTTCTGCCAGATGGTAGCGAAAACCGCTGACATGTTTGGCGTCGACCATTTAGGCATCGGTAGCGATCTGTGTTTAAACCAACCGCAACAGGTATTGGAATGGATGCGCAACGGCCGTTGGTCAAAAGCGATGGACTACGGTGAAGGTTCAGCAAGCAACTCGGGCTGGCCAGATGCGCTGCCATGGTTCTGCGGCAGTGCAGGAATGGAGAACATCTACAACGGATTAATGCGTCACGGATTTAGTGAATCTGAGGCAGGAAAAATATTGGGTGAAAACTGGTTCCACTTCCTCAAAGAAGGATTAGAGCCTATTTCATAGCATTCCCCAAATTAGGAACCGCCTGTCAAAATAACAACAATACGGCAGGCGTAAAACTCACATTTGTGGCCAGTCTTTGACAGCTGCAAAGAACCTCTGGAGCCAGAGTATGTCTGATTTAACCAATAGCATGAAAGCTTCCACGATGAGCGTGTCATCGGGCAAGTCAAAAGCAAAATACAACACATCAACTGCGGAAAAGACGACGGATAAATTAGGGCTGAATAACCCTGCGTTTTGGTATAGCGGTGGCTTTATCGCGCTGTTCGTCGCTATCGCTCTTTATGATGGTGAACTGTTATCAACGCTCGTCAACGCCGGGTTTGGCTGGGCAGTGCAAGTGTTTGGTCCTTATTGGCAGTTACTACTTCTTCTCACTTTTCTTATTGGTCTTGGGTTAGCAGCAGGGCGAACAGGCAAGGTGAAGTTGGGTGGAATGGCAAAGCCAGAAATGGACTCTTTTCGTTGGATGGCAATTATATTCTGCACCTTACTTGCTGGTGGTGGTGTTTTCTGGGCTGCGGCTGAGCCTATCGCTCACTATGTTAGCCCGCCACCTTTGTATGGTGCGCAAGATAACCCGCAACAAGGAGCGGTAAATGCGTTGTCGCAATCTTTTATGCACTGGGGCTTCTTGGCTTGGGCGATTGTGGGCAGCTTAACTTCAATTGTGGTGATGCACTTGCATTATGACAAAGGCTTACCATTGAAGCCGCGTATTTTGCTTTACCCAGTATTGGGTGAGCGAGCGCTTAAAGGGCAAGTCGGGGCGTTGATTGATGCGTGCTGCATAATCGCCGTGGCAGCTGGCACCATAGGGCCAATTGGGTTTCTGGGATTGCAGGTTAGCTACGCGTTAAATGCTCTGTTTGAGATTCCTGATGGCTTTACTACTCAGCTTATTATCATTTTGTTTGCGATTGCGCTCTACACCCTGTCGGCTCTTAGTGGCTTAAACCGAGGCATGCAACTGCTCAGCCGTTACAACGTAATTCTGGCTATGGCGTTGATGGTTTACATTCTGTTTTTTGGCCCTACGAACTTTATCTTTAACGGATACATTCAAGGGGTAGGAACGATGTTGGACAACTTCATCCCGATGGCGACGTACCGCGGTGATGAAGGTTGGTTAAGTTGGTGGACGGTGTTTTTCTGGGGCTGGTTCCTTGGTTACGGGCCGATGATGGCAATCTTCATTGCTCGAATCTCTCGTGGTCGCACTATCCGCCAAGTCATTTCAACAATCAGTATTGTGGCTCCGCTAACAACATGCTTTTGGTTCACAATTGTTGGTGGTTCTGGTCTTGCGTTTGAAATTGCAGACCCAGGTAGTGTGAGTACGGCATTCGAAGGCTTCAACCTACCAGGAGCTTTGCTTGCAGTAACTCAACAACTGCCAATGCCGATGTTGACTTCGATCCTATTTCTGATTCTAACCACGATCTTCATCGTGACGACGGGCGATTCTATGACATACACCATCAGTGTCGTGATTAGTGGTGAAACGGAGCCAAACGCGATCATTCGTACCTTTTGGGGGGTAATGATGGGTGTCACGGCACTGATTCTGATTTCTCTTGGCTCTGGTGGCATCTCTGCACTGCAATCTTTCATTGTGATAACCGCGGTTCCGGTGTCGCTGATTTTGTTGCCATCACTTTGGAATGCGCCACAAATCGCAATCAATATGGCGAAAGAGCAAGGGTTATAACGATTCGCTAATTTAAACAACGTGGAGCTTGTACGGCTGTTTTCCTCCTGCATCCGTACAAACCCTAGTATTCTTACAATAACAAATAGGTGGTGAGCAAAATGGATGCACATCGTTCTACTTATACGGAAGCAACTATGCGCGACGCAGAGATTGTCATGGCAGCTGAAAGGCTTGGCGCAATGCACCAAAATCGAATCAGCTTTGTTCGTAGTTTGATTCGCAATATGGCAAGTCAAAACTGGCAAGTAATCAAACATGATTGGCAACTTTGCCCTCGTGGTTATGGTCACGTGATTTATAAATTGGTCACGCCAGCACACGTTTATCATTTGGTGGTTTTTTGTGATGAAATTGCCGACGATGAACGGAATGACCGCGTAATCGCTGAAAAGTGGGACGTCACTTTCGCACTGGTCCAAGGCGATGTTGATGTTACTTTGTTAGAAAGGCTAAGAGCGAATGTACCGCTGCAAGAAGCGGGGCGTAATCCGAATAACGTGCTTGTTCTTGCTCGTGCAAACAAAAGTGTGCGTGTGTTTGAGCACATCGTTAATGCACTTTCAAAAGGTAAGCAGCCCGAGCCAAAAGAGTTGGCGGAAGTGGGGTATATCCTGCGAACCACAGCCGTGTATGGCAACGGAAAATTTGGTATCGCCGATTTCAAACTGATGGAGGATAACCCTGATTTCAGCCAGTCTTTCAGTGCGCAAATGTGTGCGGTGTATATGCTGCGTGAGTTCAGTTTGGATTGGGTGCATTTTCTGGCGCTTCAGAAAGGTGGTGAAAACGCGGTGGCCTTACATCGTGGTTTGCAGCGCTACCTTGGTGTAGGTAATGCAACTGGCTTAGGCATGGCTCCGTATTTGATTAACCACCCATGTATCGTCGACCAGTGGATGACGTCTCGTGAGCGTGCGGTAGCGCGAGTATTTGCTATGCCTTGCGAAGCCTCACTCTATGCTCCATTGCAAGGGCTACTTCAAAAAGCACAACGTCATCTAGAGCAAGTAATCACCATTAATGAGCATCAAGATAGGCTCAATCATCTAGCGATAGCAGACATCAAACAACTACTGTCAGAGCTAACCACGTTAATGGCATCGCAATCGAACTGGGGGAGTTTGGTCGAGCAGAAGAATACAATGAGTGTGGAAGCCCAAGAAATCCTCACTTCTTGCTTGATCGAACTCTACCCACCTTTGGTGGATGAGTTTGCCAGCCAAATGAACACGGATGAAACTTTGTCTATTCCGGGTGGGAAAAAGATCCAAGACTTACTTGAAGTATTGCGAAGCAAATACCGTTGGGCGATAGATGTTGACTATTCTTTAGCCGAGAACAACTATTGGTTCTGGTATCGCTCACAAGACAAAGAAGAGCCAAGGCTTGGAGTACGCGGTGAAGAGGCAGGAGAAGACAAAGAACTGCCGCTCGATATCGGAAGACAAGTGAACCGCCTTTACCATGCTTTACTAGGCAGCTCTGAAGAGACGTCGGTCGCTGAATTTTTATTGCAAAACCCGGCTTATCGTTCGATCACACGCCGCGTATGGACGCTAGGGAAGCGAGAAATGGGTGATATTCAGATGAACGTGCTGCGCCAAGATGCACTGCCAATGCACTTATTACGTTGTAAGTTGGCAATATTTGGTGCTACTAAGTTTGATCCGCGCTCGGATCGTTGGGTTCGTGTGACGTTCTTCCAAGGCGCACCTCTGTTGGACGAAATTCATGATTCGCAATTGGCGGACACATGGATTTTCCCAAGCATGCCAGAAAGTGACGAAATTACACAAAGTGACAATCAAAAAATCAATGGAGGATTTGCATTATGATCGTCTCTCACAACGAACTGGTGGCCGCGGTTAATAAGGCATTTCTAGGCATGCGCCGTCACTGTGGTGAGGCAGATGTCATTGCAAATATGGTGGCAGATCTACAAATGGTAGGCTTGCACGGGGTGCGTCACTTTAATAACGCTAGCCTATTCCTTGAGTTAGATTCAGACTGCGCGGTGTCAGTGACTAAAAGCACATCAACTAGTATAGAATTTGAGCTTAATAAGGGAAGCGTGGCATGTCATCTCCCAACGGTACTTGATTTTGCTCTGGAGAAAATGATTGAGTCGAAATCCATTGAGATCACTTTGAAACATTGTCACAACCGTTGGTTGGCATTTAGTGAGTTATTGAAGCTTTCTGCCAAAGGCATAGCCTGCCGTGCGCAGTGGGTGAACGGTTCAAAACCGACGCGAACGCTCTATGTATTGAACAGAGGGCAAATTGCGCCTGAAATCTTTTTATCAGACCAACCTGTTGAAAAAGGCATGGATTGCCACTCAATGATAATCGAGCTATCGGTGAAAGATTTTAATGTTGAGGAAAGCTCACAAGGCTACTCCATTCATATAAAAGGGAACGAGCTAAGCGGAACCCAGCAGGCATCCTGGCAAAATGGTATCTTTGTAGAGGACAACGAGTGGGAAACTCTCAAAAAAACAGCAGCAGTGTTTTTGGTCGCAAATAGCGAACGCTCAGTACGAGGTGCGGGCGAGCTCGAATATAGTTAATGTTTTCAAAAATAAAAACGGCTCACAAGGAGCCGTTTTTATTATCTATCTTAAGGTAAAGCACTACGCTAACGTTTCCAGCATCGCTGCATCGTATTCGACAAGTTCTTTGTTTTCCTGAACTCGGTTTACGTAGTCTGGGTTTGCGATGAATTGACGACCAATGGCAACCAAATCAAATTTATTCGCTTGGATAGCTTCTGCGCCAGTTTCTGCGGTATAGCCACCCACACCCATCAACGTCTTTGAGTAAGTCTCACGCAGGTATTGCGATACGCGGCCACCAAGGAAGTCAAATTCTACGCTGTCATCAAACATACCTTCGTGCAAGTAAGCCAAGTTGCGCTTTTCTACTTCTGGCAGGAAGTAATCAAACACCTGACGGTCGCGAGGGTCAGCTTCTATATGCATGTAACCAGCAGGGGACACGCGCAAGCCAACAAGTTCTGAACCGATACGGGCAACAACGGCATCTATCACTTCAAGTGGAAAACGGGACATGTTTTCTGGTGTTTCACCGTATTCATCTGTTCGATGGTTTGTATCGAAGTGTAGGAACTGATCCAGCAGGTAACCATTGGCAGCGTGGATCTCAACGCCATCAAATCCTGCATCAATCGCGTTTTGTGCCGCCTGTGCGTAGTCTTCTACGAGCTGAGCAATTTCTTCGTGAGTGGCTGGTTTTGGCACGGTGTAAACAAGTTCGCGCATACGAGGAACGGTGCCATCAAATGCGAGCGCAGAAGGCGCTAATACGTACTCTCCACCAAAGAAGTGCGGATGAGCGACACGGCCAGTATGCCAAAGCTGGGCAAAGATCTTACCGCCGTTCGCGTGCACAGCGTCGGTGACTTTTTTCCAACCTTCAATTTGTGCTTGGGTAAAAAGCCCCGGCGTATTCGGGTAACCCTGACCATCTGCACGAATAATGGTTGCTTCGGAAATGATCAAACCTGCATCTGCACGTTTTGCGTAGTAATCCACCATTGCATCAGTAGGCACCAGATCATCGTCTGCCATACAGCGCGTGAGTGGCGCCATTGCAATTTTGTTTTTCAGTGTAATTTTGTCGTTGAGTTTATACGCTTCGAATAATGTTTTTGTCATGAGCATGCTCCTAATGAACGCTGGGGTAATATGCTAACCCTTTTTTGAATGATCATTCAAGATGTTTTTTGAACGTTCATTCAAATAGCTTGTTAAACCTTGTTAACCCCAGTAAACTTAGGGTGTTTGTAAGGTTATAGAGCCCAGCTAGTTGAGAAATGTCAGATGAGAAATGCCGAATTCGACCGAGAATATGTTTTAAGCTCAGCGATGAATGAGTTCATTGCTAAGGGCTACAATAAAACCAGCATGCAAGATTTGAAGCGTGCGACTGGGCTGCATCCGGGCTCTATTTATTGCGCATTTGAGAACAAAAGAGGCCTATTGCTCGCTTCTCTTGACCATTACACGACGACGAAATCTCAGGCTTTTGAGCAGTTCTTCAACGACCCTAAACAGATTCTGTCCGGCTTTGAACGTTATCTTCATGACATTATCGAGTTCAGCGAATGTGAAAACGGTAAAGGCTGTTTATTGCAAAAGGCGTTGAGTGAGCTTGATCAGCAAGATGAAGAAATCGAAGCCATCATTTGTAACATGCTTGAGCAATGGAAACTCAGTATTCAATCCAAGCTAGAGTTAGCAAAACAGAATGAAGAAATTGCACCAGGGACCGATTGCGAGTTGTTAAGTGATTTTCTGGTGATGAATATTTACGGGTTGCGGGCGTTTGCCAGTACGAGACCGACTGAAGCACGTCTGGGCCAACTCGTCGACAAAATCATGCAGAGTCTGAAGAGCTGCTGTGTGGATGGAAAGGCAGTGGCCTAAGTATTGCGGTTCGAGATTTGAGAAAGGATGGCTGTGATGCCATCCTTTTTTTTAAATCGAGCGACGTTTTTATCGTTAATATCGTTTTTATGCCGAGGTCGGGTTCAATCGATGTTGACGTCGGCTGTACACGTATAACGCAATTCCTGGAATATATAGAATCGCTGAAAGCAGCAGGGTATCGACACCCGCCGCATAAACCAGCCAAATGCCATAAATACTGGCTCCAAAGCCAATCAATTTTAACTGCAAGCGAGCGTTAGTCTGGATGGATAACTTAAGCAGATACGCGCCAACCAAGAAATAGGGTATCAAAATCATTGACGTCGAAATCAAAACGAGCGTGTTATAACCTTCACCTGTAAGCATTACGAGTATTAAACACAGTTGCACCGTTAAACTGGTTAGGAACAGCGAGTTTTTCGGGGTGTCGTTATCGTTAGATTTCGCAAAGAACTTCGGAAACGCACCGTATTTAGCCGCGGTGTAAGGGACTTCGGCAGAATACAAAATCCAGCTTAAGTACGACGCCAGCACCGATACAATTAAACCAATACTGATCACCGCTTTACCCCACGAACCAGTCATCGCAGCCATCAGCCCAGCCATCGAAGGATTCGATATCGTGGCTATCTCTGCACGAGAAGCAATTCCGAGTGACATAAGAGAAATCAAAACGTACAAGATTAAGGCGGCGATAACACCAAGGTAAGTTGCGCGACCTATGTCTTTGCGGTTTTTTGCTCGTCCCGACAAAATTACTGCACCTTCAATACCAGTAAACACCCACAGTGTAATTAGCATCGTACCTTTCACTTGCTCTATAAAAGGTTGTTGTAGTGTTTCTCCTTGTGGATCGATATGAAAAGTATCGGTATCAAAGAAGTAGTAAGCGGCGCAGACAAAGAGGATTAACGGTACGCTTTTAGCCAACGTCGCCAGCAAATTGATGAAGGCGGCTTGCGTGACTCCTCTTAGGATCAAACCGTGAACTGACCACAGCACGAGGGACTCGCAGATGAAGGCATAGATGGTTGTACCGTCACCAAATAACGGGAAGTCTGGGGTATCTACAAAAGCGCCGAGCGCAGCAAAGGCAACGACAAGGTAGCCTACAACGCCGATCGTTGCACACAACCAATAGCCCCATGCAGAAAGGAAACCTGCGAGATCACCAAACCCTTCTCTGGCATAGGCATAGATGCCGCCGTCCAAATCTGGCTTAAGGCGAGATAAGTGAAGAAAGCAGCCTGCCAGAAGCAGAATGCCGACGCCAGTAATCGTCCAGCCGACGATCATCGCATTGAGTCCGGCTACCTCAGCCATGTTTTGCGGTAGGCTGAATATGCCTGCACCAACCATTGAACTAAAGACTAACGCTGTCAATGCGGTTAAGCCAATTCGATTTCCTTGCGACATATTTAACCTAACCTTTGAAATGCTGACTTAGCTTAGCAATGTGTTCGGGCCCGATACCACAGCAACCACCGATGATAGACGCGCCAGATTGACGCCATTTTTCTGCCCAAATCAGGTAAGCATCAGGGCTTAAGTCGTCACGAATTTCATCGAGACCATCGTTAGCCGTTGCATCTTTTGGTTGCGGAGGAAACGCATTCGCGTAAACACCAAGGCGGATGTGAGATAAACCGAGTTCCTCTAGTGTACTCACTGAGACTTGTAATGCTTCTTCTACGATTTCTGGTTGGCAACAGTTAAACAAAATGGCGCTTACCCCAGCTTGTGCCATGGTTTTCACCGCCTGTTGTACCGTCTCACCGGAGCGCAGACATGGCTCGTCTGTAGGCTCAGAATCCTCCAGTGTAAACGAGACCCAAAATGGCTTCACTTCAGAGGTTAATTCATCTACCAACGCTTTTACTGCCACAGATTCGGCAATTAAGCTTTGCGTTTCCGCGAGCCAGAAATCGACCGAATCTGACAAGCCAAGAATTAACGGAGTCGCTAAGTCACGTACGTGTTCCTGATCGTACAGGTCTGGTCGGTATGAGCCGAATAGAGGAGGAAGTGAACCCGCGACTTTAGCGCCTGTCCCTTGTGCCGCTTCCTTTGCTACTTGGCCAGAAAGCGCAGCGAGTGATTGTCCTGCTTCTTTGAAGCGCGCTTCTCCGATATGAAATGGCACCAATGCGTAACTGTTAGTTGTAATTACCTGAGCACCGCTTTGAATGTAGTCAGTGTGTACATCTTTAACGATTTCAGGCGCTTCGATCATAGCAAGCGCAGACCACTCCGGCTGACGAAAAGGCGCACCACGACGATTTAATTCTCGTCCCATACCACCATCAAGAATCAACATCGTATTTGTTTTCATTTTTCTTACACCTTTAAATGGAAATCTAGCCGTTTGGATGGCTAAAATTAAATGAGAACGTTACCAATTTCAACCGTTAATTGTCAGTTTGTTCATATTCGCTATTAAGTGATTAGGTTTTGAACAGCTCAACTTGTCCATAAGCTATAGAGGCGATGCTTGTGAGCGAGTAGCTGAGTTGAGATACTTCTTGTATGTTCGCATGCACTAGATGAATCGAATATTGCGTGAATAGCTGTTCAATTGAATCGTGCGCATTGTCATATCGGCGTAATAACAATTAAGTAAATTCTTCACAAAAATGAAGGAACGAATCATCGTTATGAACGACGTGCTAACGCGGCTATGGAACCACAATCACGCACCATGGATCTTTAAAACAGGTTGTCTTTTATTGATAACCTCACTTCTCTTGGTTATTCAATCGCCCCGTGCTGAATTACCGCCAGTTACATCATTTAACCAGTTATCCTGTTCGGAACTCGATCAGAACTATCAACCTGTTTCTGATCGAGACCAATTGGATATACTCATTCCTGCTCACGCTATGGCATTACCGTTGCTATCAAAATTATGTGAAGCCCCGGAGTTTAATGGTCAGTATTCGGATATCGTGGTGCATTGGCTTCCTCGCAGACAGGTGACGCCGAAAACCATTTATAGTCAAAAATTTGATGTGATGTGGGCGAGGGAATACCAACTTTCCGGCTTGAGCCCCGACTACACCAATTATTACGACAAACTGCTCAGCCTGTCTGGTTATGATGTGTTGTGGTTTGCTAATCAACCGATTGATGATCAGTTTCTAAAGACCCATCGAATAGGTTTACTGAACGATACCTTTAGCCGTTCGGGCTACCAGCTTCCGGTAAAACAGTTCACGTCGCTCTCTATTGATGTGCGCTCTTCTCTGGTGACTTTATATCCAACGCGTAAAGCAATGATTGACGCCTTCAAGAAAGGAGAGGTTGACGTGATTTCGGGGACCAATCATAGCCCGATAAACCAATATGAACTGAAGGTACATACAGCGGTGATTGCCAATGGTGTTTCTGCAGGTGGATGGTTTGTTTCTCATTCGTGGGTGCGTTTGTCAGATGAGATGCTTCGCCAACGGTTAGCTCAAGCGTTAGGAGAGATCGGATAATGCCTTTGAAAGTGATAGCGCAGGACAACTGGAAAATATTGGCGGGGCTGACGTTATTTTATTTGATGGTGTCCTTAGTCTGTGGTGCGTTTTTTACCCAATACCGTTATTCGCAATTTGTGAATCAAGACTTAATGTCTGCGCGCAGTCATATTTGGCTTGATGGTGCGGAAATGGGTGAGCGCCCAGAAACACAACGTATTTTCAAATTGAAAAGCCAGCTGTTGTTGGATCAGGTTAGTTGGTACAACCCAATACAAATTTTTAGCCAGTGTCATACTGCCGCGCCGTCTTTGTCTCCTGAAGACAACTCCTCTCTGAGACTACCATTAACATTTTCTCTCGATTTATCTGCAGACCAAACTGGCGACTTAATCGATATAAACTGTCAATTGCAAGGCGAGAACTGGCTTTTTACCTCTATTTTGTGCGCCGCTTTGTCGGTCCTATTTATCTCTTTTCAGCCTCGTCCACTTAATACAGATGACCTGAAACTGCTTAAGCGATTACTGCAAATTGGCGGAAGCAGTGTTGATCAAAAGCGTTGGAAGCAAGCTATTGAGAAATTTCGTGCAACAAATCCAGACAGGGGCATTAATGAGGATTACCTCAGACGAGTTCTCGAAACCGAAGCGGAAAAGTTTCAATCTGTAGAAGAGAGATTCACGTTGCTTGAACAGGCATCTAAGCCACTAACGTTGTCGTTTTTACTCAATAGTGGGAATGTCGAAGTGCGTGTCAATGATGTCATTATTCCAATGTCTACTACTCCGGCAATTTACTGGCTATGGTACGCGAAAAAGCGCATGACGCATTCTAATGACGGTTGGGTATTGAATCCGCCAAGTAACCGACCTTCCCAATCACTGGCTGCGGAGCTGATTACATTGATGGAAAATTATGGTGGTCACGGAAGAGCAATCAGTGAACTCAAGCAGAACGGATTAAAGGCAAAAACGCTCGACCAAAATCGCAATAAAATTAAAGATGCATTGGTTAATAGTTTAGGAGAAAGCTTTATTGAACAATTTGGCTTTGAAAGTGATAAACAAGAAGACAATACGCAATCAATTTATCGTTTGAAGATATCTCCAAATGATATTTCAATAAATGAAAGTTGACTTATCTTATTGAAATTAATGGATAATATTTTATAGATATCTCTAAGCTGTAATCAGATATATTTGTAACAGAAGCTTCATCATTTTTCGTCAAAGTAGCTGCCACTGAGTTCGGACAAGGTGTCTGAATGGAAACTAAAAGCAGTGAAATAAACGGAAATATTATGAAAAAATTATCAAAACTTTGCCTTGCGATGGCGGTGGGCTCTTCATGTGCAATGTCAGCAAATGCACTTGCGTTGAATATCGTTTTAACCAACGACGATAGCTGGGAAACAACCAACATCCAACTGTTGAAATCAGCATTAGAGGAAGCAGGCCACGATGTGATCATGTCTGCACCTTGTACGGGGCAAAGTGGTAAAGGTGGCGCAATGAGTCACTACCGCCCAGTGTCGATTGATGAATCCCAGGCTGGAGACCAGGAATATTGTGTCGGTGATACAGATACGAGTGTTGCATATAAAGATTATGTCGAAGGGACACCAGTCATGGCGGCGATTTACGGTATCGATATAGCGGCGAAGAATGTCTGGGGACAAGAGCCAGATCTCGTCATATCAGGTCCTAATGAGGGTAACAACTTAGGTTATATGAACAACAACTCTGGAACGCTAGGTGCAACAATGGCGGCTTTGAGCCGAGGTATTCCTGCGATTGCCATTAGTGCTCATCATAATACTTCAAGTGACGCCGAACAGTCTCAGCTTGTAGCTAATGTTGTCGTTGATATTGTGGCTCAGCTCGTTGCGAGCCAGTCATCGGGAGCACCACTTTTACCTGCCTATACGGGATTAAACTTGAACACGCCAGAAGACATGAACAACCACCTGGGATACAAGTTTACCGACGTAGGTTGGAACGCGGGGGCAGAGTTTGCATTTAGTGAAGATCTTTCGCAGCAAAGCACCGCAGTCTACTACATGATGAAACGCCTAATGGAAGAGGGAATGGACTCTAGCGAAGCGCAAGTTGAAGCGGTGGCTTTACTAAAAGACAAAAAAGGACTCGCATTTAACATGGGTGATGCCGGCGATACTAATCAGAACTCTGAGGGTGTTGCTGTAAAACAAGGGTACATTACTATCAGTACCATTGACGGTAACGTTCAAGCGGCGCGCGGTAAAGTGGCATTGGTAGAACAACGTCTTGTTGGCTTGGAATAGGAGCGACAAGAATGAATCGACACAATACTTTGTTTGTTACTTTATTATCGGTTTCCGCTCTGTGGGGATGTAATAGCGACAGTGATGACAACAGGCAAGCGCATGTGCAAAGTGGTGTTTACTCAGGCGTTATTTGGGCGGATGACGCCTCTCCAGATGGTGCGCAGGTCGTTATACAAGAGGGAGTGGAGCCACAACTTACGCTTTGGGATGCGAGAGAACATCAAACTTCGTACCTAGGGGCTCTAAGCAATGATCAAATTACGTTTTTAACCGCTTCCGTTAACTGTGAAATGAGCGGTACTAACTTAACTTGTAATAATGCTAATGGTTCTTCCGTTTTATTACCCATCACCAAAGAGAGCGCTGACCTGAGCAATTATGCTGGCACTTATCAGGCAAGATACTCTGACGGACTGTATCAAATGTCGATTGATGAATCGGGGGCAATCGCGTTAACTGGATCTGCGTGTAGCAGTGAAGGTTCGCTTTTTACTTCGGCAGGATTAGAAAGCGTAATCATGATGGAACTGCTTGATGCGCAATGCATTCAGATTGGAAATGTAAATATTGCGACGCTTGAAGTGGATAATGATTCTTTGGTTAGTATCAACGTTCAAACAGACAGTGATGAGTTCCCACAAGTCTGGGTTAAACTGTAATAGATTTACAGTGTAAACAAAAAGCCGCTAAAAATAGCGGCTTTTGATTTAATACGCACCAAAGTGCATTTCCAGTGTATGTGGCTCGTTATTAAACCAAATCGAATCGGTCTGCGTTCATGACTTTCGTCCAAGCCGAGATAAAGTCTTTTACGAACTTCTCTTGATTGTCATCTTGAGCGTACACTTCAGCATAAGAACGCAAGATGGAGTTTGACCCAAAGACTAAGTCTACGCGCGTTGCTGTCCATTTCGCTTCACCTGTTTTACGGTCACAAATATCGTAAGAGTTGCGGCCAGTTGGTTTCCATGTGTACGACATGTCCGTTAGGTTTACGAAGAAGTCATTGGTCAGCGCACCTACACGGTCAGTAAACACACCATGTTGAGTACCGCCGTGGTTAGTACCAAGTACACGCATACCACCTAGTAGTACCGTCATTTCTGGACCGGTCAGACCAAGCAGCTGTGCACGGTCTAGCAGCATTTCCTCTGGTTTAACGGCATAATGCTGTTTCTGCCAGTTTCGGAATCCGTCAGCCACTGGTTCAAGGACATCGAATGACTCAACATCGGTTTGCTCAGCCGTAGCATCGCCGCGACCAGGTGTAAATGGCACTGTAACGTCAAAACCTGCCGCTTTAATTGCTTGTTCAAGCCCGACATTACCAGCAAGCACGATAGTATCCGCCACGCTGACACCAGATTCATCTGCAATCTTAGTTAGTACATCAAGTACGCGAGCCAGACGTTGTGGTTCGTTGCCTTCCCATGCGTTTTGTGGAGCTAAGCGTATACGTGCGCCGTTAGCACCACCTCGAAGATCCGAGTGTCGGAATGTACGTGCACTGTCCCAAGCTGTTGAAACCAAATCAGAAACGCTTAAGTCCGTTGCTGCAATTTTTGCCTTTACTGAGTCTACGTCGTAGTTGGTCGTGCCAGCAGGGATTGGATCTTGCCAGATAAGATCTTCGGCTGGTACATCTGGGCCAATGTAACGCGCTTTAGGGCCTAAATCGCGGTGCGTCAGCTTAAACCAGGCTCTCGCGAATACTTCGTTGAAGTACTCTTGGTCTTGGTAGAAGCGCTCAGAAATCTTGCGATACTCAGGGTCAGCCTTCAAAGCCATATCGGCATCTGTCATCATTGGGTTGTAACGAATTGACGGATCTTCAACATCGACCGGCTTATCTTCTTCTGCGATATCTACAGGCTCGTATTGCCAAGCGCCGGCAGGGCTTTTAGTTAGTTGCCACTCATGTTCTAGTAGCATTTTGAAATAGCCGTTGTCCCATTGAGTCGGATGGCTTGTCCAAGCGCCTTCAACTCCGCTAGTTACGGTGTCACGGCCAATGCCGCGAGATTTGTGGTTATTCCAACCAAGACCTTGCTCTTCAATATCCGCACCTTCAGGGTCTGGACCTAAGTTTGCCGCGTCGCCATTACCGTGAGCTTTACCAACCGTGTGACCACCTGCCGTTAAAGCGACGGTCTCTTCATCATTCATCGCCATACGTGCAAAGGTAACGCGCATGTCGGCTGCGGTTTTAAGAGGGTCTGGATTACCGTCCACACCTTCTGGGTTCACGTAAATCAAACCCATCATCACTGCTGCCAGAGGGTTTTCAAGGTCACGTTCGCCAGAGTAACGGGTACCTTTACCACCACTTGGCGCTAACCATTCTTTTTCTGAACCCCAGTAAATGTCTTTTTCTGGATGCCAGATATCTTCTCGGCCAAAGGCAAATCCAAAGGTTTTAAGACCCATAGATTCATATGCCATGTTACCCGCAAGAAGCATTAAATCCGCCCAGCTTATTTTGTTGCCGTATTTTTTCTTAATTGGCCATAACAAGCGACGAGCCTTATCTAAGTTACCGTTGTCTGGCCAAGAGTTAAGTGGCGCAAAGCGTTGGTTACCAGTTGAACCACCCCCGCGACCATCAGTGGTGCGGTAGCTACCAGCGGAGTGCCACGCCATACGAATCATTAAGCCGCCGTAGTGTCCCCAGTCTGCTGGCCACCAATCTTGACTGTCCGTCATTAGCGCTTTCAAATCATTTTTTAAGGCTTCAACGTCAAGTGATTTAAGTGCTTCACGGTAGTCGAAGTCTTCTCCAAGTGGGTTTGTTTTTTTGTCGTGCTGATGGAGAATGTCTAAGTTAAGCGCGTTCGGCCACCATTCCATCACGGTCGAACCGGTGGAAGTCATGCCACCATGCATTACCGGGCACTTTCCTGCTGAGTTATTATCGCTGTTGTTCATAGGGTGTCCTTTTAGCAGTGAAATATTATTTTTTCTTAAAACAGAAAATGTAAGTGTTTTATCACTGTTTGATTATCTGTTTAGAAGTTAATGTTTATACATCTCAGTAACTTGTAATTGATAATAGTAAGGAACATGAGATTTATCATATCACTTAGACCGATTAATTTAATAAGCTAAGCCTATCAATCTAGAACTGATTTCTTAGCGCGATAAGAGGTAAATAACGTTTATGGATTCTCTGTGGAAGGGAGAGTGTTTTAATCTGAAATAGGAGAGGTGATAACGTGTGCTTGAAGTATTAGTAATATTCGTAGGCTAAAAATTATCTCGCCTTTCATAAATTAGTTTGAATAATAGATAAAAGGCCAGTGAAGTCGTTTTATATAATTAATGGTTATTAAAAGAGCCTAAATTTGCATAACTTTATCACCTTCATAAGCTTTGAACATTCATACACCTTTAAACTGAAGTTATTGGCTAACTATATGAAAATAAGGATGACTCTTATTTAATTGATTTAATTATCAGTAATGAGACGCTTTTTCATAACTATCTCAATGAATTGCTCATACACTTTAAGCGTTTTAAAAACTGTATCACCCCGAATCTATTGTTGGAGCTCGGGTTCCAAGGTAGACAAGTAAATTAGACGATTAAACCTAATTACAGTGACCTGATTAAACTCGAAAATACTGTTTTCCTTATCTTGCCTACTTTAGAAAATGGACGATCTACTTTTTAGCAATATATTGAGGTTTAAGAAGCAGATCATTGTAACTGGATAATAGCTACTCTAAATAAACGTTTAAGTATGAGGAGCTTGGGTGTCTTATTCAATACTCGCAAGTGCTCATGCAAAACGTATGAGGCAACTTGTATGAAAAGTATCGAAAGCGCTAAGGTCGAAGACTTTATAAAACATTTCGGTGGTGAGGCTATTTTACCTGATGATGCGTCTTATGATGAGGTTCGTAAAATTTGGAACGGCATGATAGACCGCAAGCCCGGTATGATCGCTCGCTGTAAATCGGCGGAAGATGTTGTGTTGTCAGTGAATTTCGCTAGAGAAAACAATTTGCTCGTCTCTGTTCGAGGAGGAGGGCACAACATTGCTGGTAATGCCGTGTGTGATGATGGTTTGATGATAGACTTAACTCTTCTTAACGAGGTTCAGGTCTATCCGTCAGCACAAAAGGCGATTGTCGGACCCGGTTGTACCCTTGGTGACATCGATGCGAAGACACAAAATTATGGTCTGGCCACTCCTGTAGGTATTAATTCTACGACGGGTATTGCTGGTTTAACGCTAGGTGGCGGCTTTGGCTGGCTAAGTCGTAAATATGGTATGACGATTGATAGCTTGGTATCTGCGAACGTGGTGACAGCAGATGGGCGTCAATTGCTTGCTAGTGAGACAGAAAATCAAGATTTATTCTGGGCACTTCGGGGGGGCGGTGGTAACTTTGGCATCGTTACTCAATTTGAGTTCCAGCTTCACCCTGTTGGTCCTGATGTACTTAGCGGCCTGATCGTATTCCCATTTAGTCAAGCCAAGTCCGTCATTAGTCAATTCGCCCAATTCACGAAAACCGCTCCAGAAGAACTCAGTGTTTGGATGGTTAGCCGTAAAGCGCCACCTTTACCTTTTTTGCCGGAAGAGGTTCATGGTAAAGAGGTCGTCGTTCTTGCCATTTGTTATGCGGGAGATCCTTCCGAGGGTGAAAAGCTGATTGAACCGCTTCGGTCATTTGGTGATGCTCATGGTGAGCACATCGGTGTACAACCTTTTGCCGCATGGCAGCAAGCCTTTGATCCACTTTTAACGCCGGGTGCACGTAATTATTGGAAGTCACATAACTTTACCGAGCTCAGCGAAGGGGTGATAGACGCTGCTATCGAATACGCAGGGAAATTACCGTCACCTCAATGTGAGATTTTTATCGCCTCTCTAGGCTGTGCCGCTTCCCGCCCTGCGCCTGAATCGATGGCGTATTCTTGTCGTGATGCTGAGTACGTTCTTAATGTCCACGGGCGTTGGGATGCCGCGGAGGATGATGAAAAATGCATTACTTGGGCGCGTGATTTCTTCGCGAAAACCAGACCTTTTGCCAGTGGCGGTGCTTACATCAACTTCCTGACTCAGGACGAGTCGGAACGCACCGAGTCTGCTTATGGCCCAACGTACGCACGTCTTCAGGAAATAAAGAAAAAGTATGATCCGAATAACTTATTCAGAATGAATCAGAATATTCCTCCGCAATAATATTTAGTTTCGGATATGTCTAACTCGTTCTAATTCAATGCCCTGATAGCTCAAGGAGTTGCGCTATTAGAACGTTGGCTGATTACAGCGGCACGTCGCATTACTAAAGGTTCCCCCATTACTGATTATGAATTTATCCAAGTGGTGGGGGACACCACGGCGAGTAAATCGCAATCCAATCCAAAGGTTACCTCCTGCACTTAATCACGTCTCAACTCATCGTTTTTGATGCACTTTCTTATTTACTCGACTCTGTAATTTGTTTACTCATCAAACCAGTCATATGCTCTGAGATGCTGTAATTTACACATACAATAATTTAACAAAATATATTTTTATACATATATATTGCATAAAACACACTTATTGGTAATATTAACGCCCGATGACAATTAATGCGGTATGACAGCATGAGTATTCAGGTTTGCGGGATCAACAAATCCTACGGTGATACACAAGTTCTTCACGATGTCAGTTTTAATTGTGAAAGCGGTGAAACATTGGTGTTATTAGGCCCAAGCGGCGCAGGGAAAAGCTCTCTGCTGCGCGTTCTCAACCTTTTAGAAGGTGCAGATAATGGCCAGTTAAACATCGCGAATGACGCTTTCGACTTTTCAACTGAAATTAAAGAAAAGCATGGTTTAGCGCTTCGCCGTAAAGTCGGTATGGTGTTCCAGCAATACAACCTTTGGCCTCATATGACGGTGATGGAGAACTTGATTGAAGCACCAGTCAAAGTCTCTGGCATGGCAAAAGATGAAGCTAAACAGCAGGCGATGCAGATTTTAGCGACCTTACATTTGGCCGATAAAGCGGATGCTTGGCCAATGCAGCTATCCGGTGGTCAACAGCAGCGAGTTGCGATAGCACGTGCTTTGATGATGAAACCAGAAGTTCTTTTGTTTGATGAGCCAACGGCTGCGCTTGATCCTGAGATTACGAACCAAGTAGTTAAGATCATTAAAGATTTAAGTGGCACGGGCATTACTCAGGTTGTGGTGACACACGAAGTGGATTTTGCCAAAAAGATTGCCAGCCATGTTTTGTACCTTGAGAAAGGGCATATTGTTGAGCATGGTACAAACGACGCCTTTACCAATCCGCAGACGACTCAGTTTGCTGATTATTTAAAACATTAAAAAATGTATACCCATAAAAGGGTGTAGCTATAAACAACCATCACAGATGACCGGCTGTCATTGCGAGTGTCAGCCCAAGACGTACACACGGAGTATTGCAATGAAAAAGATTTTACTAGCTTCACTAATCGGCCTTATGTCTGCAAATGCAGCAGCTCAAGAAGAAATCAAATTCGCGATGGAAGCGACGTACGCACCATTCGAATACATGGATGAAAATAACCAAATCCAAGGCTTCGATGTGGATCTTGCGAACGCACTTTGTAAAGAAATGGAAACAAAATGTAGCTTCTACAACCAAGCTTTTGACAGCTTGATTCCTGCATTAAAATTCAAACGTTACGATGCGGCTATCTCAGCGATGGACATCACTGATGCGCGTTTAGAGCAAGTAAACTTTTCTGATTCGTACTACGACAACTCAGCTGCATTCGTTTCTGTGAAAGGCAAAGTTGCGGATAAAACTCAGCTAGAAGGCAAGCGTGTCGGTGTACAAAATGGTACCACTCACCAAACATACCTGCTTGAGCAGCTTCCTGGTGTGACTGCGGTTCCTTATGCAAGCTACCAAGACGCATTCATCGATATGAAAAACGGACGTATTGATTCTGTTTTCGGTGATACAGCCGTTGTCGCTGAATGGTTTAAGAAAGAAGATAACCTGACTTACGTTGGCGAACGTGTAACGAATGCGAAGTACTTCGGTAACGGTTTTGGTATCGCGGTAAACAAAGACAATGAAGAACTTGTAAACAAACTGAATACTGCGCTTAAAACCGTAAAAGCAAACGGTCAATATGACGTGATCTTCAACAAGTACTTCGGTAACTAATATGGTGTTAACGGGTTACTCTTTATCGCTTGTGCAAGCTAGTTGGATGACAGTCCAGTTAGCTTTTACAAGTCTGTTAGTCGGTTTGATTCTGGCAGTGTTATTCGCCAGCGGTGAAATGTCTCGTCGTTTATTCGTGAAATGGCCAACAACAGCCTTTGTCACGGTGATTCGCGGATTGCCAGAGCTTCTTGTTGTGTTGTTCATCTATTTTGGCTCAACACAGGTTCTGTTTTTGATCACCGGTGACTTTATTGAAGTTAGCCCGTTTTTGTCTGGTGTGATTGCGCTGTCATTGATCTTCGCCTCTTACGCTTCTCAGACGTTGCGTGGTGCTCTCAAAGCGGTCGGAAAAGGGCAGAGAGAAGCAGCGAGCGCGCTGGGGATCGGTCCGATTCACGCCTTTGTACGCGTTGTTTTGCCCCAAGCGGTAAGACACGCTTTACCAGGGCTCACTAACCAGTGGTTGGTGTTGCTCAAAGATACCGCATTGGTTTCTCTGATTGGTGTGACTGACCTTCTTAAGCAAGCTCAGCTTACATCTGCTGCGACACACGAGGCGTTTACTTGGTACGCGACAGCGGCTGCCGTTTATTTGGTGATTACTTTGATAACACAACGAGCGGTGAAGCTAATCGATAAGAAGTTTTCGGTTAAAGGAATCAGCATGGGTCAGGAGGCTACCGCATGAACGAACAACACGTTTGGCAATTGCTTGAAGGTCTTGGCACCAGCATCCAACTGACCGCAGCGTCGTTGGTTGTCGGCTGTATCCTTGCTTTGTTGATGACACTAACGTTGATTCTGCGTACGCCAGGCTTGCATTGGTTGAGTCGAGGCATCATTACCTTGTTTACGGGAACACCACTGTTGGTACAGATTTTTCTGGTCTACTACGGCCCAGGGCAATTTGATGTCATCAGGGAGAGCTTCTTGTGGTCATGGCTAAGCCAGCCATGGTTCTGTGCCATGTTCGCTTTAGCGTTGAATACCGCGTCATACAGTACTCAGTTGTTTAAAGGTGCTTTCAACGCAATTCCATCAGGCCAGTGGCAAGCTTGTCGTGCGCTCGGCATGAACAAGTCCACTACGTTAAAAGTATTGCTTCCGTATGCGATTCGCCGCGCGGTTCCGGCATATTCCAATGAAGTGATCTTGGTCTTCAAGGGGACTTCTCTGGCGAGCACCATCACCATCATGGATCTTATGGGGTACGCGCAGCGTATCAACGCTCAAACTTACGATACGCTTACCGTATTTGGTGTTGCGGGTGCATTCTACTTAACGGTCAACGGCATTCTGACGCTGATTTTCCGTCAGGTAGAGAAGAAAGCTTTAGCATTCGAAGCTGCATAACACGCTATTACAAAACGCCATTCAATTTTAAATGCCTCTATTCACGGACTCTCGAATAGGGGCATTTTTTTGTTTCTCATCCTGTAGAAAAACAAATGCTACTTGCCATTTAAAGCGATCGCTTCCCGATGATCTTTAGCTACGCAATCTTTATTCCTATCCCCAAATTCACTGACTATCATAATAGTTACATGATGTTTTATCGAAAAAACAAAACTGATGTGCCGATTATCATGGACTGAAAAATTTATACTTATTTATCAAATGTATAGTTAATAAATCAGAAAGCCTTTAATTAATTTGAGGAATAATGATGCAATTACTTGAATCCTTTTTTGGTATTATCGGAGACCTCACATGGGGTTGGGCTCTTGTCCCGTTCCTCGTGATCTTTGGTCTATTCTTTACGATCGTAACTGACTTTGTTCAATTCCGGTTCTTCAAGCGAATGTTTCGCGTATTGCTGACGAAAAACCAGACTTCAGATGAAAAAGCTATCTCTGGTCGTGAAGCGCTTTTACTCTCTATTGGTGGACGTGTAGGTGGCGGTAACATCGCTGGTGTTGCTGTTGCAATCACGCTTGGTGGGCCGGGAGCCGTCTTCTGGATGTGGGCGGTGGCATTGGTTGGTATGGCGACCAGTTTGGTCGAATGTTCTCTCGCTCAGCTTTATAAACGAAAGGAAGGCAATGATTTTCGTGGCGGTGCTGCGCGTACGATTATTCATGGTCTTGGTGAGGACTATCGTTGGCTCGCCTACGTTTATGCGGTTTGTCTGATCGCTTCTTTCGCTATCGGATTTAATGCATTTCAGGGCAATACCGTTGCAGGTGCCGCTTCAGACAGCCTTGGTATTGACCGTTTGTACACTGGTGTGTTTCTTTCTATTGCTGTTGGATTCATTATCTATGGTGGTATCCATCGTATTGCGAAAGCGGCCGATGTTATCGTTCCAATCATGGCGGTTGCGTATGTTGCCTTAGCGTTGCTTGTCATCATTATCAACATTGCGGAGCTCCCAGGCGTTATTATGACTATCGTTAAAAATGCTTTCGGTATTGAGGAAGTCGTGGGCGGTGGTATGGGGGCTGCGTTGGCTAACGGTCTACGACGAGGTTTGTTCTCAAATGAAGCGGGTTTAGGTTCAGCGCCTAATGTCGCGGCAACGGCAGATGTATCTCATCCTATAAGTCAGGGGATTACTCAGTCACTGTCCGTATTTATCGATACGATTGTTGTATGTAGCTGTACCGCCTTCGTGATTCTACTCGGAGATGTCTATGTGCCGGGAGCCGAAGGTGTTGATGGCGTTGTCCTTACTCAACAGTCTTTGGTGTCTCACCTCGGTCAGTGGTCTCAGTACTATCTAACCGGTGCTATTTTGTTGTTCTCGTTTAGTTCGGTTATCTACAACTACTATCTGGGTGAAAACGCACTTACCTTTATGTCTCAGCGCAAATTGTCGCTGCACATTTTACGAATTGCCGTTATAGCTATCGTATTTGTTGGCGCGGTTGCACCAGGCGCGACTTCAGTATTTTTCTTCTCTGACCCGATGATGGGGATACTCGCCATCGTAAACTTGCTGGCATTGATTATGCTATTCCCAACCGCAATGCGTTTGTTAAAGGATTACAGGAAGAAACTTGCTGCCGGTGCTGAGCATCCGGAATTCAATCCCGATGAGTTCCCTGATTTGGATATTGACCGCACGGCTTGGGTACCGAAAAATAAAAAATAGCAAACCTGCTTTTCAATCCTGTTGAGATTACTTAGAAGGGGAGAGAGCGTTAATCGCGTTTGTTATAGTCACGAGTCAGGGAGCCTATCCCTGACTCTGAAGCACCTCATCGACAACTCGATAAGCTAGCTTATTGTCAACGTATATACTTTCCATTAGCGCAATTGAATAAACATCAACGTGTCGCGCCTTAACATCGACGTACTTTAGCTGTGTATCGCCAGTATCATGACGGAAAAGCGTAATATGGGGCATATACTTTTTTGCTTCAGTAGCAAAGCCTTGTGCTTTCAGTGCTGTCGTCAATTCTCTTTGTAAATTCATTAATGCGCGATTGCTTGCTATTCCCATCCAAACCAACCGACTTCGTTTTTGGTGAAACGCACCTAAATGATCGATTTGTAGACCATCACATTTTGATTTCAACTGACGCAAGATACGGATTAACTTTTGCTTCTGCTCTTGCGTCGCTTCACCGACAAAAGCCAACGTGAGATGGAGGTTCGCTGTACGAGTATGTCGGCCATTTATACCGCTTGAACGCAATAAATTTTGGTACGTCATTAAGTTGCGCTTTGTATCATCATCAAAGGTCAGTGCAAAAAATAACCGCATAAAACGCCCTCTCAAACCAGAATCGGTGTTTGTGGTCACTGGATTACTTTAAGAATACTATTGATTATACTTTGGGTCTGTTCGTTCATTTTTACAGTAGACGGCAAGCACACGCAGAGTTCTTCTTCTAGTCGTTTGTCTTTCAGTGGCGTAAACGCCAATTCACCATTCATCACTTGTTTTTCAATGTCATACCAAGTCATAAAACTGACTCCGGCACCTTCACGAACCAGGCTAGCAAGCAAATTAAACGAATTGCTTGTGGCGGAAATATCAAAGCTACTGTTCTGTCTCAGGATCTCCGAATAAAGACGCGTATGCACTGATAAGTTTTTGTCAGGAAAGCAAAGTGGCCATTTGAGGCACTCGTACAATTCTATGGATTTCGTTTTTTCATCGAATAGTTTTGGGAGGTGGACCAGCCCAATCTTAGTCCTGTGCCGTGCTGCAAATTGGATTTTTTCATGTCTGGCGACGTTAAACGCGATAATGAAATCCAATTGATTATCCAAAAGCAAGTTTGTCAGTGTTTGTGTGTCTCCGGTTGTAAAGTGAACACGTAAATTGTCGAATTGAGAGGAAAGCAAATTGTAAAGTTTAGGCAGAACACTGTGGCTTAGGCAGTCAACTGCGCCGATACGTAGTTGAATTAAGTTTTGCTGAGCCTCTTCCTTTAAGCTCCGTCGAAAGCGGTTTTCTTCAGTAATCCATTGTTGCGCTTGTTTATAAAGCGCCTGACCTTGCTCCGTTAGCTCAATCCCTTTTGGGAGTCTCACAAGTAATTGAGTACCGAAATCTTCTTCAAGAATATTCATCTGACGGCTCAACGCTGACGCGGCAATATGCAGCTTTTCTGCGGCTTTACGTACAGATTTTTCGTGTGCGATGACGACAAACGATCGAATTTCTTTTGTTAATGCAGACATGACTAATATCCGAGAATAAAAATACTGTTCTAAATATTAGCACGCAGCTTTCTAAACGTTCTAGTTTGAATAACGGTTACGCTCTCTTATAGTGTTTTCAGATTCAATAAGGGACTTAAAAACATCAATATATGGAGTTAGTGATGAAACACGACATTGAAAATCTGAAACTCACCATTGAGTTAGCAAAATTGAGTGTGGAAAGTGGGAATCATCCTTTTGGCGCAATGTTGATTGGTCCAGACGGAGAAATACTGATTCGTTCTGGTAACACTTATCAGCAAGATAAGGGAGTTGGTCATGCTGAGTCCAATGTCGCTCGCCTTGCCTCTCGTCAATATAAACCGGAATTTCTAGAGAAGTGTACGTTAGTGACATCAGTCGAACCTTGTTGTATGTGTGCCGGTTCGATTTACTGGGCTGGTATTGGTAGCGTGGTGTTTGGGCTTACAGAAAAGCGTCTTGCTGAATTAACCGGCGACAACCCTGAAAACTTAACGCTAGATTTAGCCTGCCGGGATGTATTCATGGCTGGACAGCGCAAAGTTGAAGTCCGTGGGCCATACGTTCAGCTAGAGGAAGAGATTGCTGCTGACCATATTGGTTTTTGGTAAGGCGGAATATCAAGAGGCTTCTACCTCTCAGTTCTCTGCATAGCGCGAGCGGAAATCCAAGGCCGACCGCACTACCTGCTATAGTTAAAACGTTTTATCCAACGAGACGGAAAGTCAGCAATGAGTAACATATCCAGGTTAAGGGACTTTATTAACGCCTTCACACATTTGGTCGATAAAGCGGGCCAAGATGAAGCGCGTATTATCATGGACGGCAAACGGCTCCTCTCCGAACTTGTCAGCTGCGATGATTGGTTGCCTGATCAGTTCGCTCAACCAAATCCAGAAACGTATCAGCAATACTTATTGCATTGCGACCCATTGGAGCGCTTTTCCGTGGTGAGTTTTGTTTGGGGACCCGGTCAGCAGACGCCAGTGCATGATCACACCGTGTGGGGTATGGTAGGAGTAATGCGAGGTGCTGAGTGTTGTGAAGAGTTTTATTTGGATCCAAAATCGAATAGATTACAACCGAATGGGAAACATGAACTCCAATGTGGTGACATTGACCTAGTATCACCTCGTATAGGAGATATTCATAAGGTATCAAACGCTCACTCAGATCGTACCTCGATCAGCATCCACATCTACGGTGCCAACATTGGGTCTGTGAGTCGACATCTCTATGACTTACAGACAGGGGAGGTAAAGCGTTTTATTTCTGGATATTCAAACAAAGTGCTGCCGAATATATGGGACCGTTCAACGGAGTAATGAACGGTCTGTTGATAAGTAATGACCAATGAGACTAGAAAGGTGCTACGCCGAAGCAGCTGTCTTCTTCAACGGTCAATATCAAGCTCAAGCTTTAGCACGAAGAACATTTTACTTGTACCACGAAAATATCCCTTAATATATTGGCTCACTTCATTCGTTATTTTGTGCAATAGCGATTAATATTTACCCAATACTCATAAAAATAAGTAGTCGTCGTTTAAAACGAACACGTAAGTTATTTAAAAATCATGCAGTTTATGGAAGTGAGTGTTTATATAGAGTAGTTGGTCCTGAAATAATACAGAAACTAAGAACTCGTATATCATTATAATTACTATGGGCAAATAGTATAAATATTGTCTTCAATAACAGCGGGAATTGTGTACGATCTTCCAACCATTATCTCTGCATTAGCGCCTAGGGTAATAAAATATTCCGCACTCGGTATCTCTACGCATTAGTTCAATTTGTAAAGAACGGTAATCGTGACGATATTTATAAATCTTGGCAACGTCTGTTCAAAAATTAATCTCGGCGCATGGTGCTTAAAGGCTTGGAAGAAGTCCTTAACAGACGTCGATTTACGTGTACATTCTGAACCTATTGAATGAAAGTCAGGTATTTTGTGGTTCTGTGTAGTCATTTGTCATGAACGGATTGCCAATGAGTCTCTTATGAAAATGATGCAACGTACGTGTAGGAAAATCACTAGTATCCCATTAGTGACTTTATCCATTTAACTCATCACGTCATTAATTTAGCGGAGTATTATATTTTAAAATAACACCTTTGAATTAGAATCACATTTTGTGCGGTAAATGAATGAAAATATAAATATTAAAAACATTTTAATATTTTTGATGCGGCTAGGCTTTTATTTTGATTTTAACTTAGATTTCGATGATATTTGAAGCTAAATGTTATCGATTATATTTTTAAAACGACGATTTTATTGAAAGCACTTTGCATTATCTGGCGTGATCTTATCCGCATGTATAGTGTTTCTTGTATCCATTAATATTGGTTTTAGAGGGTTTATTTAATATAACTACTCTCTGTTTTAAGGAGATAATAAGATTTTTAAACCGTACGCTAGTACGTTTAAATATAAATTTTATCCTCATAAAAACGAAAGTTGACGGTAAAAACACATAGTGATTATCTGGTGTAAATAATGTGGTAGTCATTTTTCTCATACTCAGGGGCTGTATGTACTGTGTTTGAAATAAAAGAGATTTGGTTTGCAGTCTGTAAAATCAAACGATAGCAAACTGTATAAATATAAAAATTTAGATATAAGGGAATATATGAGTAGTCGCTTTAAGCGCAGCAAGGTTGCTGTGCATTGTTTAGCGTTATTAGGTGCAAGTATGTCACTATGTACGCAAGCTGAAACGGAATTGGCTGCGGTACAAGGGGGAGCTAAAGGGCTTGAATTCACCTTGATTACTGGCGACAAAGTCAGTGCAGTTGTGAATAATGCCGGTGAACTTGGTGGTATTCGCATGCTGAATAAAGACGGTGTGGAAATTGCCACTTCTGTTTTCAAACGTGGTAACGACACCTACTTGGTGCCAGCCAAAGCACAGCCTTTTGTAGACTCACGCGCCATTGACTTAGAGTTGTTTAATATCAATAAGCTCTATCAGTCAAATTATGATGACGCGAGCACAGACCATCTTCCTGTGATAATCGAATACGCAGATGGATCGCTTGCAGGTGCAGCAACGCCCACTGTAATCGAAGGTACTTCGCTGACTGGTGAAATCGAATTAATCGACAGTGCCGCATTTGGCATCGAAAAAGAGAAAGCCGAGGCTGTATGGGAAAGCCTGACACAGGATGGACGCATTGAAGGAGTTTGGCTTGATGCTGTGATTCATGGTCATAAGCAATCTGTTGGCACCACGTTAACACCTACTGTACCTTTGACAGGCGCGTTGGGCCCTTCAGCCGTCACGTTTAATGGTGAAGGCGTCACAGTAGCGGTATTGGATACTGGCTACGATGTTGAGCATAGTGACTTGAGAGGGCAGGTGATTGGCGCAAAAGACTTTTCATATTCAGCAAACGGTGTTGATGATTTAAATGGTCACGGCACTCACACGGCTTCAACCATTGCTGGTACGGGGTCAGAATCGAATGGGTATTGGGCAGGCATGGCGCCTGGTGCTGATCTTCTCGTTGGTAAAGTTCTGAGCAACAGCGGTGGTGGCAGTACTTACGGTATTATTAATGGCATGATCTGGGCCGTCGAAAATGGCGCAGACATCGTCAATATGTCTCTAGGTGGTTCAGCCACAGCCTGTGAAGGCCCAATGGTAGACGTGGTTGAAGCATTTAGAGATCAAGCTCTGTTTGTTATTTCAGCCGGTAACAGCTTTACCCGTGAAACGGTGGGTTCGCCGGGCTGTGCGCCAAGCGCCTTGACTGTAGCTGCATTGGATCGTGAAAATCAGACGGCTGTGTTCTCTTCGCGTGGTCCATCACCAGATGGCCACTCAGCGAAACCAGATATCGGCTCACAAGGTGTCGATGTCGTGGCTGCTGCATCTGGAGGCGTGGGTAGCAACGCTTACCGCTCTTTGTCGGGTACATCAATGTCGGCACCTCATGTTGCAGGTGGTGCGGCGATTGTATTACAGGCTCGTCCAGATCTATCTCCAGTACAACTCAAACGCGTTTTAACTTCTTCAGTCTTTGATAATGACGCTCATGTGTTAGAGCAGGGCGCAGGCCCAATGGATGTGAACCGCGCAATTACTCAACCAGTTATTGCCGCGCCAAACGTAGAACTAGGTCGCTTTGTTGACGTGTCATCTGCTGTTAGTGTCGATGCGCATGTGACGCTGACCAATATCAGCAACAGTGATGTAACTTATAAACTGAGCATGGATCTGATCGGCGAAGACGGTATAACGCAATTGCCTGCGACTCTGGCGGGTTTAGGCGTTAAATCAGTAACGGTACCTGCGAATGGTTCAGTGGACGTGCCAATTTGGATTGAGCCACAAGTGGCGCTGCGCGATGGCGCTTATGGCACCATAACTGGACGTATTAAAGGCGAGGGTACTGGTCAATCGGATGATCAAATTATTGTGCCTGTTTCGTTTTTGATCCAGCCGCCAGAAGTCGAGCTGACATTAAACGCGTACGATAACCGCGGCAAGCCTGCAAACAGTTTCTCTAAAGCCTATATCATTAATGAAGAAGATGACTGGGGGCATGCACTTTCCTTTACCAATGGTCAAGCCAGCATTAGCCTGCCTAAAGGTAACTACAGTGTTATTTCACACATTGTAACTTACGACAATGATTCTGATTTTGGTGGACTACCAGAATCCGCAGCGCAGATGGCCTACCTTGATCACAAAGTCACTTCAGATACGGTACTGACTTTTGATGCTGGTGTGGCAGAAAAAGTGGAGTTTAAAGCGGATAAGCCAATTGATACACAGGGCTTCTCGTTTGGTTTCACCTACGCTCTGGATGACAATAAAGTAGCGAAACTCGCTGCGATTGATTTGATGCCGGATTATGTTGAAAACATGTATCTGTGGTCACAAGGTTACGACAGCCGTTTCCGTGCATTTTTATCTACTCATGCAACCGCTCCTGAAACTGTGCTAACCATGGAAAATGGTCAGCAGCTAAATGCCGTCGCACAAGGTCTTGCTGTTGGTTTTGATGGTGAAGGTAGCGCTGAAGTAGTACCTGTTGGTGAAGGTGGTTACAGCACAGATTGGAGCCAATTTGATTTGGCTGGCAAAATTGCTTTGATCCAAAACCCTTACAATGTCACTTCTTACATGGTGAAAGGTGCGCTGGAACAAGGTGCAATTGGTGTACTTTTCTATCGTCCAGGCACTAATGGTCGTTATAAAACAGCCTTTACTGGTATCCCGACTAAGCCGATTGTTGGCTTAAGTGCTGAAGAAGGTGAAATGTTGTTTGCAGAAATCCAAAGTGGTCGCAACAAGGTGAGCTGGTCAGGTACTGCCGTTGATAAGACGCCTTATACTTACCAACTACATCACATCACTGAAGGTCACAACAAAGGTGGCTTAATTCGTGTGCATGATAAAGACATGTATCACATTAGTGCAGCGTACCATGCTCAAGGTGAGGAACGCCCTGTTTTCCGCGACATGATGGCTCAAACCAACAGCACTGGTGAGTTCTATTCAACGGGCAGTCCACAAATGTTAGTTGCACCGGTTGTACGTGATGAATATTACACCGCAACCAGCAAAAACACCTGGACCAACATTGTAATGCAAGGCAGCCGCATTCAATCGGATGGCGCGTATTTTGATGGCCCACGAATTATGGAAGCTGGCGCTAAAGAAGAGACTACCTGGCTAAGAGGACCAAAAGGCGCAAGCTTGAACACGAGTTCTCATTCTGTTGGTTACCGCGATACCAATTTGATTCGCTGGAACTTCCCGCAGTTTGGGGATGCGTCAGGTCACGATGCTATTGCAGGTTACAATGGTCGAGCAGCCTATGGTTTATGGGTAAATGGTGAGAGCACGTACATGGACACTGGCACCTTAACCCTGCCTATAGAAAGTGCGGAAGTGCGCCTGGAGCTACGTAATTATAACCGTGGTGTTGCCGAGCGTTCACCGATTGACGACAAGCTAGGTTCGTTTTATCAGGGTATCTTTACCTTCATGACTGACCAAAGCATGCAAGGTGCGCAACCTATTTTGGTACCGAAAATTGATGTTCCAGTCGATATGCATAACAGCCATCCTGCAGGCGAGCCTGCAAAAGTTGTTCTTTCGGGTGAAATGGACAGCAATGAAGATGTGACTCTGGCAGAAGTGACCCTGCAATACGCTTATGGTCAGGAATGTGTAGTGAGCTATGTTTCTGCTTACTCGTACTGTCCAGTTTATGACAAACTGAATGAATCAGATTGGGTCAATGCTCAAGTGGCTTATGAAGATGGCCAGTGGGTTGCTACCGTGCCAAATGACGGTGAAGCAGGTGAATTTGTTCACTTACGTGTAGTAATGAGCGATACAGAC
This sequence comes from Vibrio natriegens NBRC 15636 = ATCC 14048 = DSM 759, assembly GCF_035621455.1. Classification (NCBI taxonomy): domain Bacteria; kingdom Pseudomonadati; phylum Pseudomonadota; class Gammaproteobacteria; order Vibrionales; family Vibrionaceae; genus Vibrio; species Vibrio natriegens. Next base: position 1,688,861 of record NZ_CP141823.1, read on the forward strand.
TCAAGTTCTGCGCAAGTTACAACATTACGTGCTTACATGCTCAAATAAAGCTCGCTTATTACAGCCACAGTGACAATCTTTGGCGCGGTGTGGTTTTCTAGAAAGTAAAAGCCCCGAAAGGGGCTTTTTTATTGTTCCCATTTCCGTATTAGGCAAAGGCTAGGGTTACTACAGCAGCACTTTTAGGTGAAAACTCGGCATTAAATAGATCAGAGATAAATACTTTAGGCTGAATTAATCTACAACGCCCCTTAAATGGTACTGATTTAACGAATGTCTACTTTGTCATAACTTCTTATCCGACTGATCTAGCAAGACAGAGCTGCTGCTCAATGAATGAACATATCAACACATTTGAACACACATATCACATGTCTAAAAAATAGATAACTTGTAAAAAAACTCTGATTCCTCAGCGCAATGTTTTCTTATCTTTATTATTTATCTTATTCTAATTTAAGGAAATTTCACCTTTTAATGCTGAGGTTCTTAGTCGGTGTGTCACGAAGATTGTGTAATATCGAATATTTAACATCACTCAGTAGTGAAATGCTTAAATGTACACAATATCATCACAAAAATAAGAAACATTCCCATGGAAAAATAGATCGTAGTGAATAGTTAAATGAGAAGTAGGTTATAGTAAAACTATAATCAATTATAAGAGAGGTTATTTTTGTTAATTTAAATATTTGATATGTATAGAAAAATAATTAAAATTTCTCATATCTCATCCATATTGTTTAGATTAAATAAACGTCAATAATAGCACTATACTCTAAGGGTTAAACTTTCAAGAGTTTTAACAAAAAATTAGCAAACTTCCACTTTTGATCACATATAAAACAACACACTATGCAGTTCTGTTAACAGATGTGATACTTATTGCCCCCGCTGTTGTTACATCAATTAACAACAAGTAACCAAAAGAACTACAACTACAAATACAATTACATAAGTTGATTAATAGTCGACAAGGAGATTTGCCTACCATGTGGAACATTCTTAAAATCGCGAGTGCGTTTATCGGAATTATTGTCGGGGCCGGATTTGCCTCCGGACAGGAAGTATTGCAGTACTTCACAAGCTTTGGACATTGGGGCACAGCAGCTGCGGTGCTGGCAACGGCCCTATTTGCATACCTAGGTATGATGCTGACAATGCTTGGCTCTCAAACCAAGACCATGTCACACAAAAAAGTCATCTACCAAATTAGCGGCCGTTGGGTTGGCGTTATCGTAGACTATGTGATTATCTTCACCTTGTTTGGTGTAGGCGTAGTAATGATTGCCGGAGCTGGTTCCCTTCTAACACAACAATTTGACCTGCCAGGATACGTCGGAAGCGCTCTTCTAACGGTCCTAATCGGCCTGACCGCAATGATGAATGTAAATCGTGTTGTCGCGGTTATTGGTAGTATTACACCATTTTTGATTGTTGCTCTGGTTGTTATTTGTGCCTACAGCATCATCACAATGGATCAATCTTTTGATACCTTAGCGCCAATTGCTGAAAGTGTTGAATCAACACTACCTAACTGGTTTATCTCAGCAATCAACTACGTATCTTTCAACCTAGCGGTGGGCGCGGCCATGGCACTGGTTATGGGCGGTGCGGAATCAAACCCTAAAGTTGCAAAACTGGGTGGACTTCTTGGTGGTGCTGGAGTCGGCGTACTAATCGTACTTAGCCACTTAGCACTATTTTCTAAGATTGAAGTGGTCGCAGAATACCCAATGCCGCTACTAAAAATCATCGATATGATTTCACCAGCACTGTCAACCTTCATGACATTCATTTTGTTAGGTATGATCTTCAATACCGCAGTGAGCATGTTCTACGCATTTGCAGCTCGCTTTGTACCAATGAAAACGGCTAAAGCGAACAAGTTTATCTTTGCTACCTTGATTGTTGGCTTTGTGGCTAGCTTTGCCGGTTTCACTCAGTTAGTTGCTGTATTCTACCCGCTGATCGGTTACTTAGGTCTGTTCCTTGTTGGTGCACTTATCTATGCTCCAATTAAACTAAGAAAAGACGAAGCACAACTTCAGCAACCCGCTTTTGCTGCCGAATAATGTTGATTAACATTGACTAATAGTAAAAACGGCAGACCGGACCAATCGGGATGCCGTTTTTTATAAGAGTCAGTACATTACCTATCCAAATTTAAAGTTGAAATGGTAATGCCTCATACCACTCCCAGTAGGATTTTTCTCTACTTTTTCTTGTGTGGTAATCGATCTTTTTCCTAGCCTCTATTCACGTTATCTTTCAATAAACATCTTTGAGAACAATAAGTGTAGGCATTGATATAAGGGGGATTTTCTATCAGTCGTACGTGTATTTGATGCCCAAATGATGTCGAAATTAATAAATTCTGTTCCCGCAACCTGCATAAACTCTTTACCAAGCACCTTGCTAGGTAACACGTTTGCTACCTTTCTGCTCGTCATTATCTTTAACGCAAAAGAGGCACTGTCAATCTCATGGGCATAGTTGAGATCGATTCCATTGTTATGCAAATGTTCTATAAACTGGAATTTTTGCTCGTTCCAACCAATTGCTCTTTGTTTAATAAAAGGCCAGTGCTTCACTTCATCCCAATGGTACTCACCATGTTTAGCAGCAGACGCGATGATTAATGCGTCATCGCATATATGTTGCTGGTAGACCCCTGAAGATCTTTCAGGGTGAAGAAGGTGAACACCGAAATTAATTTGTCCTGATACGATTTTATTTTCAGTCTCATCTCCCCAAGAATGAAGAGTGACAGATGTGGAAGGGAACTTTTGCAACAGTTTTTCGTACAACGTGATACCAAACCTTTCTATCACTAAATCAGGCAAGGCAATATGAATAGGATCTGAGTATGTCGATGGTTCAAAGGTGGCTGGTTCGACCGCTTCTTCTAGGTCGCCAATAGCAACTTTTACTTTCGGAATAATGGATTGAGCATAACTGGTCGGTTCAAGCTTACCAGACATTCTAATAAACAGTTCGTCATTAAGTTGCTCTCGAAGGCGAGTCAACTGTTTACTAACCGCACTTTCTGTTAAACCTAAGGTCATCCCCGCTTTTTTCAGGTTTTGCTTTTCGGCAAGCACTAGCAGTGTTTTTAATAGATTGAAGTCGAGGTCAAAGCGCATTGATGGATCCTAATCTCAAGCTAAATTGAAAATTATTCAAGATTGAATTTTCTCACATTCCGGAAATTCCTAATAATATAGCAACAATTAGTTCAAAGGTTCTAATTATCAACTATATTCAATCGGTTGATTAGGTGATTGTTCATATTCTCGGAGAAGAAAATGATTGGTAAAAAACCATTTGTCTCGTTGCTAGTCGCTTCAGCGATGTTAAGCCCTTTTGCTACTCAGTTCGCTTTTGCTAAGCCTATCCCCGATAAGCTAGCTCAAGACGCTTTTATTTATGCTTATTCTATCGATGAAGCTTACAAATTTTTCTACGAAACTGCTGTTGAAACGGATACACCGCTCAATCGTTTTCAGAATATTCGTCATATTGCTGACGACTCATACACTGCCCATGTAACCATAAACAATGACACATTACATTTAATGGGGTGGTTAGATGTAGCCGCAGAGCCTGTTGTGGTAAGCGTGCCTGACATGGATGAAGGTCGCTATTGGATTCTACATACTATGGACATGGGTCACTACACTACATCCATGATTGGCTCTCGTTTAAGAGGGAACAAAGGTGGCAGCTTTATGTTTGCTGCCCGTTCGTGGACGGGGGATGTTCCTGCAAGTGTCGATGAAGTTATTTATGTTGATTCCAATATCATTAAGTTAATGGGCCGAATCATGGCTGTGGGCAAAGAAGACGAAAAGGTTGCCCTAAATTATATGGATGATTGGAATATTAGAACGTTATCGGCGTATCTTGGTGTTCCGGGACCAAAAGAGAAAGTCAGAACCTATCCTAAATATGACGAAACAAACTGGTTGCAACGAGTTAATTACGTTCTTTGTGATGGTGACATGGGTACCGCTGATAAGAAATGGCTCGATCAATACAAAGACATTGGTTTAGAACCTTGCAAAGAAGACTTTACCAAAGAACAACTCGCCGCCGCCAAAGTGGGTAAAGAGTTAGGGATGAAACATCTTCAAGAGCTCGCTCCGCAAATGACTAATGCAGGTAAATTGCTTGGTACGAGAGAGCAGCTGGGAGATGGTGAACGCGATTTGTTTGCTGAAGGTACATACTTGGGACAGTGGGGATTGCCGCCTGATGAATCTGTTTACCTAAAAGCAGAGACGGGAGGAGATGGTAAGAATATCAACGGCTCAGATGGTAAAAAATACGTGATGCACTTCAAAGCTCCGGATGTGAGTCAGTTCTGGTCGTTCACTGTATATGGGTCTGATAACCGTCTGATGGCTCACAACGAAATTAACCGTCACAGCCGCGGCGACCGTACTCTTAAACCCGATGCGGACGGCATGTATACGATTGAGCTAAGTTCGACTGGAAAAGAAAGTGATACCAATTGGCTGCCAATTCCGGAAAAAGATGCTTACATTATCTTGCGGATGTATGGACCGAGTAAAGAAATACAGCAGGGTGGATATGCATTTCCTACGTTAAAAGTCAGTAAGTAACTCGCAACGACTTATCGAATAAAGCGCCCAGTTTGGGCGCTTTGTTGTTTTGAGGTTTATTGATACAAAAAGTAATCAATTCTACCTGAATTATGGATAACCCCTAACTCAGAGATGCCCCATTCCTTGCCAGTAACCTTCTACCTCACAAATAACAGTGAGGTGGTTTGACCTACTTCTTCTAATCAGCATAGTGTCAATGAAGGTGGGGTCTTACCAACTTAGCCGACTAGTTCGAATAGGCCGTCTTATTTCTATTTTTTAACCTACCGAAGAAACGTGTTCTCTGTTAGAGTCACCGTCAACTACGCTATTGAATAAAGACACCCACAGATCGCATGTCATTGATGGATTTTTATTCACCCTTAGAACTCATTTTAGGAATCCCTAGTGACTAACAACGAAATTTTACGTCGTATCCAACACGCGTTAAACCTTAAAAACGCGCAGATAATGAAAGCTTTCGGGCAGGCCGAAGTCACTGTGGCTCACGATAAAGTGGCAAACTGGTTAAAAGATGAAAGCGACAAATCTTGCGTTAAGATGAAGGATCAAGAGTTAGCGGTATTCTTAAATGGCTTTATTAGCCTCAAGCGAGGAAAAAAAGACGGCGAGCAACCTAAACCAGAAGCCACGTTGACCAACAACATGATTCTCATGAAGCTGCGCATTGCGCTAGACATGAAAGCAGAAGATGTGTTGGACGTATTAGAAGTTGTTGGTATTAGTTTAAGTAAATACGAAATTGGTGCGTATTTCCGCAAGCCAAACAACAAAAACTACAAACAGTGTGAAGACCAACTGCTGTGCGACTTCTTAAATGGTGTGCAGTTTACCAATCGTCCCGATTCTGAAGAGTTTACTGGGTAATTTTTATCTCGAATCGAACGTGGTAATTGATTAAAAAAGCGAGAACCATTTTATTTGGCTACTCGCTTTTATCATGCTAAAGACCGATATTAGAGCTTCACAATCACGTCTACTCTTTGTCTTTCTTCAGTAGATACCTATCAAACCACGCTGAAATCTGGTCGGCTTTTAGAATCAAGACACACACCGCCCGACCCTACCAAGATAAACCCAAGCTAAAACCTTAAGCCAGTTAGGGGCCACTATTCTGGTCAAGATGTTCCAAACATCTTGTAGTGATTAACTAAAACTGGCCACGTATATAGAGTATTTACATACTTTTGGTAATGCTAAAAGTGGCTATTATACTGCTGGCTATTCACTCCTGATACTGTCTGTTTTCTCGCGCTCTGACTTTAAGCTGATTAGTGAGCCACAACCACTCAACAATACGAGAATACTAAATCATACAATGAAGTGACGAATTCGCATGTGGCTCCTTATTGCGAGTGTATTATTCTTCGTTTAGAGGATTGCTCTTTGGCCCCATAAGAGTGATAGGCCCTAACATAAGAAATATTAGAACTTGTAATTCATACCAACAGACATCAGCAAGCTATCGCTACTATAGAAGTCGATGTTTGAATCATTGATTGTACCGCCAACAAATGAGGTGACACTCCAGTTATCCCAACCTGGGATATTGTTATACTCGTAAGCGAGAAATAGTCGATACACATCATCGCTTCGAGTCTTAGAGAAGATCGGATTTTCCGCCGAAAAGTCTCTTAGTGTATAGCTTCCTGTTAGCACTAGCTGATAGTTGCTTGTTAGGTAGAAATAACTTAGTTCCCCCTTATAGGCATTAAACGATGCAGCGCTGCCATCAGCGTCATGGTCAGTGTAGCTAAAAGCTGTTATGTAGCCTGAGTTGGTGTTAAGCATTGTGCGGTACTGACCTTTAAGGTAATAGGTTTCACTATCTCGTAATAACTCCGCGTGATTAATACCTTCATTGTCAATCTCAGCAGTCGCATATGCCATGTCAAATGACACTCCGCTGTTCCACAGATTCGAGAGTTTCAATCGATATGCGTTGCCTTGGCGATCGGTGGTTTCTCTTTCTTGTCCAGTTAGATATGGGTTTGCCCACACTTCATCGGCGACAACGGTAGGAAGATAGCCGATGTCGAGTCTGGTGCCATTGTGGTAGTCATATTGATAACCAAGTTCAAATGCAAGTGTACCAACGGCCAAATCATCACGCGAAGTACCTAGGTAGACTCGTTGGTTGTTGTTTTCGTTTAGCGCGTAGTAAAGGCTACCTAGGGGCGCGACAAAATTCTGATTAGAACTATCGCCTTTACCTAGGTGATTTATTTGCGCCGAACTAATGGTATCTAAGTTAGAGTTAGTTCTGCTAAAGCCAGAGTTCAAAGACACCTCACCAGAGAAGCGTGAAGTATCAAACGCATTAGCTGAAGCGATAGAAACTGGTAGTAGAGCGAATACAGAAAGTACTATTTTGTTCATTGGTTGTTCTCATCAACATAAGTTAAGCCTTTCCATTTGCGACAAATCCTTAAGTTGGTGAGAAGCTTATATCGAGTTATTCACCCTTGATATGAATTAGAGAAATGCATTTTTGCTATATCTGATTCATTATTGGGGGATCTCCAAGCTATTAAAGTAACTTTGGATGATTTGGTGAAGATGTTGGTTAAGCGGATACCCCCGCTTTGACTGAAGATAGCCACCGCAAACCTTAATTTTCTGCATCTGTGTTGGTAGCTCTGGCAGTGGGTAACTTGCCAGACGATCATCAAGCAAGCTCATGTAACGACTCCCGTACATAATCGCATCTGACGTGCTTAATTTGTTGGTTAGAACTCGAATACTGTGGGTAACCAATGACACTCGGGGTTGAAAACCTTTGGCGAGATAAACTTCTTCAACAGGAGCGCGTTTAGAGTTAATACCGTCAATGATAACTCGCGCAATCGGCAAGTGATGGATAGATGCCCAGTCAGAGGTTTGGTTCAATACTGGATGGTTTTTACGAGCAATGAGACAAAGCTCGACCTCTTGTAACGTATGGTTATAAATCTCTTGTGGTAGGGGATAACCTTCGAAGTGGATCAAATAGTCAATGCCGCCGTTCAACACTTCCGCCAGAGAATGCTCTTGCCAGTAAACTAGACTGAAATTGGCATTTGGAAACTCACGGCGTAGCGTGTCAAAAATTCCCTCCCCGTGTAGCTCCAAGAAGAAAATGTTCATGGCAATTTTGACCTGGCCATTAAATGCTATTGGGTCGAAATTTTGGTAAGACTCTACGACTTTCATGAGCGGCGTTAACATTAAGTCACTCGCCTCGGCTAACTTTTCAGCCAGCTCAGAGGGTTCAACCCCGTGCGCTTTACGAATAAACAGTTGTTCACCAAATACGTCTCGAAGCTTTGCAAGTCCACGGCTAACACTGGTTTGCGAGATACCTAATCTGTCTGCAGCTGCATGTGTGTTGCGTGTTTCTACCACCGCTTTTAAGAGTTTTAATAAGTTTAAGTCGAGATCCTGCAGTCTATTTTTCATGCTAGCTTCACTGAGTTGACAAAGTTTGATTAAAAAAGGTTTGAATCGTTTGATGCAGATACTGACTAAATGGGCTTCCACGTCGTGTTTGTAGGTAGGAACCACCAATATCGAGGACATTGTGTCGCTGGATTGATGGCGGTAGTGGATAGCATTCAAGTTCAGGGGCTATCTGGCAAACGAATCGGCTCGAATAGAGAATGGCATCGCTGTTTTTGACCAATTCAACCGCTGTTCTGACGCTATGAGTGGTCAATAAGAAGTTCGCTTGATAGCCTTGTTTTTCATACAATTGCTCAAGAATCCCTTTTCTTGGGTTAATACCATCGAGATACAGTCGAACTATGGGTAATCGATGAATCGTATCCCAATCACTGCTTTTGGATAGAGAAGGGTGGTTCTTTCTCGCCAGTAAGACATTCTCGATTTTGGCTAGATTTCGACAGAACATATCTTGGGGCATTGAGTAAGACTCAAATTGAATCACGTAGTCAACGCCGCCTTGCAATACATCATAGAGAGAATCTTTTTGCCATTGTGAGATATTGAAACTGGCACTGGGTAAGGCGTAGCGTAGAGCAAGTATTAGACGCGGACCAAAGAACTCGAGTAAAAAGGTGTTGACCAATATGTTGACCTTGCCAGAGTACTTCTTTGGGTCAAAAGCAGAGTAGTCCTCAATGACTTTTTCGATTGGGTGTAGCATATCTACAGAAGCATCAGCCAACATCATTGCCAATTCTGATGGTTCGATCCCGTGAGCTTTGCGAATAAAAAGCTGTTCACCGAAACTCTCTTTGAGTTTGGCTATCGCGCGACTGACACTGGTTTGTGAAATCCCCAATTTTTGCGCCGCAGCGTGTGAGTTTTTAGTTTCAACTATTGCACGCAATACTCGCAGCAAATTTAGGTCTAATTCTCTGATGTTAATAGCTAACTCTCCCTGTAGTCCTTTGCTTAATCCTAGCAAATAACATGTTGCTGTGAGACGTTGATGATCACTTTAGTGCACCTAGCTTGCAAAAATGAATTTCTCTAATTCATACATATCATCAATCAGTTTGTTTATCTTAATGCCATCGAAGCAAGGAGTGCTTTTACATCAAACTGTATAGGTGAAAAAATGAAATCACGTAATCTCTTCCTTACTTTTATCGCAACAAGTTTTTTAAGCACTGGCGTCATGGCTAACACCGATAAAGATGCGCTACCTCTCTCAGCACAGCCTGTACCTCTAACCACGGCAGTTAGTCCTGAGTTTTATGAGTTTTCGAAAAACTTTCCGGCAGCTAATGTAGAGGCTCTGCAGAAAAACTTACCCAAAACAGAAAGCGAGTGGCGTGCTTTCGTTGATGCACGTGACACACCAGCCATCGAACGAGCAGAATCGCTAGCTAAGACGCTAGGGGTAACCATTGAAAAAGACTCTATTGGTGGCGTTGATGTATATTGGGTCACGCCAAAGGCGATTACGCCAGAGCTAAAAGACAAGCTCTATGTCGCGGTTCAGGGTGGTGCGTATATGTTGAATAGTGGTCTAGCATCAACATCAGAAGCCTCTATCATTGCTTCTAAGATGCAAATTCCAGCACTAGCGATCGACTACACCAAATCGATAGATGCACCCGCACCAGCAAGCCGTAATGATATTGTTAAGGTGTGGAATGCGCTTCTAAAAACGCGCTCTGCAGATTCTATGGTCATGGGGGGGACTTCTGCTGGCGGTGCTCTAACGCTTGCGGTGACACAGGAGCTCAATAAACAGGCTTTACCCGTGCCAAGCGCGCTTTATGTTGGAACGCCGGGTGTGGATATGACCATGACTGGAGACAGCCGTTATGTCAATGAAGGACTAGACCACATATTAGGTAGTTGGCGTGGTATGTCTTCTGCGTTAGTCAATGTCTATGTGGGTGAGCTAGAACTAACAGATCCTATTGTATCGCCAATTAACGGCAGCTTTGAGAACTTTCCGCCAACTTATTTGATCACTGGCACGCGTGACCTGTTATTGAGTGATACTGTACGAGTGCATCGCGAACTTAAGCGTGCAGGGGTTGACGCGGAACTTAATGTCTATGAAGGTCAATCTCATGCCGATTACGCTGTAGCTTTTGGTACCCCTGAATCTGAAGAGCATTATCAGGCACTGAGTAACTTCTTTTACGGGAACTTGGTGAAGTAATGTCACGCTAAGTAGATTAGCAGTTCACACTGCCAAAGCAATAGGTTCAGTTCTGGCGTTGCCACTACCCATACCAAATCGGGCCACTTATGTGGTCCGATTTTTAGTTGCAAACCGAAAGGGTATTGATTGAGGGATATGAGATGAGGGTGATGATGCTACACAGTCAAAACAAACGAACTAAATGCAGCGTATTGCGCTATTTTTGCTCAAGCGTAACGGCATTCTTCATAGTACTTATTCTTTCTGATGCTGGCGATTATTAAGCAACAAACGTTACTCATCTGACGATCTGGAGGCTATAAAGGAAGATGTAATATGACAGTGCGTGTACGCCATATTTTTATTAATCCGAGCACTAGAAATTAGAGTAAAAAACCTAAGAAGCTTATGTCCATCTTTGTTTCAGCTTGATCGGGCTGAAACATTTCTGCCCCAACTTTTTTAGGTGATAAGTCATCGTCGGTTTTTTACACTGATTATTGGATTAGTTTTTCTCATCATAATGGGTTTCAGTTTTCATATGACTGGCTGGAGATGTACGAGAGCATCATTCACAAGATAGGCTAAGTAATAAGTTAATCAGCCAGTGTACTTTAGGCTCTTTCTCCCTGACCTTGTGCCAATAGAGTTTTATTTGGTAATCCGGTATTGGGAATGGGGGATCGACATAGGCTAATTGCAAAGTATCCGCTAAGGTTTCTATGTATATTTCGGGAATCGCAAGAAAATAATCTGTATTTTTGAGTAAGTAAGGAGCACTAAGAACACTGGGTAATGTAATAGCGACATTTCTTTTCTTGTTTAACTTACCAAGAGTACAGTCAACAATGCCTCTTTGTTCGTTCCAGGGCGTAACGAGCACATGTGGATATTCCAGAAACGCCTCTAGCCCCAGCGATACATTGTTTTTCAGTGCTTCATGTTGGTTGTCCATCGCAATACTGTATTTTCCGCATACCCAGATTTCGTTCCCTATATGACTTGATTGCTCAGTTTCATGATCAAAACCCAGCGAGATATCAATTTCGCCTGACTCAAGTTGCTTGGCTGGTATTTGCTCTCCACTTTGTACAAATCGTACCGTGATATTAGGAAAATACTTGGCGAGATGACCCGTTAACTTCGGCATTAGACACCAAGCACTAAAGTCATATCCGGAAATGACAAAATGGTGCTTACCTACACTAGGATCAAAAGGAGTAGCACTTTTAAGCCCTGAGTACAATAAGTCAATGGCGGGAAGGACGGATTCGGCGAGCAATTCTGCTTGTTGGGTTGGTATCATTCTGCCGCTAATTCGAATAAAAAGTTCGTCATTGAGACGTTCCCGCAATCGAGAAAGGCTGTGGCTACATGCAGATTGGCTGAGGTTAAGTTTTTCAGCCGCTTGGTGAACAGATTGTGTTTTGTAGATGTAGTAGAAGACCTTCATTAAGTTCAGGTCGATATTTTCAAATTTCATTATGAATACTATACAGATTAACAATGCAAACAATGCACTTAAATCATATCAACTCAGTCGGTATACTGCGACCATTACAGTACATAAGGGCCAAAAACATGATGAAAATCAGACCAGCAAATTCTACCGATGCCAGTGTTATTTTGAAATTTATTCGGGAGTTAGCTGAATATGAAGAAGCACTACATTGTGTGAATGCAAGTGAAGAAGATATTGTTTCAAGCCTGTTTAATGAAGATTCTACGGCCAAGGCAATTATTTGTGAGGTTGATAGCTGCCCGATAGGCTACGCCGTATATTTTTTCAATTATTCCACATGGCTGGGAAAAAATGGTCTTTATCTCGAAGACTTGTACGTTACGCCGTCTTTCCGTTCATCAGGGGCGGGGAAATTGCTAATGAAAACACTCGCGAATGAAGCCATTGAAAAAGGGTGTGGGCGCTTTGAATGGTCAGTTTTACACTGGAATCAACCGGCTATAGATTTCTACCATCACATTGGAGCGGAGGAGCAATCTGAGTGGCGAATATATCGCTTAACCGGAGAAGCCCTGCATAATTTTGCTTTAGAGTCGTGAGCTTATGTTTAGATAACAGTGTTAAAAAGAGTAGGGTAACGTGAAAATGCCCCATTGTGGTTTAGTGTTGAAACTCCAAGTTACGCAGGTAATGCGTATTCGTATTGCCTAAAGTAATCCGAAGAAGTCTAAAAGCCAGCATTTCTAAAGTTATGAACTATCTTGCAATCTAACTTCTCAATCTGTCATTAACCTATTTGACTCTCTCTGGTTGAAGTTCGTCATGAATCTGTGGTTCTGTCTGAGCATAGGGACACAAAGAGTGGTTTTCAGTATAATTAATGATTATTGAAAATGTATTTATTAATAATTATTGGTTTCTAATTATGCTCAATCCTATTTGGCTTAACACTTTTAAAACATTGGTCGATGTTGGGCACTTCACCAAAACGGCCGAGTTACTCCACATGACGCAACCAGGGGTAAGCCAGCACATAACTAAATTAGAAGCTGCATGCGGTTATCCTCTGATAAAGAGATTTAACAAGAAGTTTGAGTTAACCATCTATGGGCGTAAAGTTTACGATTATGCTGTCAAACACTTTGAAGAAGAGTTTGAGTTATTACAGAACTTGGCACACGATGAACCTTTCCGAGGCCGCTGTACTATTGGCTGTTCGGGAACTTTCGCTTGGTTGATTTATTCAGAATTACTTTCTTTGCAAGCGAGTTATCCAGACTTATCCATTGAGTTAGAAGCAACACCAAACCAACGTATATTTGAGCAGATACTGCAGGGAAAATTGGATATAGGTCTAGTGACAAAAGAGCCTAACCCTAAATATTTCGCGAGCCGTATTGTTGGTGCGGAGTACCTTGCTCTTGTGCTGCCGCTTTCCGCAGACGAAAGCTTGCCGATAAATGAAATGTTAATGGAGTTGGGAGTAGTTCGTCATCCAGATTTGGCTCACTATTTCCAAACTTATGTTGATCAAGCGAATAATGATTTGCTTCGTTTGGTCGATTTAGAGGATGTTTCGACACAAAGCTACATTAACCAAGTGCATCAAATATTGGTTCCTATTGCTAAGGGGATCGGTTTTACGGTGGTGCCTCGATGGTGCGTCAATCTGTTCGCAGACAAAGAACAGCTAAAAATATTCGATATTACCGCTGATATACAAGAGCCTGTTTACTTGATTAGCAAACTTAATTCACCACTTGCTAGGCGTTATGAGCAGATCATTAAAGTTATCGAGAACTCTTTTGAAATAGTTTGATGAGAGTTAAGAGCAATTATTCAGAAGAGATTAGCTTTTTTGGCCTTATATCTGACCTAGGAATGAATACAAAAAAGTTGGCGTCAGAGCCAACCTTTTGCTTTACGTTTTTACTTATTCATAGTCTGAAGCGTAAGTGTCTTCGTAAGAGTGTGAGTAGAACTCAAACAGGTTGCCAAACGGGTCTTCTAGGTAAACCATTTGTGCTTGTTTTAGCTCGTCTTCTGGATGGTAACGCATGATGTCCATACGAACTTTACCGCCATACTCTTCAACACGCTTGATTGCGGTATCAAACTGTTCTTTTGGTAGCTGTAAGCAGAAGTGGAAGATACCTAGGCGAGAGAAGTCTACTTCAAGACGTTCTTGACGATCTTTCATCTCAAACAGTTCAACACCGATACCATCTGTTGTTACTAGGTGTGCAATGTTGAAGCCTTTGAAGCCATCACCAAAAACAGCAATACACATGCGCCCAATCGCAGACTCTCGTTCTTCAATCACTTTAGTGTTGTTCATTACAATGCGAAGACCTAGCGCTTTAGTATAGAACTCAACCGCTTTGTCCATATCACCAACCATGATACCTACGTGATTCATTTTCATAATTTGCTCCCAATACCTTTCATTTTGTAACTATCGTTTTGATAGAACTGAGTATATGGCGACATTTTTTAATATAAAATTATCATTATTTATTAAAATAATAATTTTGTATTATAACAAGGTAAGGTGTTACATATACGACCTCAGCGCGATCTAGGCTTGCACGAAAATGACCAGGGGTATTTCATACATCCCGCCGGACTGCGATCCAAACTGCAACAGTTGTAGTTGATAGCCAGACTTTATGTTGACCAATAGCGCCTATGAGGAGGTCAACATGAGAAAGTTATCTTCCGGAAAATGTAACGGTATAAAAAGGCCATTTAAGCTTGAAGAAATCTGGCGAATCAGGACCAGGCTTGAGCTTGAGAACGACCTGATGCAGCTTGCTCTGCTAAACCTAGCCATTGATAGTAAGTTGAGAGCGAGTGATTTACTAAAACTGCACGTATACGATGTTTCATCGCAAGGAGTGATTTACGAAAGGGTTCAATGCATCCAGCAAAAAACGGGCACTGATGTACACTATGAAATCACTCCTCGAACACAGCAAAGTATCAGTCGCTGGATCTACTCCGCATCCCTAGAAGCAAGTAGCTTTTTGTTTCCAAGTTGTCGCCGTAAAGGGCAGCCCATTAGCTACTCATTTTATCGTTCGATTATAAGGAACTGGGCTGCAAAACTGGGATTGACTGCTGGCTATTACGGCACTCATTCCATGCGCCGCACCAAAGCCACTTTAATCTATGCCAGAACGAAAAACATCAGGGCCGTACAGATCTTACTTGGACATTCGAAGCTAGATAACACAATTCGATACCTTGGCGTTGAGCTAGAAGACGCTCTGAGGTTGTCTGAGAAAACAGACTGCTGACAGACAGGAGCTGTTACAGGCTTTTCTTCTGAAAAGCCTGTGCCCCATTGTTACTTAGAGTAAATACTCACTCATCATGCGTTAATGCTTTTTCGCAATAAATTTTCTCATTAAGGTGATCTATTATTGGGCTTAACTGTTGTCGATCCTATATATTAAGAATATACGCTTATTGCGATCTAGGCAGCCTTTCACGTTATTCTAATCATCAAGCAATGATTCGACTTTTCTTAGTAGTTGTTTGATTTTTAGCTTGTTATTTTGATCCATTCTTTTACTCTCAGTACTACTACGACGAACGATAAGCTCAACAGGGATATTTATCTGCCTTAATCGCTGATTATTAGGAGAATGTTGATCTTTTAGGTTGATAGCCTCAATGACGGCTTGTTTGCCAATTGCGGTAAAGTCCTGCTTCACGGTAGTAAGGGGAGGAGTAAAATAAGCACTATCAGTAATTCCATCAAATCCAACAACAGCCACTTGGTCAGGAACATCTATCTGTAATTCATCAAGTGCTCGTAATGCGCCTAGGGCCATCTGGTCACTTGCAACTATCACTGCATCAAACGCAACTTGTTTGGCGACTCCCTCTTTTACCGCTAAATAACCGCTGCTCGCCATCCAGTCACCTTGATACTGATAACTTACTACTTTGTTTGCGGCATTTATTTCATGCAGCCAAGTATTCAGCCTGATATTTGATGCGCTAGATTCCGGAGGTCCGGAAATGAGTAAGAATTGTTCGCGTCCACCTTCAACTAAATGTTTTACAACTTCTGCTGATCCGTGCCGGTGCTCGCAGTGGACATAATGAACCGAGGTACCTTCCGGTACGTCAATAAATATTAAGTGTAAGCTCGGAAATTGCTCGTCTAGGTGTTCTGCTTCTTCAGCTGTCAGTGGAACATTAAGAATGACGCAATCAACCTGCTGAGCGATAAGCTCACGCATTGACGCTTGGACATGATTCAGTCCAGGTCCTGCAACAACAGAAAATGCCGTCCCGAGACTTAACTCGTTGGCTTTTCTTCTTACACCATTAGCAATAAGTGCAGCACCATGGAGCGCCATATCAAGCGTTATAAGTCCAATATTGGTTGACTTTGCACGGCTTAACATTTGCGCACCCTTGTTCGGTACGTAGCCGAGTTGTTTAATCGCTTGGTTTACTCTTGCTCGTGTTTTTTCTGCGACATTATCAGATCCGTTGGTCACACGAGAAACGGTTTGAGTTGATACGCCCGCAAGTTTGGCGACATCTTTAAAAGTTACATTCACAGTCATATCCAGTCATTCAGAACCAATCACAATATCATAATGAACTTATCGCTGAATATCTGTGCGATCATTCAAAATTTGTTTCCGAAAACATTTAATTTTGTTTCCGAAAACAGTAGATCTGAAGCATGTTTTAGTACATTAAATCCGTATTTTGATCACATTTACGTGCCATTTTTCTACTAAATTTATACTTATAGAGCAAGATAAGAATCAACTAATGTTTACGAAAACAATATTGGGTTTGCTATGAATAATTTTGTACATCTGCAAAGTAAGAAACACAGTTTAATCATTAAAACAGACAGAGCTCCCGAGCTCCTTCACTGGGGAGCAAAGATTGCACAGATTGATGAAGATCTCCTGCTTGCGACTGAACGTCCAATCTCACAAGCACGTTTAGATGTGGATGTGCCGTTGTCGCTATGTCCTGAATTGGGTAGCGGTCACTTTAATGCGCCCGGGATTGAAGGACATCGTGATGGCTATGACTGGGCTCCGGTATTCAGACTCACTTCGACGCTAGTAAAAGACAACCAAGTGACATTCATGATGAGTGATGATGTTGCTAAGTTGGAACTTATCGTTGAATTGAAGCTAGATTACGACACGGATGTTGTCCAAAAACGCGTAACAGTGAAAAACATCGGCGACAGCAAATACTATCTTGGGAAGTTATCTTCAACATTACCGTTACCAAATCATGCCAATGAGTTAATGACCCTCCATGGCCGTTGGTGTCATGAGTTTCAAACACAGCGTCAGCGTTTTGAACACGGTGGATTCATGCAAGAAAACCGTCGTGGACGTACATCTCATGAGAATTTTCCCGGGTTATTTGTCGGTACGAATGGATTTAGTGAGCAGGTTGGTCAGGTGTGGGGATTCCACCTTGCCTGGAGTGGTAATCACCAAATGCGAGCAGACGTGCGTAGTGATGGTCGCCGTTTTGTTCAAGCGGGCGAGCTTCTACTCTCTGGAGAATCAATTCTTGAAACGGGTAACGAGTATCAAACGCCTTGGCTGTATGGTTGTTACAGTAATTCCGGTTTGAATGGAATATCACAACGTTTTCAGCAATTTGTCCGTAACAACATTGTTAAGTTTCCATTAAATAAACCACGCCCAGTTCATCTGAACACCTGGGAAGGCATCTACTTTGACCACAAGCCAGAGTACATCATGCAAATGGCAACGGAAGCGGCTGAAATGGGTGTTGAACGTTTCATCATTGACGACGGTTGGTTTGTTGGGCGTGATGGCGAGCGTGCTGCTCTGGGGGATTGGTACTTAGACGAGCGAAAATATCCAAATGGTCTAGAGCCTGTTATTGAGCATGTTAACCAACAAGGTATGGAATTTGGGCTGTGGGTTGAGCCAGAAATGGTCAGCGAAGATTCTAACCTTTACCGTAATCACCCAGATTGGGTGCTCGGTCTTCAAGGTTATCATCAGCCATCTGGCCGCTGGCAGTATGTTTTGGATCTACAAAATGAAGATTGCTTTAACTACCTGTTTGAGCGTCTTAATGATCTTCTCACCCGATACAACATTACTTACCTGAAGTGGGATATGAACCGTGAACTTGTGCAGCCGGGTCATCAAGGTCGTCCTGCGGTACATGGTCAGACTCAAGCTCTGTACCGTTTAGTAGATGAGCTTAATAAGGCTCATCCGGAAGTAGAGATTGAGTCTTGTTCATCTGGTGGTGGTCGTATTGACTTTGAAATCCTCAAGCGCACACAGCGATTTTGGGCATCAGATTGTAATGATGCGCTGGAGCGTCAAGCTATTCAGAAGGGCATGGGCTACTTCTTCCCGCCAGAAGTAATGGGAGCGCACATTGGCCCAGCTGAGTGCCATTCAACAAATCGACGTCACGCTATCAATATGCGCGGTGTAACGGCTTTGAGTGGCCATATGGGCGTAGAACTCGATCCAGTAAAAGAGCCGAAAGCCGAAAAAGAAGCCTTTTCACGGTATATCGCTCTTCACAAGGAGTACCGTCATCTTCTTCACAGTGGCCGTAGCTTCCGAATCGATCCCGCGGATAAGAATCAGAACATCTATGGGGTCGAGAATGAAAACGAAATGCTCATCACGGTTTGTCAGTTGGCAATGCCAGATCACGCACTGCCTTCTCCTCTTCGTATCAGCTGCTCAGATGTGAATGCAAAGTATCTCGTCAAGCTGGTTGAGATGCCCCAAACCAGTTTCCAATTAATGAAGCAACGTCCTAAATGGTTGGACAAAACTCTAACGCTAGGTGGCGATAACTTGAAAGAAATTGGTTTGAACCTGCCAATTTTAGACCCTGAATCTGCACTGATTGTTCATTTACAAAAAATATAACAAGTGAACAGTAAAACTTAAAAACTATCGGGCAAGGGGGCTGTTACTGGCTAACCTGCACCTTTGCCCTGCGAAGCAATAACATTTAAAATCCGAATAGATTAAGGACAACATTATGCCAATGACAATCCTACTGTCGTTCTTTTTCTTCACAGGCTTTGTGGTGTTTTACACCTGGTCACGTGTGAAGAATCAGAAGAATGACTCAAAAGACGGCTTTTTCCTTGGAGGACGGAGCTTAACGGGTGGGCTTATCGCGAGCTCCCTGATTCTGACAAACCTTTCTGCAACGAGTTTTGTAGGGATGAGCGCCTTGTCGTTCAAAGGAAATATGTCTGTGATGGGCTACGAAGTAGCGTCTGGTATTACACTAATCATCATCGCTCTGTTCCTTGTACCACGCTACCTGAAACAAGGCATCACGACGATTCCTGATTTTCTGGAGTCTCGTTATGACCTTTCTGTAAAGCAGTTTGTGACGGTGCTATTCCTATTAAGCTACATTATCAATCTACTACCAAATACCCTTTACGCTGGGGCAATGGTTATTGGCGGTATCTTCGATGTTGAAACAATGTTAGGCATCAATCGCTTCCAGGCTATCCTTCTCATTGCATCTATTATCGGTGTGCTGGGTTTGTTCTATGCAATCTACGGTGGTCTAAAAGCAGTAGTAATTGCAGACACATTAAACGGCGTGGGTCTAATTGTAGGTGGCTTGATGATCCCAATCTTTGGACTGATCGTGCTTGGTGGCGGCAGTTTTATGGAAGGATTGGAAGTTATCACAACTAACGCGACAGACAAGCTCCAGGCAGTTGGTGCTGAAGATGATCCAAACGTACCATTCTCAACCATGTTCACTGGTTTACTTCTCGTCAACCTATACTACTGGGGAACTGACCAAGCTATCATTCAACGTGCGCTTGGGGCGAAGAACCTTAAAGAAGGCCAAAAAGGTGTGATCCTTGCGGGTGCAATCAAAGTCGTTACACCTTTATTCTTAATCATTCCAGGTATCATTGCATTCCATATGTTTGGTACTGCGGACGCAGCGGGTCAGAGTTACGAAGCAGATACGATGTATACACGCTTAGTTAACGAGGTGCTACCTAAACCACTTGTTGGCTTTTTCCTGGCGGCAATGTTTGGTGCCATCTTGTCTACCTTTAACGGAGTACTGAACTCATCTACAACATTATTTACGCTGAATGTTTACAAGCCGCTGTTTGATAAAGAGAACAAGCTTTCTGACGAACAGTTAGTAAATAAAGGCCGGGTATTTGGTCTGTTCATTGCAATCTTATCGGTTGGTATTGCGCCGTTTATTATGTTTGCGCCAAACGGTCTGTTCGATCTGTTGCAACGTCTAGCCGGCCTGTTCAGTGTGCCAATTTTCACTATTGTGTTCATGGGGTACATCACTAAGCGTGTGCCGGCAATCGCGGCCAAAGTTTCTCTTGCAGTGTTTGTCGGGACTTACGGTATTGTCCAGTTTACTCCGGCAACAATGCACGGTTATCTTGGTCCACTAAAGCCATTGGCAGAGTTACACTTCTTCCATCAGTTAGCGGTATTGTTTGTTATCTGCTGTGTGATTATGTACATCATTGGTAAAGTACGTCCACGTGACACTGACTACGTTCTGCCAGTGAATGAAGCTATGGATATTAAGCCTTGGGAATTCCGCTTCGAAGCTTCTGCGGTCATTCTATACATGGTGCTTGGTGCGTACATTACGTTCTCTGACCTTGGGTTGGTAGCCGGAGATACGTCGTTTATGGTGACGTACGCATTATGTGGCATTGTCATTCTGGGCGGAATTTTTGCTCGCATCAGAAAGAAGCAAGCTAAATTGGCGCAATTAGACCCGACGCAAGTTTAATGTAGGTAAGTAAAGATTAATTATGTAATAAAAGAGTAGAGTTTAGCTCTTAAACAACACTGCTCTTTTTATTAAGTCATTTATGGCAGAGTTGTTTTAGTCTAATTTGGGGTTATTTAAGAATCAAAACACGCTTTTCAAAATCAGTTGAAATGTATCTTATGCTAAAGATCATATCCATCAACGCTGGGCATTAGATGCAAGATTTTGCAATACCTTTAGTAATCCGTATTTTGCTAATTTAGAATAACCACTGACTCATTTTTGTCCCAACACGTGTTATGTCTCGATGTGCGAACTAAGATGAACCGCTAGCGTTGTTATACAAAAAGTAATGAATTGGAAAACTTAAGCTACGACGTACTGATTCACGCACAATATGGTTCAATTCTTCTGCAGGTGCTTCCCGGTAGGAGTGTAAAAACAGCGGATTTGGACCCTCAATACATCACTGGCGGATTAAAGTTTTGGAATCGGCAGAGAGGTAACCCCACGCTCAACCTGACTGACATATCCCATTGAAAGCTGAATACGCTCGGCCATCTCAGCGATAGTTACGCCTTTAGCCTTACAAAAATGCTGAATCTGGCGGCCAATGCGTAGGTTATCGCTATCTACTGTTTCATTTCTTTTTTATTCATATTGTTGGGCTGTAGAACCCGCTCTTATAAATCTCATGTGCCTGAGTTTCAATGCAAGAACTTCATAAGTTCACTTTTGTTGGAAACGGTTATTCATGTATACCGTTTTATAGGTCTTTCTCTCATTGTCTTAAATTCAGGATAATGTCCAGTTTTTTAGACGGTCTTGTGTCCAGATTTATGGATATTAGTGAGCAGGGAGGATAATAAATCATTGCTTATCAGCTGGTTAAGTGTTTGGCATATATCTTGGATTAGTGAGTTACGTTGGATTGGTTCGACTTTTATCCATTCTGAACAACTTAGAAAAACAACAAGACGAGGTTGATATGCAAAGGACTGTTATTTTAACGACTGCCAGCTCACTGGTGCTATCGGGTTGCTTAGGCTCTTCCGACAGCTCAGAAAAAACCACGGATTACAGCGTACTGCCCAGTTATCTTTCTGGTTCGGTTGATGTCATTCAGGTAGATGGTATAAGTGATGATTTGCTCACAGGTATGGCTCTGAATAGCAATACTGGTGCAGTAACACCGGAAACGGTGGGGATAGGTTCTAGTCCGGAACAGATCCGTCGCTACCAGTTAGGATCCAGCTATAACAGTATGATGGATCCGGTAACGCCCGGTGGCTGGGGTATTCATTGGGGGCCTTTGGTTACTGGAGGGATTAGTTCTCATACGGTAGAGGCGTTTACCGGCCAGGTGTCAGGTACGGAATATCAAGCCATTGTGGATGATGGCTCTGGTAAAACCAATGTCAAACTGGTGGTGCAGGTCCCGAGTAGTTTCTCTACTGAGAGCCCTTGTATTATTGCCGGGCCATCATCCGGTTCCCGTGGTGTTTATGGGGCGGCAGGTACGGCAGGTGATGCGGCGTTAAAACGGGGTTGTGCCGTAGCCTATACCGATAAAGGCACCGGTGATGGCGTACACTTTATTGGCAGTCAGCAGGTGATTAATCTGGATGGAAAGGTTGTTGATGCCATCAGTGCAGGCTCCTCTTCTGCATTTACCGCTGAGTTTGCAGAAGGCTTTGCGGATGCTGCTGATCCGCGTACTGCAACAACCAAACACGCTCACTCCCAGCAGAATCCTAGTAAAGACTGGGGCTTGAATACCTTGCAATCCATTGAGTTTGCTTTCTACGCCTTACACCAGGCTTATCCTGATCTGGCTTTTAATCCTGACAATACCACAGTGATTGCAGCCAGTTGGTCCAATGGTGGCCGTTCTGTACTAATGGCTGCAGAGCAGGATACGCAAGGGCTGATTGATGGTGTGGTTGCTGTTGAGCCGAGTACGGCAATGAATCAGCATGATTTTACCATTACTCAGGGGGAGCGCAGCTGGGGGCCTGAATCGGTAGGCTGGAGTTTATACGATATGCATGCCTTTGGTGCGGTGTATCAGCCCTGTGCTAATAACCTGACCGAAAACGACAGTGCCGATCTGGTTAACTCTGCTAAGTCTCCTGAACGTTGTACCCGCCTGCAACAATTAGGGCTGTTAACGTCCTATTCTGCTGATTTGCAGGTACTGGCTCAGGAAGCACAGGATCTGATGAATACTGTCGCGGGGTTCCTGCCTGAGCAGAATCTGGGTATGCCAGCGTTTACTAATATGTTTTCTGAAATCACCAATACTTATGGTAACTCCTACGGTCGTTACAGTATCTCGGACCAGCTGTGTGGTATCAGCTTCGCCAGCTATAACGGCGGGACGAAACAGTTCGAGGTGCTGAGTGATGAAGATAAGGCGCTGCGCTTCCTGGGACAGAATATGATCGCTGGTGGTAGCCGCTGGATTCAACCGGTCAATATGAATTCGTATGATCCTTATGGGGCGACGGCGTTTAACTCCACAGCGGATAAAAATTTGGATGCAGATCTGTGTTTCTTTGCGATGTCCCACTACGGAAAGGCCAAGCTAACTGAGTTGGGGATTCTGGATACTTACAAAGGCAACGGTGATTTTGACCGGGTTCAGGCGGGTATTCAGGAAGCGATAATGAGTGGTGATCTACAGGGTAAACCAGCCATAATTATGCATGGTCGTGCCGATCAGGTGGTTGCACCAAATCATGGTGGTCGCGCCTACTACGCCCGTAACCGTCAGGTAGATGCCCGCGATGATGTCGTGTACTGGGAAATCGAAAATGGCCATCACCTGGAGATGTTTGCCTATCTGTTAGCCCCGAATCTGGGTTTCTATGCCACACCACCTAATATGCAGCACCGTTATGCCTATATTCATCCTTACTTTGAACAGGCGCTTAATCAGATGTTTGCTCATCTGAGCTCAGGCGAGGCGCTGGCTCCGAGTCAGTTGGTTCGCACGACGTCGATGCAGGAAAGCGGTGAAGAGCAGATTACAAATGACATGTTTGGTGAAGTGCTGGCTATGCCGGGTGAAGATGTTGTCCGCTGGCAGGATAATACGCTGGTGATTCCTCAATAATCCGCTTGCCTAAACACGTTTCTATTATTGGCTGCCCCGATCAGTTCTCTTGTGCTGGTCGGGGCTTTTTATGTCTACAGGTTAATACGCCTTTTCACCGACTGATGGGTATGAGTGGCAATGAGTGTTTGCTGTTCATGAGTTCTTTATGTACTGAATATCCAGCTTACGCATCTTTTCATACAAACTTGCACGGGATATGCCCAGCAGCTTAGCGGTTTGTACCTTATGCCCTTGAGTGTAAGCAAGTGCGGTTTCAATAGCGTTACGCTCTGCTCGGGCAATCTGTTCATGCAGTGGTTGTGGTGGAGTGTTGGCCTGAGGCAGAGTGGGGGAAAGTCGGTTAGCTGATGAAAGAGTGTATATAGGCAATCCCGTGTTCGGATCTATTCTCGGTGATATTGGTTGCGTCTGTGCAGTCTGTTGAAACTGTGCTGTTGGAACTAACAGTGGCTGAATCAGTTGGACATCAATCTCGGTGTGTTCCTCTGCCATAATCACCGCTCGTTCCAACAGGTTTTGCAGTTCCCGTACATTGCCCGGCCAAGAGTGCTGACACAGTAGGTTAATGGCATCCGGTGTCAGGTACTTAACTGGCAGATGCAGTCTGATACAGAGCTCATCCAGCAGGCGTTCTGCAATCAGGTCAATGTCTGCCTGACGTTCACGAAGAGGGGGCAGATGGATCGGCATGGCATTAAGGCGGTAGTAAAGGTCTGCGCGAAACTCGCCGTTTTCTACCATTTTTGGCAGATTACGACTGGTGGCGGCAACGATGCGAATATTGACTTTTTTTACCTTATTGGAACCCAATGGCTCAAACTCTTGCTCCTGGAGGGCGCGCAGCAATTTACTTTGCAGCTCCAGTGGCATATCGCCAATTTCATCAAGAAACAGGGTGCCGCCATCGGCCAGCTCCAGTTTACCTTTACGCCCCTTGTTGGATGCGCCGGTATAGGCTCCGGGGGCGACACCAAAGAACTCTGCTTCGATCAGGTTATTGGGAATTGCGGCGACATTAAGTGAGACAAAGGCGTTATGGGAGCGGGCTGAGAGTTCATGCAGGGCGTGGGCAAACATCTCCTTGCCGGTGCCCGTTTCGCCGGTCAGTAGAACAGAGATATCAAATCGTGCCGCTTGTCGTATCTGATGTTTGACATTCTGCAGTTGTTCGCTGCGGCCCGTAATCTGAGATAAGCGGTATTTATTTTGTCTTGCCTGATTTAACTCCTGGGTGACATTGTCCAGTTGTTGCTGCATTTGGTTGAAGCGGTTGGCCAGGGAGTGAAAACCTTTGCGTTGCTCCAAAGCAACAAAACCAAAGGCTCCGATCACCTCTCCCTGATCCGATTGCAGAGGAATCACGCTCACCAGTGTCCACTGTTGTTTGACCCATAACAGTTCCAGCAGTACCGGTTCTCCACTGTCGGAGACTCTGGGTAGAAAACTATTTTGAATATAACGGGTGATAGGCTCACCTACAGGGTTATGGCTCAGCCCCAGAAACTGACGATAGCCCTTACTTATCCAGGTGATGCGGTGCTGTTGGTCAATAGCGATGGTATTGCTATAAAAGGTGGCAAAGGAATCCGCTAGGGTTTTGAAGGCGGAGTCCTTGAGTGTCGCTGTTGCATGTAGTTCTGTCATAATCAGCTTATTATTTTTTAGAGGCATTCTCTAATTTATATCATGGCCCCGACCATGAGAGAGATCCATGAGAATGACCGGCAGAATCGCCATGGTGAATGGTATCTTCGGAGTATCGTTATTCATAATCCCTCTTACTCTAGATTTTTGAGTATAAAACTCAAAGGTAACTGAATAAAAAAGATAACATTTCAGTCACAAAAGGAAACAAATTAATTTATATATTTGTAACAACTTTCTTTGTCCAAGGTAACAGAATCTATATTATTTTGGGGTCATGACTCAAAATCGTAAAAGTGGTATTACTGCGTTTTATTGTAGGTACCATTAGGATGTTTCCGATGAATGCAATTGACACTCACTTTTCGAATTGAAAAGTTGAGCACCCTGGTAATTGAGTAACGAAGTCAGCGCCCATCAACTTTGACGGCGTGTATACTCCTGCGGCTGAATGAGAATTTAATAGGTGTTCAGCAATGGCGAGAGAGCCTGTAACGGTCAGGTCGTAACCATTCGTTGTAAGGATACGTACGGTTTTCTTCATTCCCTCTGCATTTATTGCTTCTCCCCATACATAAGTTTTTGTCTCTTCACTTTACCTGCAAGCCATAATTGCCAGCGTTTGAGCACACGATATTTAGGTTGAACTTGAAATACCTCTGCGTCTAGCTCGTAAACTGATGGTAATTAAGTCTGTTGTCGTCATATGGCAAGTGCCAGGTCTGTCCGTACCCATCCGGAGTGTTACCGATAAGAGCTATTGCCCGACTAGCATCTGGCGTATAAATGAGGTTGCGTTTTACATCATCACACAAAAAGACTTTGGCAATTTTACCTGCAACAAGAGCGTCGATAATGGTCGAGTTCGTGATGCTTTGCGTCTTACCCGGACCATAAAATTCAGGCGCACGACAGATAACAGCTTCGATTGAACCTTGCTTCATCGCGTCAAGCAGCATACTAGTGATCTGAGCACGAACTTGTCCTTTAACTCCATTAGGTGCAAAAGGCGCGTTCTCTAATTGAGGTGAATCGGTTTGTGTAAGGTTGAAGCGCGAAAAGTAATCGCCTTTGAATTGACCTCGCAAGACGACCGCTAGAAGTAGTTCTAAGTTCTGATTTATAACTTAATGTTTACGTAGTGATGAAAGGAACAATCCCTTTCAGCGCACTATATGCTGAAAGGGACGTCAGTCATTAAAACTGTGTGGCTAAAACTCAACTGTCACTGTATCAGAACAGTCACTATTTCCAATGCTGCCAGCGTTACATACGTGATACGTGAATGTGCCCCCACCTTTACCAAGATTGGCGTCAGTATATTCCCCGTTATCAACCACATTTTCGATGAGTGGGCTACCATCCCGGTATATATCTATTCCTTTGCCGTCATCTGTTGCTGTCCATACAAGATCAGCGTACATGGTTCCTCTGACTTTGCGAGGGATAACGGTGAGATCAATACCATAGCCTGATCCACCACCTGCGTTAGGATCGTCAACCGGAATGTTTTGTGAATAAGTACCTGTTACTCCACCGTCATCAGTTACTGTTAACGTAACAGAGTAGGTACCATACTCTTTATAGGAGTAACTTGGATTCTGAATAGTCGACGAATTACCATCACCAAAGTTCCAGAACCAACTTTCAATATAACCATCGCTATCATCAGAGACGTCAGTAAAGTTAACGGTTAGCCCACTAACATCATCACTATCAATCGAATGGGTGAATTCTGCCGTAGGTGCTTGATTAGAGGCTTGATCAACTTGAACTAGATTAGGGAACAAGTTACTAACATCCAGTAACGGTTCTTGAGTCGCGTCATCCGAATCATCGGTCCAATCAAAATTACCCGCACCTACAACGACACCATATAATATAGACACATCTGCTGCATTCGAAGGTGGATTAGAGCTCGCCAATAATGCCAAGGCACCGGCCACATGCGGAGAAGCCATGGATGTACCACTAATTGTGCCGTACTCTCCCTGCTCCAGTGGATAGGTAGATCGAATACAGACGCCCGGAGCTGCAATATCAACAGCACTACCCCAGTTACTGAAATCAGCCAGAGTGTCATCTTGATCTGGGCGACAGGTCTGAGAGCCAAAACCTCCAGGCGCACCATCAAAGTCTGCCAGGGCACTTACGGTTAATACGTTATCGAATGCTGCGGGACTATAATTATTTGCATCATCGCCATCATTACCTGCCGCAACAACAAAAGCGACACCAGCGTCAACGGCTCCTTGAATGGCATCGTATTCAGCCTGGTTGAAACCAGGGCCGCCCAGACTCATATTGGCCACTTCAATATTTCCGTTAGCTGCTATCCAATCGATCCCAGCAACGATCCATGAGGCATAACCGCTGCCTCTGGAATTTAGCACCTTCACTGACCACAGACGGGCTCCGGGGGCAACCCCAACCACACCAATATCGTTATCCAGAGCCGCTATGGTTCCGGCTACATGAGTACCATGATAGTGGTCATCATCACCACCACTACCACAGGTTGTGTTAAATGGCCCTCCAGTTGCACAATTAACGCCTCCAACGACATTCAGATCCGGGTGCTCAAAATCGATGCCGGTATCAAGTACAGCAACATCCACATCTACTCGATAATCATCGTTACTATCAATATCAATGCTAGTATTCGTATCAGCGAAAATTCTTTGGATACCTGTTGGAGGGATCTGAGCTGAAATATAGCGTAGATCATCTGTGGCGACATATTTGACCTTAGGGTTTCTTTCTATAGCCGCAACCGCTTGGGGCGGTACTGTGATAGAAAAGCCTTTCAGGGCGTGCTGGTAGATAAAGCCAATATTGCCGCCAACCTGACGTGATATTTCGTTGGCTGTAGCCGCTGGGTTATCGATATGGTCATGAAAAACGACAATATATCCTCCGGAAGGAGGCGCTGCTATCGTGATTGGTATAACGCCAATCAACGCTGTCAGCGAGAGTAGCAAAGTAACTAAAATTGGTTTCATCGTAAGTGCTCCAAACTAGGTTAATCTTTTCCAGTGGTAATTAGCTGTCCGGATGATCTTCAATTTAAGCGTAGTAGCTGATAGCGTTATAAATAAACTCAGAAACCATCAAATTTGAGATATATAACTTCAAATAGTTAGCTTTCTGGTTAGAGTAATTGTGATTAAAGGTGAGATATTCTACGCGTTTCTGTCCGATAACAGCCTAGACCCTAAAAGTGAAGTTTGTAATCTCCATCGACTTTGTTGTTTGACTAACTACCGAGGAGCATACCGCTAGTACGTTAACGCTTAAGTGGAAAATTGCTCTGTGTACACCACAATTAAAGTAGTCAAAAATTAGGGTGGCATCATGGAACGAAGGCATTTTCTAGCTTTATGGACACTACTGTTTGCTCCATCGCTCAAAGCGATGAGTCCAATGAAACCTACACCAGCGCAAACAGAGGGGCCGTTTTATCCGGTTAAGCGAATACCGCTTCGTGAAAACTTGATTTTGCAGCCTGATGGATTAGTGGGTGAGCCCATTGTATTACATGGCAAGGTCGTGGATACGTCTGGTAATCCAGTCTTTGGTATTAAGGTTGAGATCTGGCAGTGTGACGGTCAGGGCATTTATGACCATCCCAATCAATCGAGCAACGAAAAGTTTGATCCTCACTTTGCTGGCGTTGGTGCCGCTATTACGGACAAAAACGGGCGTTACCTCTTCCAAACCTTATATCCCGTTGCATACGGTTCGCGTCCTCCTCATATACATGTAAAACTGTGGCGAGGAGATAAAGAACTGTTAACCACGCAACTCTATCTGAAAGGCAATACTGGTAACGAGTGGTGGGGCGGCAAAGCGCGCGACTATTTGCAATTTGAGCCAATAAAAATCGACAATCGCTTAACGGGAGAGTTTACCTTTGTGATTACATAGATAGCAGACTGCTTTTTATTTTACTTAGGCAATACTTTTCTAATTCGACTAGAAATAGCACTGAAGAGGCGACGATCACTATTCGCAGCCATACATCAAACTCCAGAGCTGTTGTTCCAAACAGTACCTGCATGAAAGGTAGATAGGTGAAGCAAGCTTGAAAGACGATCAGCACCACGATCGCAATTAATACGTAGACATTGCCTATTAACCCTTGTCGACAAAAAGCGGTGTCGAGAATAAATCGAGTATTGAACAAATAAAATATTTCAAACATAACCAATGTGTTTACTGCAACGGTACGCGCTCTACTAATGTTTTCTTGCTGTTCCATTTCCCAAACAAACATGCTGAGAGTACCAAGCATTAATATCAGGGAAACAAATACCACTCGCCAGATCAGGTGTGAAGTTAATAGCGGTGATTTTGCTGAGCGAGGTTTACGTTGCATTAGATTTGGTTCTTTGGGTTCAAAAGCCAAGGCTAAGGCAAGTGTAACGGCCGTGATCATGTTAACCCAAAGAATTTGAATGGGTGTGAGGGGCAAGTCTTTGAACCCCCAAACTACCGCTGCGAGGATAATCAACGCTTCTCCGCCGTTGGTTGGCAGAATAAACAGAATCGCTTTTTTCAGGTTATCGTAGACAGCGCGTCCTTCTTCTACCGCGGCTGTAATCGACGCGAAATTGTCATCGGTGAGCACCATTTCGGCGGCTTCTTTGGCGGAGTCTGTGCCAGTAATACCCATGGCTGTCCCTATGTCAGACCGTTTGAGTGCTGGGGCATCATTCACGCCATCTCCAGTCATCGCAACTATCTGTTGATGTTTTTGTAGCGTGTCGACCAGTCGCATTTTATGTTCTGGGCTAACGCGAGCATAAACATCAATGTCTTTGGCAACGGCAAAAAGCTCATCGTCTGTCAGCGCATCGATTTGCTGGCCAGTCAGCGTGTTATGTGAATTGATGAGTCCAATCTGGCTTGCGATTGCTTGTGCCGTAAGCGCATGATCGCCAGTCATCATCTTTACGCGTATTCCAGCATTCTTACACACACTAATAGCGTTGATGGCTTCTTGTCTGGGCGGATCTATCAGGCCAAAAAGCCCAAGCATGATGAGCCCATCTTTGACGTCATCAAAGGTGAGTTCAAGCTGAGTATAATGAGTTGGCCGATATGCAATTGCCAAAACCCGCATCCCTTGTTTGGCCATCATTTCAATCTGCGTGTGCCAGTAATTACGGTCAATTTCAGTGGTCAAACTGTTCGTATCTGTATCGATATGTTGTTGATTACAGATTTCAATAACTCGTTCTGGCGCACCTTTTATGAAAATAAACGCTTGTCCTTCATGATTATGATGAAGTGTTGCCATAAAGCGGTGTTCCGACTCGAAAGGGATAAGATCAGTTCTTGGAAAGTTTTTCGTCTCTGTCTCAATATCTATGCCCGCTTTCATTCCGGCGATAAGCAGTGCTCCCTCCATCGGGTCACCTTGTATTTGCCACTTTCCATCATGCAGTTGAATGTTGGCATCATTACACAACACCGCAGCTCTCATCGCCTGAATAAGAAAAGGATGCTGCTCAGGGTAAATCGATGTGTTATCAATAGTCACTTCACCATGAGGGTCGAACCCTGTGCCGCCGATTCCGAACTCGTTGTTTGTAGTAATGACTTTTTGTACGGTCATTTCATTTCGCGTAAGGGTTCCGGTCTTATCGGTGCAGATAACTGAAACCGCCCCTAGCGTTTCTACGGCAGGTAAACGGCGAATAATGGCATTACGTTTGGCCATCCTTTCTACGCCAATAGCAAGCGTGATGGTCATAATTGCGGGTAACCCTTCTGGAATCGCCGCAACGGCTAGGCTGACAGCCGCAAGAAACATATCTGTGATCGGGTAACCTTGAATCAGCAAGCCATAAATGAAGGTAGCAAGAGCCACAATTAAAATCCCAGCGGTTAAAAGGCGACTGAACTGAGCAATTTGCTTAAGGAGTGGGGTGGTGGTGGGTTTTACTCGAGAAACCAGAGAGCTAATTTTTCCCAGTTCGGTGTCTATGCCAGTTGCCACAACGACACCTGAGCCTTGTCCGTGAGTAATCATCGTTCCTGAATAAGCCATGCAATAACGGTCTGCTAATTCACTTTCGGGACTGACGGGGTGAGTGGTTTTCTCTATTGTCATTGACTCACCAGTGAGTATCGCTTCAGCCACTTGTAAGCCTTTAGTGCGAACCAAACGAAGATCGGCGGGAACTCGGTCACCTGATTGGAGGATCACAACGTCACCAATAACAAGATCTTCGGCATTGATAGTCGCTTGATGGCCGTTTCGCAGCACTAAAGCGGTTGGAGCAAGCATGGATTGAATAGCATTGAGCGCATTTTCTGCTTTGCCTTCCTGCAGGAACCCAATAATGGCATTAATGATCACTACGCCTGCGATTACTGCTGCATCCACCCAGTGACCGAGCGCAGCGGTGACGACCATAACCACTAACAACACATGAATCAGGACATTGTTAAACTGGCCGAGTAAGCGTTGGAAAATCGATCGACCATGAGAAGTCGGAAGCTTGTTAGCTCCAAACTTAGCTAGGCGTTGAGATGCCTCTTGAGGCGCTAGGCCGCCTGTTTGGCTAGAGAGCGTAGCAAAGGTATCTTCGATGGATTTATTGTGCCAAAGGTTGCTAATTTTATCCATGAACCTGCCTCTTACTAGTGGCACTTAAGAATATGCTCTTCGTTTTATAATTATAGAATATCGGCTAGATGATGAGATGAGAAAACAGGGGGAGTATCATGACTTAGCTCAGTGATTTTGATTCACTTCATCTCAATCAACTTGTGCATAAAGAGAACCCTATTGAAGTAACGCCTCGCGCGCTACTTTTGGTGTCAGAACGCAACGGGTAACTGTGGACTGCTATAATTTATCTAGGTTCACGTAGCAAGGTTAAGGCTATGAGCTCTCAGCCGAAAAACTCGTCAAAAGCTTCTAAGGCTCCGGTATCTGGTGTGGGCCATTCCATGCCATCAATTCCACTTCTCAATCATATTGCTGTTTGCCCCAAACCGACGCAAACCGTGTGCCCATTTTGCGGTGTAGGGTGTGGGATGCTGCTTTCGTGTAATGAACATGGAAAAGTTTCTGGTATTAGCCCGTTAGAAAGCCATCCTATCAGCGGGGGGAAGCTGTGTGAAAAAGGATGGAGTAGTCTCTATGCCATTTCACCTGAAAACAGAATAACTCAGCCATTAAAGCGCATTAAGGATAAATTTACCCCCATCAGTTGGGACGAGGCGCTAGAGGAAATCAGTTCATCTCTGCTTAGTATTATTGATGAGTTTGGTTCTGACGCGACTGGGGTGATCAGTAGTGCTCGAGCGACCAATGAAGATAACTACGCGGCTCAGAAATTTGCTCGTGCAGTACTAGGTACCAATAACATCGATCATTGCGCCCGTATTTGTCATAGCCCGACTGTCGCAGGTTTACAGCAAGTTCTTGGCTCAGGTGCTATGACTAACAGCATCAAAGATATAGTCGAGGCGGAAGTGATCTTAGTGATCGGTGCAGACCCTACGGAAAACCACAGCGTTCTCGGAGGGCAGGTGATGCGTGCCAAACTGGCCGGAGCCAAGTTAATCGTTATTGATCCCCGAGTGACGCGTTTGGCTAAGCTAGCGGATTTGCACTTGCAGCTTACACCGGGTAGTAATATTGCGCTCATCAATGCCATGATTCACGTTATTTTAAGTAATCACTGGCATGATGAGGAGTTTATCGCTGGCCGTTGCGAAGGATTTGAGTCTCTGGAGAAACACGTTGAAGGAATAACGCCTGAATCCGTGGAGAGTGTTACTGGCGTCGACGCTAATCTGATTCGGCAGGCTGCCCAATATTATAGCCAATCCGAGCGAGCGATGATTCTGTACGGGATGGGTATCACGCAGTTTGTTAGTGGTACTTCCAGTGTGATTGCGTTGGCGGATTTGGCTCTGATTTGCGGACATATTGGCAAACCGGGCACGGGCATTAATCCGTTACGCGGACAAAATAATGTGCAGGGCGCTTGTGATATGGGCTGTTTACCTAACGTCTACCCGGGATATCAGTCCGTGGAAGACAGTATTGTTCAGCTGCGCTTTTCTGATTACTGGGATTGCGATGTGGCATCGACACCGGGTTTAACATCATTAGGCATGACCAAAGCGGCGTTAGCTGGGCATTTTCGGGCTCAAATTCTTTTTGGTGAAGACCCCGTGGTAACCGATCCGGACCAAAACCACGTTCGACAAGCTTACAAATCTTTGGACTTGCTGGTGGTTGCCGAATTGACCATGACTGAAACAGCAAAACTGGCTGACTATGTTCTTCCTGCTGCTTCGTTTGCTGAGAAGTCGGGCACCTTTACCAATTGTGAACGTCGCGTACAGCACATTAACCCTGCTATGACACCTATTGGCGAAGCCATGGCGGATTGGCAGTGGTTGCAAGCACTGGCAAAGAAAATGGGGAGTGACGCATTAAATTGGAGTAACAGTGAAGAACTGTTCGATGAGATGGCAGCGATTACACCTGCTTACCAAGGGATGAACTACGCCAAGCTGGATAAGAACTACGGTCTACAGTGGCCTTGCAACGACGATGCGCCCGAAGGTACCGCGGTGCTTCATGAAAAAGAGTTTCCTATCGGACGGGCTCGTTTGACACCCGTTAAATACATACCGATTGATGAATCCACCGACTCTGACTTTCCACTGCTATTAACCACCAATCGGCTGCATTTTCACTATGGCTGTGGTTCCATGACGCGCAAATCACCGTTGTTGGAACGAGAAATCCCTCCTGGAATTTTGTTTATTAACCCTAAAGATGCTGATCTCCTCGGGATTTCTTTGTATAGCCCGGTCAGTGTTCGATCAAGACGCGGCTATATCGAAACACGAGCGGTGATCACCGATGATGTTGCGCCTGGAGTGGTGAGCATGCCTTACCATTTTAAAGAGGCACCATCGAATCAGCTCACCAATACGGCGCAAGATCCCGTCACCAAAATGCCAGAATTAAAAGCCTGTGCTGTTGAGGTGGAGCTATTGCCTGTTGGGCATAAGCCGCTCGCTCCTTGGGAAAAACCGGGAGAAGGAAAATGACAAAGACTTACCTGTTAGATTCTTTAGATGAACTCCGAATGCATTTACTACAGAGTCGTACTCTGTATCAGGTCGTTGCGAATAGTGAGAATGGGACAGAAGATTATTTTTGGCAACAAGTGCTTGCACAAGACCTACCGCCTTTGATCAATCAATTACCGACCCATTCGGCTAAGGGGTTCTTCTTCACTGAAAACGAGCCACTGTACGTATTTGACGGGAAGTTGTTTAAAGAGACACTGCCAAACGTGGAACCGTTTGTTTTGTTTGGTGTGCAAAGTTGTGATTTGGTCGCGATTCGTTATCAAGACGAGTTCTTTGAGCAAGACCCATACTATCAAGCTCGCCGCAAACAAGCGTTGTTGGTCGGTGTGGATTGTACTCACCCATGTAAGCACGGCTTCTGTCCTACCGTTAATGCGGGTCCGAGTGTGCGAGACGAAACCGCGGATTTAGTTATTCATCCTTTAGACGAGGAATCATGGCTATTGGTGGTATTGTCAAAGTTGGGCGAAGAGGCAATACAAGGACTCGATCTTAAAGTGGCGTCGACTCATCATCGGAGCAAGCGCTGGGGAAATATCGCCCATTGTGAGCAGGCTTTCCCCGACGATCGTTATCTTATCGAAGGTATCGAAAAAATAAGTGAAGGCTTAGTGACAGAAGAGTTTTGGCAACACGTGGGCATCCAATGTTTAGGGTGTTCTGGGTGTACGACTCTTTGTCCAACGTGCTCGTGCTTTGGTACTCGCTCAATTACAGAAAAAAATGGTTCTAAAGACCCTCATGCTTCTCAAGGTAACAATGTTTCTCAAGTCAGGTTTTGGGACTCCTGTTTATATGAGGGATTCCAGCGTGAAGCCAGCTTTCACAATCCCACTAAGGAAGCTGGGAAAAGGGTAGAGCGGTTCTGGTATCACAAATTCAGCATTGATTTTGTACCTGAGTTTGGACGTTATGGCTGTGTGGGGTGCGGACGATGTGAGCAGACATGCCCTGGAGTTATTGGCGTACATTCACTAATGAAAAGGATAGCCGATGATGTTTAACCTCACGCCGGATAGTATCGAAATTATTGATTTTTATGATGATGGCGAAGACACGCGCCATTACCATTTTCGGCTACTCGATTTGGACAGAAAATGGATGAAAACCCAAAGTGGTCAGTTTTTCATGCTTTGCGTACCGGGGAGTGGTGAAGCACCGTTTACCTTTACTCAGCTACCTGACGATAAGGGAAATTTTAGAGCACTGGTACGCAAAATGGGCACTGTCACAACGGCTCTGTTCAGAAAAGAACGTGGGGAAATATTGGGCGCTAGGGGGCCTTTTGGTCATGGGTGGCAAGTCAGTGAACTGGTGGATAAGAAGGTTTTAGTCATAGGTGGTGGGTGTGGCCTCGCGCCCTTGGTTAGCGTTGTTGAACAACTTATCGATCAGCAAAGTTATACTCAGTTGGAAGTGGTTTATGCTGCACGTAACAAGCAAACTTTGTTACTGAAACCAGAGCGAGAGCGTTGGAAGCACTGCATTCCTATGTTCAACGTTGTTGAAGATCTCACTGGGCTGGATGAGCAAGATTATTATCCCGGTACGGCAATCGGCGTTTTACCAAAAGTTCTGCATTCATTTGGTGAGCAGCCAGACTGTGTGCTGGTTGCCGGGCCTGAAGCGATGATGAGTGTGGTGAGCGAATATTTAGTTTCTTACGGTATCGATGCGAAAGATATTTACCTGTCCGTCGAGCGAAGAATGCACTGTGCGGTGGGGTTGTGCGGACATTGTTACCTGAAAAATCATTATGTTTGCACCCATGGCCCAACATTACGTTGGGCCGAGGTGGGTGAATTATTAACCGTATAGTGCTGTTTAGGTTTGCGTTACGGTTTGTTGGCTTGAGAAATTTCCTGTTCCGCTTTGGCTACCACTGTACAGCCTTTGGCGAACGAGTCTGGGTTGAGTGAAATTGAATCAATGCCACAAGAGACAAGAAACTCAGCAAATTCCGGGTGATCAGAAGGTGCTTGCCCACAGATACCGACTTTGCATCCTTTGCTGTGTGCGACATGGATGACTTGCTCAATCAGGCTTTTAACCGCGTCATCTCGGGCATCAAACATCGGTTTCAGTTCTGCTGAGTCACGGTCAATCCCCAACACTAGTTGAGTTAAGTCGTTACTACCGATAGAGAAGCCATCAAATCGCTCTGCAAATCGGTCGGCAAGAATGACATTGGATGGTATCTCGCACATTACATAGACTTGCAGCCCGTTTTCTCCTCGTTTAAGCCCTGCTTCCGCCATTACTTCCAGCACTTTGTCGGCTTCACTGACGGTACGACAGAATGGGATCATCACGATGATGTTATCGAATCCTATCTCTTCTCTGGCTTTTAAAATCGCCTTACATTCAAGTTGAAATGCTTCTTTGTAACGAGGATGGTAGTAACGTGAGGCTCCGCGTAAACCGAGCATCGGGTTCTCTTCATGAAGCTCAAAGAAATCCCCGCCAAGCAAGCCACGATATTCATTTGATTTGAAATCAGACATGCGCACAATGACTGGCCTAGGGTATTGGCTTGCGGCTATTTTACTGACGCCAAGGGCGAGGTTATCGACAAAATAATCCGCCAGTGTATCAAACCCTTCACACCGTGTTCTGATTTGGTTTTCGACCTCAGGATCGGTGATTTGCTCTGGGTGTAACAGTGCCATCGGGTGCAGCCCTATATGGCTGGAGATAATAAATTCGATACGGGTTAAACCAATCCCAGCAGTAGGTAGTTGCCACCAGTGGAAAATACCATCCGGCATGGCGGCGTTGATCATGATTTTCGTTTTAGTCGAAGGCAACGCTTTGAGATCGATCTCTTGCGTGGTGTAGCTGACTTCGCCTTCATAAACCTGACCAACTGCACCTTGAGCACAACTCAATGTCACCAGTTGTCCTGATTGGAGTTTCTGTGTCGCGTGTTCGGTACCGACAATCGCAGGAACTTTAAGCTCGCGGCTAACAATCGCCGCGTGGCTGGTTGGCCCACCTGAGTCGGTGATGATACCAGCCGCTTTACGCATTAACGGCACCCAGTCCGGATCGGTGCGCTCAGTCACCAGAATGGCTCCCTCTGGAAATGAGTCGATATCATCAGGAGACAGCACTGTGTAGGTTTGGCCGATTGCGATGGCACCGCCGACACTGGCGCCTTCAAGCAACACCGGTGCGGAGGTTTTTTCCAGCTTATAGTTGACCAACAGAGCGGCATCTCTATGGGATTCCACAGTTTCTGGTCTCGCCTGAACCATATACAATTGCTGGGTGAGGGTGTCTTTTGCCCACTCCATGTCCATAGGGCAGCCATAATGGCGTTCGATGATCACCGCCCACTTGCTCAGCTGCAATATTTCGTCATCACTTAGTACCAATTGACTGCGCTCTTCGCTACTGGTTGACAGGGTAATGGTTGGCTGAGTGACGTTTCCTGACTCATTGAACTGCATTTTTTCCAGTTTATTACCGAGCTGTTTTTCAATGATAGGGCGTTTGTCTGGTTGCTCAAGCAGAGGTTTATAAACCATAAAGCGATCCGGTGTGACCGAGCCTTTAACAATGGTTTCACCTAAACCCCAACTACCATTAATCATGACCACATCCGGGAAGCCGTTTTCAGTATCCAGACTGAACATAACCCCCGCGCATTGTGATTCGATCATCTGTTGAACACCAACGGATAAAGCGACTTGTTGGTGCTCGAAGCCTTGTTCTTGACGATAAACAATGGCGCGGTCGGTATAAAGGGAAGCGAAACATTGTTTGCAAGCTTCAAGGACTTGTTGATCACCACGAATATTCAGATAACTTTCTTGCTGACCAGCAAAACTGGCTTCAGGGAGATCTTCTGCGGTGGCGGAGCTACGAACGGCGACGGAAGCTGAAGGCACACCAATTTGTTCGCATAAAGCGTGGTATGCATCTAAGATCGAGTTCTCTTGCTCTGGGGTAAAGCTTGCCTGACTGATTAGGGTGCGTATGTTCCTACCGGCTTCCGCAAGGCTGATCTCTTCGCGATTCATCCGGTCGAGAAATTCGCCAATTGGATCGTTCAGTTCATTTTGCGCGAGAAAGTCGCGGAAGAACTGCGCGCTGGTGGCAAAGCCGTCTGGTACCCGAATACCGCTCTCACTGAGTTGGCTGAGCATTTCACCTAAACTGGCATTTTTGCCTCCGACGAGGCTGACATCTGTTTTATGAAGCTGTTGATAGCGATATATCAACGGTTGCGCGTTTTGTGTAGACATAGTCAGCGTCCTTGTTTTGTTTAAAGGGCTGTCTGCCGTCATTGGCGCGATAGTGCTGCGCCTACTGACACCTTTCTTGCAGATAGCTTTTTAATTGGTTGTAACTGCGTACTTGGGTGTAGTCTCCTTCCGGGATACTAACGCCGGTACTCTTTTTCAGAGACGCGAGGAGATTAAGAAAATCCATCGAATCCAGATCGCACTCTTCGCGCAAATCTTCATCAAGGTCTATTTCGTCCATTTCAATTTCCGGTGCGATGTGTTTTATCGCGTCGGCAATCGTGGTTGGTATATTGATATTGCTCATAAAGCCTCCGGATGTTGAAGTTGCTTCGCCAATGCTTGCAGAAAACGAGCTCCTGTGACGCCGTCACTTACACGATGGTCAGCGGCTAGTGTGACGGTCATGATTTCTCCGACTTCTATTTGATTCTCTCTTATTACTGGAGCCTGACGCTGGCGGCCAAGACCAATGATCGCCACCTGAGGTGGGTAAATCACACCAGTAATACTGTCGGCTCCACGTTCTCCGATACTGGTTACCGTTATGGTGGTCTGGCTAATCTCGGAGCTGCGAAGTCGTCCGCGTCGGCTACGCTCCGCTAAATCGCGTAGTGCATCCATGGTTTGATCCACGGACAACTGGTCCGCATTGAGAATGCCCGGAATAACCAAACCGCCTTCTCGCAGACTGATGGTATTACCGATATTCACCTCCTCAGAGGGGGTGAAGCGACCGTCTTGATAAAATCCATTGAGATCAGGGAATTTTACCAACTGACGGGCGATGGCGTTTAGAATAACGGCGGGTAGCAAAAGCCGTTGCTCTGGTTCGCGCTGTTGATTCTGTTCCGCCAGCCAGGTTTGTACTTTAGTCAGGTCAATGTCCAACGCGAGATAATAGTGGGGAATCTCTTTTTTCGAGCGACTCATGGCTTCACTAATTGCTTGCCGCATTGGTGATACGTCTTGTCGTACTGCTTTTGTTTTGTCAGCAGGTGGCGGTGTTTGTGAATCGGCGTCTTTAGGTAAGTCTCGTAGGAGAACGGCACCATATGGGCCACTGCCAGTTAACGTCGAAAGTTCAATGCCTGATAGATGCGCCGTTTTTCTTGCGACTGGCGATGCGTATTGCCGTTGTTGGCTTTCAGAAGGCGAGGTCTCTGAAATGTGTTTTGATAGCCCGGTATAAGTTACGGTGTCACTTATTGGTTTTGGCTCATTGACTGAAGGTCGGGCTGTTTTAGGCGCAATGTAAGGCGGCAATTCTTCAGCTTCTGCTTCGGCTACAGGCTGTGATGTATCTGCTGTTGTTGATACCGGTTGTGTGTGCTCAATATCATTGGAAACGGAGGTGTCGCTTGTCATTCGAGCCATGACACTACCAACCGGCAGTTTGATGTCCGGCTCTATCAGAAGCTCAGTGATGGTGCCCGTATGGTAAGACTCCATGTCTATCGCACCTTTACTGGTCTCAATTATCGCAATGATGTCACCTTTTTCTACATGATCGCCCGGCTTTATTTGCCACTCCATCAGCGTACCATCGCGCATGTCGGCACCAAGTGCGGGCATGGTGATATCAATTAAGGAGCCATCGCGCGTATTGTTTTCCATGAGCTGATACTCCTCATTTATTCTGCCAATCGGGCGACATAAAGGTTGCCTTTGCTGCGCTCACGATTTTTTCCACTTGCGGAATGGCGGCCTGTTCTAAATGGTGAGGGTAAGGTATTGGCACTTCTTGTGTACAAACCCGGCCGACTGGGGCATCGAGTTGCCAAAAGGCGTTTTCCATAATGATTGCGCTGACTTCACCAGCCAGACTTCCGGTATACCAACCTTCATCAATGATGACGGCACGGTGTGTTTTTGAAACACTGGCAATGATCGTATCGGTATCTAACGGTCTGAGTGAGCGAAGATCAATGACTTCAGCGTCAATGCCTTCGGTTTCTAGCTGATAGGCGGCTTGTAAGGTTTTACCAAGGTTGCCGCCATAGGTAATGAGTGTGACATCTTTACCTTCCCGACGAACCAACGCTTTATCCATTGGGCCATCAGGCGCTTCCGTAATTTGACCTTCTTCATTGAGCAGCATGACATGTTCAAAAATGATCACCGGATCAGGGTCAGCCATTGCCTGATTGAGCATGTAACAAGCATCATTGTGGGTGGCTGGGCTTAACACTTTTAAACCGGGAACATGCGCATAGAAATTCTCCCAGCTGTGTGAGTGTTGTGCAGCAAGCTGTTTACCTGCACCACAGGCCATACGAATGACGATAGGAACATTAAACTGTCCTCCGGACATATGTTGCAAAGTCGCGGCGGTATTAATGATCTGATCCATGGCGAGCAAGCTAAAGTTAACGGTCATGACTTCTATGATAGGGCGCATACCACCCAGTGCGGCACCGACACCGACACCGACAAATCCCGACTCACAAAGTGGGGTATCAATGATTCGGTCAGGGCCAAATTGTTCAAGTAATCCTTTGCTGACGGCGTAGCAACCACCATAACGACCGACGTCCTCACCCATTAGGAACGAGCGTGGTTCACTAATTAGAACGTCATTGATCCCAGCACGAAGTGCTTCTCGGTAGGTCATTTTGTCAGGCGCTTGGCTACAAGGTAGAGGTTCTGGTGGTGGCTCGCCTCCCGGACTGTGCACAAAACGGGTAAGTTGTTCGGTGGGTTCTAACTCACCATTTTCTGAGAAAGTGATGGCTTCACTGATTTCTTCGGCAATTTTCGCTTCAATATCAGACAGCTCTTGATCCTGAAAGTGGCTGTTTTTTTGCAGCCAATGGATGAGTTGCTTCACTGGTCCTTTTTCTTCCCACAGGGCGACTTCACTTTTATCCCGATACAATTGCGTATCGAAACTAGAGTGGCCGCGGAATCGGTAGGTCTGACACTCGATAAAATACGGTTTTTTCTGCTCGCGGACGTAATCAACCGCTTCACAGGCAGCGGCTTCTACATCAACCACATTCATGCCATCAACTTGAGTAGATTCAATGCCATAACTTCTGGCTTTTTGTGAAATATTAGTGTTTGACTCTGAGAGCGCTAAAGCCGTGCCCATAGCATAACGATTGTTCTCACAGATAAACAAAACCGGAAGATCCCATAAAGCTGCGAGGTTAAGGCTTTCATGGAATTCGCCTTCAGCAACAGCTCCTTCACCAAAAAAACACACCGCAATCGCATTTCTCTGCATTTTCTTATTCGCAAGCGCGAGGCCGGTCGCAAGAGGCAGACCACCACCCACGATGGCGTTGCCTCCGTAAAAGTTGTGATTTTTGTCAAACAGATGCATCGAACCACCACGGCCACGGCTACAACCATTCGTTCGACCATACATTTCTGCTAAAACACTACCCATGCTCATGCCTCTGGCTAAGGCGTGCCCGTGTTCGCGATAGGTTGCGACGATCTGGTCATCTTTATTAAGTGCAGACATGACACCGACAGCGATGGCCTCTTCGCCAATATACAGGTGCAAAAAGCCACGAATTTTCTCTAGTGCATAAAGCTCCGCGCATTTTTCTTCAAATCGACGAATTCGTAGCATCTGCTCTAGCTGTTTGAGCAAATGCTCTCGATTGATATGGAGTCTTTTGTTCATTGTTCATCACTCTCCAAAGTCGAAATATCACCTTCAGGCAAGCCCAGCTCTCGTGCTTTAAGTAAGCGGCGCATGATCTTGCCACTGCGTGTTTTTGGCAGGTTGTTACGAAAGACGATTTCTTTCGGTGCGACTGCGGCGCCAAGGCGTTTGCGAGCTAAACCAAGCAGCGATTGTTGAAGTTCTTCATCTGCGG
This sequence comes from Vibrio natriegens NBRC 15636 = ATCC 14048 = DSM 759, assembly GCF_035621455.1. Lineage (NCBI taxonomy): Bacteria > Pseudomonadati > Pseudomonadota > Gammaproteobacteria > Vibrionales > Vibrionaceae > Vibrio > Vibrio natriegens. Next base: position 1,731,341 of record NZ_CP141823.1, read on the forward strand.
TGACATTAGGTTTAAGCGCGACAAAGGCTTTGACGATTTGACCTGCAACGGGATCGGGTACGCCAATCACACCAGCCTCGGCGACTGCTGGGTGCTCCATGAGGGCACTTTCTACCTCGAAAGGTCCAATCAAGTGGCCAGAAGATTTAATAAGGTCATCTTTACGCCCGACGAACCAGAAATAGCCGTCGGCATCTTTCATCGCGAGATCGCCGCTGAGGTACCAATCGCCTCTAAAGCAGGACTGATATTTTTCTTCTTGATTTAAATAGCCGCGAAACATAGAAGGCCAGCCGGATTTGAGCGCGAGCTCTCCGACTTGCATTGGCTCTGTTTCTTCACGTAGGGAACCGTCATCGTTTTGATTCACAATGCCAGCTTCAATATCGGGAAGTGGTTTGCCCATTGAACCCGGTTTGACCGGTCTCGAAGGAACATTGGCAATCATGATCCCGCCAGTCTCCGTCTGCCACCAGTTGTCATGAAATGGCATACCAAAGACTTTTTCACCCCATTCAACCGCTTCAGGATTCAGTGGTTCGCCAACGCTGGCCATAAAACGTAAACGAGACAAATCGAATTGCCTAGGCAGCGCTTCACCTATTTTCATCAACATACGAATCGCAGTTGGCGCGGTATACCAAACGGTCACATGTTGATCCTGTAAGATCTCATACCAACGTTCAGCATCAAACTCGGCTTCGTCAATAATCATGCTTACGCCCAAACAGAGTGGGGCGATAATGCCGTAAGTGGTGCCCGTTACCCAGCCCGGATCGGCAGTACACCAATAGATGTCATCAGGTTTTAGATCTAATGCGTAAAAGGCTGAATTAATATGATGCTTTACGGCCTGATGAACATGAATGACACCCTTAGGTTTTCCTGTTGTGCCGCTGGTAAAGTGAAGTAGCGCCATATCTTCAGGCTGTGTAGATTCGCATGGGCGTTCAGCGTTCGTATCAGCCATCATCTCGTGATAGTTGTAGCAACCGGGTTCGCCATCAGCGCCACCATCTATCAGCAATACCGCTTTAATATGATCCAACTCCTGCCACCAGCCTTTGAGTTTTTTCCGGTATAAGCTGCGAGTAGTAATGACGACATTCGCCGACCCAATCTCCATTCTGGAGCGGATAGGCTCGGGGCCAAATGCTGAAAAGAGTGGAGTAAATACACAACCGGCTTTGAGGGTTCCTAACGCCGCAATGTAGAGTTCTGGCCTGCGACCCGTAAGGCTGAACACTCTGCTACCACGCGGTAAATCGAGTGTAGATAATAGATATGCAAAGCGGTTAGTTTGCTCACTCAGGTCGCGGTAACTGAAGTCAATGACCTCGTTGTCTTTACTGATCCAACGAATAGCCAGTTTATTATGTTCCGGTTGGGTAAGGTGTCTATCTAATGCCTCGAAACCTATGTTTAAACCGCCTTCACTCAAACCTTTCAGCAAAGGAGGAGAGAGCACAGCGTTGCGTGGATCTAATTGCAGGTTGGCATTGTCCGCTAGCGTTTGGTGAAAAATTGTTTTAACCATAATTTGGCATCCCGCACAAAAGTGAACGATTTCCTGATTAGGGAAATAAACCTGCTAAAAGTATGGTTTATCGCAGTAAGTTTGCCACCGAGTAATTAAGTTTTTACTAATGTTTTGAGCTAGCCCAATTCTCTGCGTAATAGGTGTATAAAACTGGGCCAGTTGGCATGCCAATTCCAAATTTAATCTATACTGTGAGGATTCATTAATAACAAAAACATCAATAACAATTCATGAACTCATGACGCTATCCATCATTCCAATGATTTTTGCTTCCTCACCTTTTTATTAAAGGATTCGGATTATGAAAAAGTTCACAAGAAAGCTGCTGGTTACTGCGTGTGTATTACCATCATTAATGTTCGGTTCTAATGCGCTAGCTTGCAGCGGCGATGGAAACCAACTCCTTGGCAGTATGTGTGCATTCGCCGGTAATTTTGCTCCGCGCGGATACACCTTAGCCCATGGTCAGATTTTGTCGATCGCACAAAATACAGCGCTGTTCTCTATTTTGGGTACGACCTATGGCGGTGACGGACGCTCAACGTTTGGTTTACCTGATACTCGAGGTCGTGCACTCATCGGATGGGGAAATGGTCCAGGATTGACTAACTATCCACTTGGCTCCCGAGGAGGTACTGAGTCAGTCATCCTTTCCGAGGCTCAAATGCCATCTCACTCTCATACAGCATCGACGTTGATGTCTGGTGATATAGATATTGACGGTGTGATCGATCTTCACGCATTTAGTGGCAAGTCAAACACAAAAAGCCCAGCTGGCAATGCACTTGCCGGAGCAAAATACGCGACTGAGACTCCGGATGTCGCGATGAGCCCGGATTCTATTTCTTTTAGTTTTGTCGCTGAGAATAACCTGACGGCTTCGACAACAGTATCGAGTGCTGGTGGGAGTCAGTCTCACGAAAATCGCATGCCATATATCGCAATAACCTGGGTCATTGCGCTTCAGGGCATTTATCCATCGAGAAATTAAAGACATGCTAAACGTCACCCTGATACGACTTGCTCTGCTTACCCTAAGCTTGGCTTATCCGTCGTTTTGCGTTGCAGAAAAGCAAGATAAGGAATTGGCACAAGCGTATCAGGCACTCGCCAATGGAGACTATACAGAGTCGTTTGAAATTTTTACTCGCCTAGTAAAAGAAAACTCCGCTGAGGCACATTTTGTCTCAGCCTTGTTTTATAAGCATGGGTGGGGAAAGGTAGAGCAAGATCCTGATAAAGCTTGCGAGTTATTTTTGTATGCTGCTGAAAAAGGAATCCCTGTCGCTCAGCAAGAATATGGCTATTGCGCAATGAATAACGCCTCAGACAGTGCAAATGAACGGCCTGACGATTGGTTTAAGCTGGCGTATGAAAATGGTGTCTATGAAGCAGCCTGTGATATCGGACGTTTATATCTGGGCACTAGCTGGCAAGAGCAAAATTTGCCACAAGCAATAGAATGGTGTCTGCGTGCAGCGGAGAGAAGTGCAGTCAAAGCTCAGGTAACACTGGGTGATATTTACATCTCCTATTCGGAAGTATTCAATTTAGAGCGAGTAGAATTTTGGTATACGCAGGCAATAAATAACGGCTCTGGGGAGGCTGCTTATAAACTTGGAACTCTCTATCTTAGAGTTGTCGGTCAAAAAGGTGGCGATGACCACGCCAATAATAAAGCCCTTTATTTGATGGAACTCGCCTCATCTCGTCACATCGAAAAAGCGTATGAACCGACTGCGAAGATGTATTGGAAGAAGTTGCAAAATAGCTCCCATGATAGCTCTAAACTGTTGGCTAAAAGCTATGTATGGGCAAAAGCGGCACACCAAGTTAATCCAACGACTGACACGGCCCGTTTCTTGGGTGAAATTGAAAAGGAGTTACCAAGACAATGGAAGGAGGAGTTAGATTTTCAAGTTGAACAGTTTAATGAAAATGTTCCGCAATTTAAGTAGAAACGGCGAAGAGCCGGCGACGTTATGTCACCGACTATTTAGCCAATCGAACCATCACGATCTTTATGGCTGAGAATGATCTAAATGCGCTCTCAGTACCTCAATCACCATGTTGTGGTCTTCTTCTGACGGTAATCCAGATACAGTGATCACACCAACAAGTCCACTTCCTTTGATACGAATAGGAAAGGCACCTCCATGGGCACAGTATTCTCTCGCATCGATATGAGGCTGACTGTCAAAGTCACGTTGCTTAGATGCATTGTAATGACCAAGATAATGAGAGCTGTGACCAAAGCGCAGAACAGATTGACGTTTGCGCTTTGCCCAGTCTTGCTTGTCTTTGGTGCTGCCTTCCATTGCGTAACTAAACAGCACTTGTTCGAACGCGTACACTTCGATAAAAACGGTAGCAGATCGTCCCTCCGCTGTCGATTTCAATGCGCAGCCGAGTTCCCATGCAGTGCCATGATTAAAATGATTTAACTGTAATTCCGCTTCTTGCTCTAGTAGCTCTGATAAAATGCCTTTACTCATTTCCTTGTTCTCACACATTCTTAATTGGTAATTTTTGACCCAAACGGCTGCTTTCCATCGCTAGTTCAATCAGCTTGATGTTCCATAGAGCATCTTCAGCACTCACTGGTGGAGCCGTTTTATTACGAATTGCGTCCGCCATTTGTAAGAAGTAGTGCTGATAGCCACCTTGCTCGGTGACCACGGCTTCACTGTTATCGGCATTATAAAAGTAGCCATAATTATCAGGAGATTCATCTGCCCAGTCAGGGCTGGTTGGCTCAACACCTTCTATCAGACGTGGTTCCTGAGGGTCTAAGCCTAGCTTTTCGTAGCTACCTTCAGTCCCTTTCAGGGTAAAACGCTTATTTGGTCCGGCACTAAAGAGATCACCATGGACAATAGCTAAGTGATTAGGGTAGTGCATGACAACATCAAAATAATCAACATTTGTCGAGCCTTCACGCATCATCTTACATTCTGCGCTGATGGCATCAGGAAGTCCGAAAAGCTCAAGTGCCTGATCAATTAAATGCGAGCCTAAATCAAACAAAATGCCACCGCCGTCTGTAGCCTGTTCACGCCAGCGTTGACGCACTTCAGGTCGGAAGCGGTCAAAGTGTGACTCAAAATGTCGGAGCTCACCAATGCGTTTTTCTTCAATTAATTTCCTAACGGTTAAGAAGTCACCATCCCAACGACGGTTATGATAAACACTTAGAATGAGGCCTTTTTCTTTTGCAAGCGTAATAAGTGCTTCACCATCCGACACATTGGTCACGAATGGCTTTTCAATGATCACGTGTTTGCCATTTTCAAGAGCTTGCTTAGCGAGATCGAAGTGCACATCGTTTGGGGCGGTAATGATGACCAGTTCTGCATCCGAACTTGAGAGTAAATCTGACGCCGAAGCATAATGCTGTGCGGTAGGCCAGTCTTTGGCTACCGCCTCGCCATTACGGGTACTGATGGCAACGAGATCGAATTCAGCTAACGCGCTCACAAATGGAATATGGAAAGTTTTGGCTGAAAATCCGTAGCCGATAACCGCAGTTTTGATTGGTAATGAAGTCATAAATTCAAACTCTCAATTGGTGGATTACATGACGTCCGAGCCGTTATTTCGGAATTACATCACTCGGATGATCTATCTACCTTTGGCTACAACATCACATGTACACTACGCGCTAATGCTTATATTCACGTATCAATGCGTATGTAAAACGCGTATGTAAAACACAAATACTGCACGTATGCTTACGCACTTTCAAGCGTTAAAAGCGATGTTCTGCGTATCAATCGCATGGAATCACGTATAAATGTAAGTGATTTTACGTGTATTCAAGTGTTTAACTTCGCGTGAATACGTTACACTCATACAAAACTAAGCAAAGTGTGATTGTAAATGACGCAAGAAGAACGTTTGATAGAGATAGAAGCTCATATAAAAAGCACAGGTAAAGTCACGATAGACGAGATTTGCCTTAAGTATGACATTTCTTACGATTCAGCCCGAAGAGATCTGGTTAAACTCGCTGACCATCCGGGAATATTGCGCATCAGAGGCGGCGCAATTCTGGATGATAAAAAGGTGACGATTTCCTTTAATCAGAGATCGAAATCCAACCCGATTAAACAAAATCTGGCTGCATTTGGAGCATCACTTATCAAAGAGCATGACATCGTATTTTTAGACGCTGGCACCACTTGTGCCGCGCTGGCGTATCATCTCAATGAGCCTTGCAGTGTGATAACAAATTCACTTGAGGCGCTTAGTGAACTTCAGGATAAGGCTGGTATCAAAAAGTGTGTGCTTGGTGGAACGTTTGATGACTTTTCTCACGCCATACTCGGCGATATGACCATTCAACAGATCAGAAAATATCAGGCAAACAAAGCGTTTATTGGTGTGAGTGCTTTATCTGAATCGGGAATCACAACTGACTTAGAGACGGATGCCAACCTAAAGCTGGCGATGGCAGATCAATCTACTCAGGTTATCTGTATTGCGGAAGACAGTAAGTTCAATACCCAACTGATGTTCCAATCCTGTTTGTGGTCAGATATCGACTTTGTCGTGACTAATCGTCGACCTCCCGAGAATATTGCGAAGAAAATGCAAGACCACGATGTCGAACTTATAGTGCTGGATATAGAATCAGAATCTCAATCCGTTACTCTCTAGTTTAAAAAACAATCAGTTAGAGCAGCTTAAGGCAATCAGTGAGCCTCGTCAGGCACGTCGCAATTCACGACTTTTTCTGCGTGTATTGGCTAACTGCGTGCCATATCTGGCTCACCACAGTGGGTGAGGATCTCTGATCGGGCTTTATCGCGAAGTTCAAGCGCTGCGTTCCAGTCATTACCATTGGGGAAGACTGGTTCACCAATGCTTACACTGATGTCGCCTCTACGTGGGAAAAGAGAGTTACCTCTGAGTTTAGAGCGCGTACCACGTAAGGTAATCGGGATGACTGGCACTTGTGAGCTTGCGGCAGCAATAAAGGCGCCCATATGAAACGGATGAAGGCCAGACATTCGATATAATGTCCCTTCAGGAAATACGACCATTGGCTGACAGTCTTCAGCTTCAAACGCTAGCCTTTTGGCATCCACCACGCTTTTTTCCACATCAAACCGTTCAACAAACTCCGTGCCGAGTTTGCTTAAGAAAATTCTGGTAAATGGATTATTGAGTAACTCACTTTTTGCCACAAAACGGCAAGGCAATCCTGAAACGGCAACAATCACCAGCCCATCTAGATAACTGCAATGATTCGCGACAAAAATACAGGGGGCATTTCCTGCTGGTAAGTGTTCCTTTCCTTCGATGGTGCACTTTGTGCCAGTAAGTCCCATGAGCGCTTTGGCACCAAACTGGGCTATTTTCCAGCACATGGCCTTATTGGGTAAGACGGCAACAAGTAACCAGACGATAGGAGCAAGTATTCCCAACACTAACCACGAATAGGCCGCGTACCCGATGTCTAAAAGGATTCGCATGTATTTACGCAGTTGCGGCATGATGCCAGCTAAGGCGAGATTCAGGGTTTGTAACCACAAAGCCCGATGTTGTTTCGCAAAGGATCCACGCTCATGCAGATCTTTACACGCACTGCGACGAATTTTCCCACTGGACGTTTTTGGTATGGAGTGAGGCGGGCCGATAATGACATCATCGACGGGATTGCCAAGTAGTTTTAGAGAGAGTTTGTTAATTTTACGTTTTAGCTGTTTTACTTTGTCTTTACTGGTTTCTCGGCTTTCCGCCAACACGATCAGTTTCTCCGTACCGGAGTGCGCGTCGTGGCTACCAAACGCGGCCACACAACCTTTGCGAATACCATCAATACTCCCTACCGCTTGTTCCAGCTCATGAGGATAGATATTACGCCCAGCTTTGATAATGATATCTTTGCTACGTCCGGTGATAAAAAGCTCGCCGCCTAATGTAAACGCGCGGTCCCCTGTTACCAGCCAACCATCATGATACAGCGCTTTGGTTTTTTCTGGGTTTCGATAGTAACCCTGGGTGGCGGACGGGCCCTGAAACTCAAGTGCGCCTTCTTCTCCATCGGGTAATTCTTTGCCCAGATCATCAACGATACGAATTTGATGCTCGGGAAGTGGGTAGCCTAAGCCAATAAACGGAATGGTATCTTCATCTTCCTGTTGGGCGAGTACAGCACGACCAAACTGGCTTAACGATGCTCTTTGGAAATACTCAATACGCGGTTCGCGGACGGTCACTGGGAATGTCAGCCCGACCGACGATTCCGCTAGCCCATAAACGGGCGACATGGTTTCTGGCTTAAATCCATACTTGGCGTATTTTTCAGAGAAGTTTTGGATCGATTGTGGACTCACGGGCTCTGCGCCGTTCCAGGAAAGCCGCCAACTGCTTAAATCGAGCCCTTCGAGATCGCTTTCCTTCACTCGAGAAACACAAAGCTCATAGGCGAAGTTTGGTGCGGGAGAAAGGGTGCCTCGATGATGATGAATCGCCCATAGCCATCGCTGAGGTTTAGTTAAGAAGAGCAATGGCGACATGATCACCAGAGGGATCGCATGATACAAGCTACCAAGCCATGCTCCGATGAGTCCCATATCGTGGTAGACGGGTAGCCAACTCACAAACACATCGTCCGACTTGGCGTTAATGACTTTACCCATCGCGCGGATATTAGCGAGTAAGTTCGCATGGGTAAGGGTCACGCCCTTAGGTACACCCGTACTTCCGGATGTGTATTGCAAAAAAGCAATATCGTCGGTTTTAGCTTCACCCATATCGGGGAAGCTGGTGTCTTTTTGCAAATCACTCGCGGTAACGACGGCATCAACAGACGGTACTTGTAATTTAAGTAAGTGGGCGACAGGTTTTGCTTCTGGCACCGTAATCAATAGCTTTGCCTGAGCATTGTTGAGAATACTGGCGTGACGATTCAAATGATCTTCGACATGTTCAATTCGGGCTGGTGGATAAATGGGAACAGGCACCGCTCTGGCATAAAGTATCGCAAAAAAGCTGAAGAAGTAGTCAGTACAGGTTGGCAACATGATTGCGACGCAGTCCCCAGCTTCAATTCCTGCATCAATTAGCCCAGCGGAGATTTTGAGTGCTTGTTGTTTTAGTTGTTTATAGCTGACTTCTACCACTTCATCAGCGTTTTGATAAACGTAAAGATGGGGGCGTTTCGGGTGATGTTCCACATGCCAGTCGAGTAGCGCTTGTAGCGTTTTGACCTCAGTTGGTAACTGATGGACTGAGTCGAGTTTGATCGCTTTCGCCGACTCATCTAAGTAGGCTGTTTTATTTGATGATCCTGCCGTTAAAATCTCGCCGATAATATCTTCTGGTGTCGATATGCTGGACAATGCGTGATCCGGAAGTGACACGTCGAAACGACTTTCTATGCGTGTGATTAGCTCAGCACGCGTTAGGCTATCCAAACAAAGGTCATGGTCGAGGTCACTTTTTAAGTGAATAGAAACGGACGAGAGACCTTCGGGGTCTAGTTCAAGTTTTAGGTCCCGAACGATCTCTAACACAGTTTGCGCGATGTTTTCAGAGTCTCTACTTGTAGTGTCATTTTGGTCAGACATGCTGAAGCTTCCTGATCGAAGAAGAGTGCTGCTCGTTTTACTCTGTTATAAACGTTTTCCGTGCTTAAAGCTTAGACCACTCATCAGATGAGGTTACATATTCTGATAATTCGGGCCGCCTCCGCCTTCTGGCGTTTTCCAGGCAATATTTTGGAATGGATCCTTAATATCGCAGGTTTTACAGTGAACACAGTTTGACGAGTTGATCTGAAATGTGGTTTTTCCATCGACTTCAATCACTTCGTAAACCCCAGCGGGACAGTATCGCTGACTTGGTTCATCAAACATCCCAAGATTCACATCTATCGGAATGTGTGGGAATGTTAGAACGAGATGACATGGTTGATTTTCTTCGTGTTGCGTCCCCGACAAAAAAACGGAAGAGGGCTTATCAAAACTGATTTTTCCGTCCGGTTTAGGGTAGTGAATACGATGACATTCACTGGTTGGCTTGAGTTGTTCGTGATCATGCGAATTATCTCTAACTTTCCATGGCAATGGCTTGTTAAACAGTGGTCGCCAAACATTATGCTCAAAGGTAGAAAGCGCACCTCCGAGCAGACTGCCAAACTTGTGAATATTTGCTCCGAAGTTGCGTGTCTCGACAAGCTCATCATACAACCATGACCCTTCAAATAGCGTTTGGTAATCAGGCTCAACTGAAGCCTTTTGTATCGCTTTGTCGATTGCTTCTGCTGCCAACAAGCCAGATTTCATCGCCGTATGACTGCCTTTGATCTTAGCGACGTTCAATGTGCCAGCATCACAGCCAATCAAAAGTCCGCCGGGAAATTGTTGTTTAGGAAGCGAAGAAAAGCCGCCTTTCGCCAGTGCTCTGGCTCCGTAGGCAACACGCTGAGCATCTTTGAGGTGCTTTTTAATCGCTGGATGGTGTTTAAAGCGCTGGAACTCATCAAATGGACTTAAGTAGGTATTGTCGTAGTTAAGGTCGATGATAAGCCCGACAGCAATTTGATTGTCTTCCATTTGGTAAACAAATCCGCCACCGGTCGTTTTCGTTTCACTCAACGGCCAGCCAACGGAGTGAATAACTTTCCCTGCTCGTTCCGCATCGCCATCAGGTAATTGCCAAATTTCCTTTATACCCAACGCGTAATGCTGTGGCTGTTTTCCTGAGTCCAAGCCAAACCGACTGATGAGCTCTTTACCTAAATGTCCACGGCAGCCTTCGGAGAATACTGTGTATTTTGCTTTTAATTCGATGCCCGCTTCAAAGTTAGCTTTTTGGTTCCCGTTTTTATCCAGTCCCATATCACCAGTCGTAATGCCTGTAACAGCACCGGATTGGTCGTAATTGATGCTCGCTGCTGCAAAACCCGGAAAAATCTCAACCCCAAGCTCTTCAGCCTGTTTTGCCAACCAACGGCAAAGGTTTCCGAGGCTAATAATGTAGTTGCTTTCATCGTTGTGCATCGGCTTGGGAGTAAGAGCATTAGGTACTTTGACATGGTTAAGTGATGTCGTTAGATAGAGAAAATCATCACTTGTCACGGACGTGGACAGTGGCGCTTCCATAGTTTGCCAATCAGGAAAAAGTTCATCCAGAGCACGAGTTTCAAATACGGCCCCTGAGAGAATATGGGCTCCGACTTCGGATCCTTTTTCTACCACACAAATAGATAGCGGATTGTCTTGGCGCTGCTGATTCATCTGAGCCAAACGACAAGCGGTACTTAAACCAGCAGGACCGGCACCTACGATCACGACGTCAAACTCCATAATTTCTCGTTCCATATCTCTCTGTCCTTTGATCAAGCTGAACTATGTTATTGTCATATAAAGAACTATAGCTCAGTTAACGTAAACGTGATTGAACGTGTTTGCTTATGTCAGAACGAACGTGACAGGAAAGACCGCGGGCGGGTTAGTTAGGTGTTTATCAAAAGCAAAAACAAAAAAGGCTTCCATCAAGGAAGCCTTTGAGATCATATCAAAGCTAGTTTCCACTTGGCCTTTGCAAATGCTCCGCAAGTACTTTGGTAAACCTTGCCGCTTCACCACCAGTACATGCACGGTGGTCAAAAGTGATGGATAACGGCATAACTTTAACCGCGACCGCTTTTCCGTCTCTTATCACTACGCGCTCAATGATACGGCCTGCGCCGACAATCGCGACTTGTGGCGGAGAAACGACTGGCGTAGCAAAAATACCGCCGATTGCGCCAAAGTTAGACAAAGTAATCGTGGCGTGTTGTAAATCTTCACGATTGATCTTTCTTTCCCGAATGCCTTCTACAGTTTGGTCGAGCCAGCGACGGACGTCTTTTGACTCATACTCATCGGCATGGCGAAGAACGGGTACGTACAGGCCATGCCGACTATCCACAGCAACGCCGAGGTTTACAGTGGTATGAACACAGCGCGTCATGGTTTCTTCGTCGAACCAAGCGTTTAGGGCTGGCTCTTCCTGGCAAGCATGAACGATAGCCTGAACAAGACGAATACTGATGTCTTCACCTGAAGCCCAGTTTTCTAACAAGGCTTCTTCGGTGATAGTAACGGCTGCAACATTTTTGTGTGACTCTGCCATAGCAGAGACCATGGTTCGGCGCGCGCCTTTCAGCACCTCGGTGCCCGGACGTTGCTTGCCAGCTTCATCGTAGATATCAGAATCGATTATCAAGCCGTTTGGACCACTGCCAGAAACCGCGTTTAAATCCACACCGAGTTTCTTGGCTAATAATCGAGCAGAAGGCAGGGCGGTGATCAAATTGTTATTAGATGTACCGTCGCTACTGCCTACCCAAAAGTCATCGACATTCACGTTTTGAGTTTGGTGCGACACATTACCGACCACAGTAGCTGCGTCTGCAGTTTGCCTCTTCTCAGCGGAGACATGATGCTCAGCGCCGCTCTCATCGATTTCGAGAAGTAAGGCACCAATGTTGACGATATCGCCTTCTTCTCCATGGCGACTGACCACTCTGCCGGAATAAGGCGCCGGGACATCGACCGTTGCTTTGGCTGTTTCGACAGTAAGGATCACCTGATCAACTTCGACCATGTCACCCACATTCACGTGCCATTTTACAATTTCTGACTCAGCGAGGCCCTCGCCGAGATCGGGTAAGTTAAACGTCTTCATTTCCAATCCTCCACGAGTTCACGCGCTGCGTTCACAATATCTTCTTCCTGAACCATAAAATAATCTTCGTTACGATAGTAAGGCATGATGGTATCCATTCCGGTAACCCGTTTCGGTGGCGCTTTTAATAAGCACATGGCGTGTTCGGCGGTGCGAGCTAAAAGCTCCGAACCAACACCACAAGTTTTACTTGCTTCGTGAACCACGAGCAGGCGACCGGTTTTCTCCAATGAGCGGAAGATGGTAGTAGTATCAATTGGTTTGATGCTGGCTAAATCCAGTACTTCGACTTCGATACCCTGTTTCGACAATGTTTGAGCTGCTTGCAATGACTCAACTACACAAGCGCCCCACGTGACTAAGGTGATGTCTCGACCTTTGCGTAACGTAAAACAAGTGTCCAGAGGTAATGCTTCACCATTATCAACCACTTCCGATTTTACGGTGCGGTAGATTCTTTTTGGTTCAAAGAACATGACCGGATCATTACTGCGGATGGCAGCAAGTAATAATCCGTAGGCGCGCTGAGGTGATGATGGGACGATGACTTTCAGCCCAGGTGTGTGGGCAAACAATGCTTCCACACTTTCTGAGTGATGCTCGGGCGCATGAATACCACCACCAAATGGGGCACGGAATACGGCTGGGCAGGTGAGTCGACCGCGAGTTCGGTTTCTCATTCGAGCGGCATGGCACATTAAATGTTCCATCGCCGGGAAGACAAATCCCTGGAATTGAAACTCTGCGACCGGGCGCAACCCTTGTGTAGCCATCCCGACTGCAACACCACCAATCAAGGCTTCGGCTAATGGCGTATCAATCACACGCTTCAAACCGAATTTCTGTTTGAGGTTTACCGTAGCTCGGAATACGCCGCCGTTTTCGCCGACGTCTTCTCCTAGCACGACCACGTTTGGATCATGTTCCATTTCATGATGCAGCGCGAGGTTTACTGCTTCAACTAAAGTTAATTCAGCCATGTTTGCCTCCCTGCATGCGCATTGCTTTATTGATGAGTTCATCTCTTTGAGTATGAAGTTCTTGAGGAAGAGACTCATAAAGGTAATCAAACCCTGATTCAGGCGCTTGACTAGGCATATTCAGGTAACGTTTCACTGCTAATTCAACTTGTTGTTTGCACTCTTCGAGCCATTGTTTATCTTGTTCTTCGCTCCAGGCATCTTGGTTGATCAAGAAAGCTTTGAGTCGACGAACGGGCTCAAATTGCCATGCAGTCTGAACATCATCTTCGTTACGATAGCGGGTAGCATCGTCGGCGGTTGTATGGTCGCTGAGGCGATAGCTCACTGCTTCTATAAGTGTTGCACCTTTACCTTTGCGGGCCCTTTCTAGCGCGGTCATAGTGGCGTCGAAGACTGCGACTACGTCATTACCATCGACGGTAATGCCCGGAATACCAGCCCCTTTTGCTTTTTCAGATAAAAACTCAGCGGCACATTGAAGGCTGCGAGGTACGGAAATCGCCCATTGGTTATTGTTAACAACAAACACGAGAGGAATGTTCCAAGCACCAGCACAGTTAATTGACTCAAGGAAATCGCCTTTGGAAGTACCACCGTCACCACACATGACAAGCGCTGCCTCATGGTTGCCCTGAATTTTCAGAGCTGAAGCGACTCCAACGGCGTGGGTACACTGTGTGGCAATTGGGACACAAAATGGCAGGTCACGACTTGGTATCGGGCTACCTTCTGGTGCGAAATCGCTACCGCGTTCATCACCGCCCCAGTATTGCAGGTTCTTTTCCATACCAATACCACGGCACCACATAGCAGGCATGTCGCGATAGTAAGGTACGAAGACATCATCGGCTTTTAGTGCACGACCGACAGCGATCCCAATAGCTTCAGAGCCAAGATGCGAAGGGTAGGTCCCTAATTTCCCTGTGCGTTGCAAAGCAACAGCTTTATTATCATAGGTACGCGTTAATACCATATCACGGTAAAAACCGACCAATGTTTCTACGTCAGCCCAGTTGGGTAGTTGGCCGACTAGGTTCCCATGATGGTCGATAAACCGATGCATGGGTAATGCCTGAACGTTCATCTCAAGCTCCTTTTGACGCTGCGGGTCTTTTGGACTGCAGCTGTTCATTATCAAACCAAAGTTTGTATGGGTACTCAAACTTTGGCATCAGCGTAAAAGGTTATGCCTCAGGCTGCGTTTGTTTATGACCGTTATAATCCTTTCAGTCATTTATTGATTAACAATGTCGTGTTTGGGTAAAACACAAGGCATTGTTAATACTGATACGTAACGCCTAACCCTTTTAGTCATACCAATCCGAGTAATTGTCTAATCACTGGGTTTGGTAATTCATCTTGGTATAACCAGACACCATAAGTGTAAACAAATTGTTAAAAAATGCTTTATTTTAACAATTATTCAACAGTAAAGTTTTGCTTACACCCCTGATATGCAGAGTAATATGCTGGTTTTTTCGTTCTGTAACGTCGAAACCTGAATCTAATCACTAGTTATTGGGAACTATTTGCAACAAAATTAGGCTGTAAAATTTAACAAACTGGGCCATTATTATTGAATCTCGACGGTTAAGATGATGGGAAAAAGATAATTTCTTCCCTATAGAATGGAATCAAGGTAGTGTTGCGGCACATTGAAGCCGTTTCTATTCCAACCACTTGCGTAAGTAAGTGAGACGATTACTAAGACAGCATTACCTAAACTTAAGGTAGAGTGCATCATGGAGAAGTTATGTATCGCGCCCACGTTTATTTTCCATTGCGACAGCAAGATAAAGCTCAAGCGTTAAATGAGATCATTCGCCAGGAACGTCAGGATGTTCTCAGAGTTTGTCCTTTAGTCGGTCGATTACAAGGCCCACATAAAATGCCGATGTTCGAGATACACCTAGAAACGCTGAGCGAAGAATTTATCGCTTGGTTAGATGTGATTCGGGGTGATTTCTCTGTACTGATCCGTCCGGTGAGTGAGCGAGAGCTGCTCGATTACACGGAGCATGCTATTTGGCTTGGTCGAGAGTTAGGTGTATTCGAAGAAAAATTGAATCAATAGTGACAAAGCAAACTGTTGTTCATTGATGAGTAAATAATAATAGGAAGTGCAGTTTACGTTCCAACGCCAAAGGCAGTGAAATCGACAAAATGAAAAGGGGAAGGGTATGCTGACAATACTCCTGGTCGCACTTGCACTGTATATTTTTTGGTTATTGTTTCGTAATGGCCCTGCATTTGACGAGCCAGTTCCTGCCAGAGAGCGAAGTTGGGTTGGCCCGACAGACAACGACGAAGAGTGGCAAGGTTACCGTAACGAAGTATTCCAACCATTCAGCTCCCAAACCTCCTTTTACGCTATCGCCTATTTCGCTAACTTCGTTGCAGCGGCTAACGCGATTTCCTGGTCCACCGTTTATGAGGGGGAATACCCCTTCATCATCAGCCGATTTGGCAGCTACTTTGCTATTAATACCTATGACTCGTTACTGGTGGCTGGGTTTGTGGCGCTGGCCGTCTTTGTGATTAACTGGCAACTTGCGATGCATTGCGCAGGTATTCTCAGCCAATACCTAGTTCGTATTCTGATCATCAATCGAGCCCGCTTTGTGGCGGTAAGTTTGGTGTTCTGTAGCTACTTTGCTTATCTGCTCACCGTGGGCATTTTTTGGCTTTTCCATGATAGCTATTCCATTTGGCATGGGTTAAAGCTGACTCCGGTCTTCTTATTGTTGGCTTTCATTGTCGTTGTCGCTCTGCCATCTGCGAAAAAAGATCCTGAACAAAAACAATAACACGCTGTACAGTAGCAATTCATTCAGTGTTGAGTTAGCATTGCCGACCTTTTTTAGTCAGTGGGAGGATCCATGTTTATCGGCTTTGACTATGGCACTGCAAACTGTTCAGTGGCAAAAATGGAATCAGGTGAGCCAGTATTGCTCAAGCTTGAAGAGAGTAATTATTTCATTCCTTCCACGCTAGCGGCTCCGACGCGTGAATCGGTCTCTGAGCATCTATTTCGACATCGAAATATTAAACCGTTCGACCAGGTCGGAGAGCAAGTACTTCGCCGCGCAATCAACTTAAATCGCGAAGAGAGCATTGAGCTGGAACCCGAGGATATCGATTTTGGCCAAGCGGCACTGAATCGCTATTTAGAAGATCCTCGTGACATTTACTATGTTAAATCGCCAAAGTCATTCCTTGGGGCGTCAGGTCTACGTGACGTGCAACTCGCCTTTTTTGAAGACTTGGTTTGCGCCATGATGGATAACATCAAATCGCAGGCAGAAAATGACGCTCAACAAACGATTACGGATGCGGTGATTGGCCGTCCGATTAACTTTCATGGCCGTGGCGGTGAAAAGGCCAATACCCAGGCGGAAGGCATTCTTTTAAAGGCAGCGAAACGCGCTGGATTTAACAATGTAGAGTTTCAATTTGAGCCTGTCGCAGCGGGATTAGAATACGAAGCGACACTTACCGAAGATAAGACGATCCTAGTGGTCGATATCGGTGGTGGTACCACCGACTGTTCACTGATTCAAATGGGTCCGTCATGGTCTGGTAAAGCAGACAGAACCGCGAGCTTGCTGGCACACAGCGGTCAGCGTGTTGGCGGTAATGATTTGGATATTGCGATTGCGTTTAAGCAACTGATGTTCCCGTTTGGCATGGAAAGCAAAATGGAATCGGGCATCGTGATGCCGACGACTCAGTTCTGGAACCCAATCGCGATTAATAACGTCGAAGCGCAGAATGACTTTTATTCCCGTGACAACCTTGGAGCGTTAAAGCTGCTTCATAAGCAGGCGCAGGAACCGGAAAAGCTTAAGCGTCTGCTTGAGGTTTATCATGAGTCTTTGGGCTATAACATTGTTCGTCGTGCTGAAGAGGCGAAAGTAGCGCTTTCTGATGATGCTTCGTATCGCGCAGGTATTAACTTGTTGTCCGAGCTTATCGAAGTGGACGTAAAGCGTGAAGAAATGATTGATGCTATTCAGTCACCAAAAAATAAGATGACCGCATTGGTCACCGAAGCCGTCGAGCAAGCTGGTGTTAAACCGGACGCGATCTTTATGACGGGTGGTTCTGCACGTTCACCCATTTTACGCGATGCCGTGCAGTCGGTACTGCCGAATATTCCAGTGGTTAGCGGTAATTACTTTGGTTCGGTCACTGCGGGTCTGGCTCGTTGGGCCGAAGTGTGCTTTAAGTAATCGACAGTCCGAAAAGAGCCCGACCAATTGGTCGGGCTCTTTGTATTTATAAACCAGTTAGCGATTAATGGTTCATATGCTTTTCAATATGACCTTTATTTTCGACAGCTATCTCTACGTCTACTTTACCTGCGTTTTTAAACGTTAACGTCATAGGGAAGCGGTCACCTTCTTTTAGCGTCTGATTCGGGTTAAAAATCATCAGGTGGAAGCTTCCTGGTTCCAGTGCGACCGTACCTTTTGCTGGTACGCTAATCTCGCTAACCTTCACCATCTTCATCACGCCATCTTCCATAATGTGGTTATGAAGTTCGATGCGCGCCGCAATTGGGCTTTGTGCCGCGATCAATGCGTCTTCTTTTTCACCGTGGTTGTTGAGTTGTAAGAACCCGCCAATAACAGGAGCATTAGGTGGTGCTTCACGGCTCCATGGGTGATCAATATGAATCTGACCCGCTTCATATTCGTGAGCAAGGCTGACTGGGCTCATAACGAGAGCTGCAAAAGTAATAGCAAGGGTTTTAATTTGTTTAAGCATGGGTATTTTTCCTTTTGAATATAATGACTGCCCTGACCAAACGTAGGTGAGGGATTTTGTTGTTTTTAACCTGATTACTTTTTAGGAATTCAGGCTGGAAAAATACAAGGTGGAGATTGTTTTGGGGCGAGATGCTTGTAAACCAATCTTCCGGAAAGAGTAAAATGATAGGGAATCAGTGCGTGTTTAACACGTCGGAACCAATGGGTAGTGCCTAAGTAAAGCCCAATCGCACACAGCATGAAAAACTGCACGGCTTGAAGCAAAGGACACTCAAACTGAAAACCTTCGTGTAAGTTAAGGTCATGGATAACTGGTGAAGCGTCTTGGTTATTAGCCGCAATCAGCGTGTTGATGTCGACCCATTTAAAACCGTCCGCAGTACAAAGCAGTACTTTTTCGTTTTGAACTTCGCTTAACCAGTTTGTGTTATGCACATTTCTTGGGTTAAGTACCGCAGTCGAAGCGAGATAGAGTTGAAACAGCACAGCGAAGATGACCGTCAAAGCGGCTACGCGTTGCGTTCTCTGCGATGTCTGAGTCATTTCCATGTGGCTTTATTAATTGTTGTCTTTTGGCGCAGGATACTAACAAATATCCCTGAAAATGTAATGGTAAGATAGATAAAAGGTGATTCAACTGTATTTTATTTGTGTCTCGCTGGTGGGGCGAGGGTGTGAATGAGCTTTGCCATTAGCCTAAATCTGTATTTAATCCATTGTCAGTACAGGGCTTGCGATAAACGGCTGGTGAATTAGCGTGCTGGATTTGCGGGATATCAATTCAAAATGAGCATCTATTCTGCACTTGTTTGCCATTAACGCAAATATGACAGTAATTTAATACAGGATACGGTATTCTCTCCCACCTTTGTTATATCCCTGAGCGTGTCTTAGTAAATTATTGGCCGCGCAATCTTAAGAAATTTCTCCAATGAAATACGAACAACAGATCGAGTTTCGATACCCTAAAGGTCGTTTTGCCATGGTGAGTGTTTACGCATTCACGGGAGCGGCGATATTAGCATCGACCATTTTTTCTCTTTTGCTGTTTTTGTCTATAGACGAAAACCCGATGATGCAGACCTTGTTTGGTGGTCTGGCTATCATATTCGAAGCCGGTAAGTTCTATGCCTGGTATGAGTACGGTGAACGTCGCGCTCACAGAAACTATCCCGGTGCGATTACCGCATTGGTGTTTTACTCTGTGCTCGCTGCTATCTCTATTGGCGGCAGTATCGGTGGCATAAACAGTGCGACCAATAGTGCACAAAGTCATATATCAGTTGAACAAGCAAAAGTAGACGCCTTCAACCGCCAGATTGAAGCTATCGATAAACAGATCGAACTTAACAATATTGCTGCTCAGAAATATATCGAGATGGAACGTATTGCCACAGGTGTTACGCGAATTCAGGAGCAAAACAAAACACTGCGCGAAGAGCAGCAAAAGCTGGCTATGGAGCGTGACAGCTTACCGCCAGTAACTCAAGGTTCAGTCATCGGATTGATCGACAGTCTCGCGAAAGCGTTTGGTACGAGCTCTCAGCATGCTCAGCTTGGGCTGGTCGTATTCTTATCCATCCTTCTCGACTTTTTTGCCGCGTTCTTTGTAGGCTTAATTGGTGAAGAACAACGTTTTCGTTACTTCTACCGTCGTTACGATGGGATTAGGCTAGAACGTATTCGAGATATCGAACCAGAGCCTGCGGGCTACCTTCCTCACATTAAAGAAGAACAAGAGCCAGTGTTGCAAGAAGAAAAGGTTGAACCAAAAGCACCAGAGGAGCCTAAACCTTTGATAGAGCAAGTGAGTGATGCACTCCGATCGCATCAGATTACTTGCACTAAAAAAGCGGTGGCTAAGGAATTTAGGCTTTCTGCTGAAGAAGTAGACAAGGTGTTTGAAACACTTGCAGAGCAGGGGCTTGTCGGTAAAAAGGCAAACCACCATTACCACTGGATTGGTGAAAAAGAAGCGGCATAGCGCGCAATCTGAATGGTAAAAAAGAGCGTCAATTGACGCTCTTTTGCTATCTATACTCGAGAAAACTAATCTTTCGTCAGCTTTTTAGTCACGTCTTTTACCGTTGTCTTTTCTTTTTCTGGTGTCACCGCATCAACGGCTTTGCCTGCAATCCCGTCATCCGGAACCTTATCAGCTGCTGTATCTTTTAATGCTTCTTTAGGTGTACAGCGCCCACCAACACCAACCACTGCTTTCGTCGCTGCGGCTTTTGCTGCCTTACCAGCGTCACAATCTGGGTCAAGGACACCCGCATAGGTCGCTGTTGAACCGAACAGGAGGATCAGCAGAGCTAAATTACATTTCTTCATCATTGTCACCGTAGGGGTTAAACATACTTAAAGTGTAATTGAGTTATGTGAGTTTGTTAGTCTGGAAAATCGTTCTGCTTCTAACATACAGTGAAACCAGTAAAAACCAGAATTTGAAGTAGACTGAATAGAGCGAAATAGAAACTCAAGGAGTCAGTATGCTTTCATATTTGGTCAGCAGAAGTATTGAAATCGAAAAGTCTCAAAAGGAAATTATCGACTATCTAAAGGATTTTAAGAACTGGCCAGAATGGTCTCCGTGGGTCATTCTCGAACCGAGCTGTGAACTCACTTATCTTGGGGACCAAGGGCATGTAGGAGCGGCGTACGAGTGGAATGGGCAGCGCATAGGTTCTGGCTCTATTGTGTTAGAAAGTACCCAAGAGCACCGATTGGATATGGAGTTGCACTTTTTCCGACCGATGAAAAGTCACGGTAAGGTTACTCTGATAGTGACGCCGTCACAAAAAGGCTGTTTGGTTGAATGGCAATTGCATTCTTCGACTCCGTGGAATCGATTTTTCCTCAAAAGTGTATTCAAGTCGATGCTCGAAATGGATTTTGACCGCGGGCTAAAAATGCTCAAAAGCCAATTAGAAACTGGGAAAGTGTTGTCAGAACTTGTTGAAATAGCTAATCGCAAACAACCAGCCATTCATTACGTTGGCATATCAGGTTCTGGAACGATCCTCGAGTTGGGCGAAATCATCAGCGATCACATGAGTCGATTGAAAGAAATGGTCGCCGTTGAAAATGTGTCCGTGAATGGTGCCATGTTTTGTTATTACCTCTCCATGGATATGAAGCTTGGCCGATTTAAGTTTGTCACCTGTTTACCTGTCGACAGTCCAACTTCAGTACCAGAAGGGTTTGTTTCAGGGACAATTCCTGAGTGTGAGACGTTTGTCGTTGAGCACTGGGGAGAATATCGACTACTGGGTAATGCCTGGGCGATGGCAATGAACTTAACGCGCAGCAGCGGGGTTAAAGTGAAAAGTAAACCCCTTGGAATCGAGCGTTACTTAAATAGCCCTGATGAGGTTGAGCAAGCGAATTTAAGAACTGAGGTGATACTTTTCGAAAGGTGAGGTTTTAGTAACACTTTGATAGATAGAATGAAGATGTCTTTTATTGTTATCCGTAGGCAATGTTTGCTTCGTCGTTTAATGTGATGTATATCACAAAGAAGGGTTGTGCTACCAAAGTTACAACTAACTGTAATAAATATTTAATATAGGTATGAGTTGTAAAAAAACTTTAGTTTAGACATAGTGTTATTAAGTCGTTAAGAAACGGCTTTAAACCGCAAAAAGGAGCTTGCCTATGCACAACGAAATGATTCAACCTTCACACTTCGGCATTATCGGCCGTACTTGCATTGCCTCAATCATCATGATTGCAGGTGTTTTCACTCTTCTTTAACAGAGCTGTAGATTTTAAACTTCTACATAGAAAACGACGCAAAATTCAGGGAATTACCTTAGATGTTTACAAGGTATTCCCCTGAACTCCCACCTAGCTCAACTTCTGTTAGCCCACCAAGCTAAAAATCAAAGCACTCACCGCGACAATACCTGTCACTAAGACAAAGTAAGTAGATAGCTTACCGCGAAAATCTTTCAATGATTCAATCTTATACACAGCCATCATTGGCATAATGAATAAAATCATTGCGATAACTGGGCCGGAAAGGGCTTCCATCATACCAAGAATGCTCGGGTTCATGATCGCTGCTATCCAAATCGAAATAAACAGCACAACCACACTAACTTTATCTGCTCGGTGTTGAGGTAGGTTTGAATTTTTCGTCAGTAATCCGTTCAGGCTTTCTCTTGCGCCCAAAAAATGGCCTAGGAAAGAGGAAGTGATCGCAACAAAAGCGACCAAAGGCCCCAGCGTTGCAATGAATGGGTTATCAGTCGCATTGGCCAAATAAGACAACACGGATACGTTTTGCGCTTTCGCTTCCGTCAATTGCTGCGGAGAAAGGGACAAAACGCATGAGAAGACAAACAGCAGTACAAACGCGATCAGCATGACGCTTGTACGGCGGAGAATTAGCTCGGATTTGAAGTCGGCGTCTTTCCCGTAGTGGCGTCGTTGCACGTTGGCGAAGCTTGATATCGCTGCTGCGTGGCTAAAAGAGAAAATGACCACAGGTACGGCTAACCACATGGTGTTTGCAAACGACCCCATTTCTGGCGCGTTTAACACTGGCATCGTCCAGTTGGGCATCAAATAGAATGATAGGAAAGCAAGGATAGCGACTAACGGGTAAACCATAACCGCAAAAGCACGCAACATTACTTTTTCTCCAGCCATCATAATCGCAATCAAGCCAAAAACGAGAACACCAGAAAGAAGAGGACGGGGAATGGACGCCATGCCAGCCTGATTCACCATAAAACTATCAACGGTATTGGTAATACCTACGCCATAGATCAGTAGAATTGGAAAAATAGACAGAAAATACAGCAATGAAATCGCACGTCCCGCTTTTGCGCCAAAGTGCTCTTCTACCACATCTGTAAAGTCGGCATTTTTTATTTTTGAAGATAAGACAAATCGAGCCAACCCTCGATGGGCAAGAAAAGTCATAGGAAAGGCGAGGATCGCCATACTTACTAGCGGCCAAAAGCCACCAATACCTAAGTTAATTGGAAGGAATAAAATACCAGCACCGACAGCAGTGCCAAATAGGCTAAGCACCCAATGTGTATCGTGTTTAGACCATGATGTTGTGTTTAACTCACTATAACCTAAGGTTTTTTGAGACTCTTTCACTGAGGAATTGCCTTCGTATAAATAATAATGTGGCAGATGGTATATTTATTAGTGATTGTTATCACATTGGAAAGGTGGTGAATCATACTGTAAAAAAGGCAAATTCATAAATTATCAAACCATGAATATTTTAAAAATGCAGTTTTTTATGTAGGCCTTATGTTTTTAAATTAGTTATAAATACCTTTTTTGTTCGTTTTTTTGGAATTTGATTTTGTGCTTTAATTTTGAACATCAAGAAATGATCTGTGGTAATGCCTTCATTTAGAGGATGAGCGTGACGGCTAATCTACAGCAGCACATCCGACTAAAACCCGAGAAGTAGACCAGGTTGTGAGCGTATGAGCAATTTTGCACGATAATGAGTGCCATTTGCACTCTATCAGTGCGCAGTAATTTAAAGGATACTTATAAGAAAATCTTCAACGTGTTGTTATTTAAGGTTTTTAAAAGTTGGCACTTAGATTGCAATACTATAAATGTTCATCGTTAACTCGATGCACCGCTCTCCTTAGCAGGCGGAGATGCGGGATAGGGTATTACTTTTGTTAAATGTACTAACAGCGTTTAAGGCAGTGCAGCCTCTCTCGATTCGAGAGAGGTTTTTTTTTGCTTGTCACATCGTTCGGTATCATTGCTGACATTGTTATCCGCATCTAATTTGTGAGTGAAACAATCATATATTTGGCGAAGTTGCTGAGTCAGCTCGAAAGGTCAACAAACCCTAAGGTATACGTCTAGCATTGATTGTAATGAGAAACGTGGTACAACTACGTTTATTATTTTTAAGACATTAAAAGCCGATAATAAGAGGGAATATGAGCAGTATTTTGGAATGTATCCGCACGGTAGGACGCGGAGAGCGAGGCAGAAAACCTCTGAACTTTGATCAGGCCTTCCAAGTAATGGATGAGTACTTAAATGGTGAGTTTGACGATGACCAGATGGCGATGCTTTTGATGCTCATCCGAGTACAAAACGAAACTCAGCAAGAAATCGCAGGCTTTGTGAAAGCATTTCAGTCTCGTATGCCTGCAATAGGCGCAGATATTGATTGGCCTTGCTACGCAGGCAAACGTCAAGCAGCAGGGCAGCCATGGCACCTTCTTTCAGCAAAAATCCTTTCAAATAACGGCTATAAAGTTTTGATGCATGGCTATCATGATCGCCAGTCTGGACGTCGTCATGCAGAAGATTACCTAAACAAGCTTAACATTCAAAAAGCGCAATCAACGGAAGAAGCGAAACGAATCCTGGAGACAGAAAATATTGTCTACCTTCCTTTAAGCGTCTTTGCGCCTCGAGCTGAAAAGATGATTGGCTGGAAAAATCGTTATGGATTGAGAACGCCGATTAACACGGTTGTTCGCGCATTAAACCCTGGTCAAGCGACAATTGGAATTCGTGGCAGTTTTCACCCTGGTTTCCAGCAGCTTCATGCAGAAGTCGAGCATGAAATTGGACAGACGCGTCATGCAGTTGTGTCGTTCAAAGGTCAATCTGGTGAATCGGAATATAACCCTAAAGTCAGCCAAACCGTTTGGTTGAGCCAAACCAGTGGCGTCACTTCGCACTATTGGACTGAGCAAATGATTTCTGAAGTGCCTCTGCCATCTTCTTGCTTGTTTGAGACATCAGAGCAAGATTTAACACAAATGGCAAATACGGTGATTGCAACAATGGCGGTCGTACTATTTGCTGAAATGCAAGACCGAGAAAAAGCTTACGAACGAGCATTTTCGATGTGGGAGAGTTATACCCAAGGTGCCTAGTCCTTAAAAGGTTTTTGCTAATACAGTATCCTGTATTTACTTAAAAAGGCCTGCGTTAGCTGGCCTTTTGGCGTTTTAATGTAGATTCAACTTTGTTGTATAAACGTTACATACTTTCAACGTTGTAGATATCGTAAGGAAAGTATTTATCGGCAATCGTTTTATGGGTACCGTTCAAAATAAGTGCTTCTAGACCTTTGTTTAAAAGATCTCTTAAATCTTTATCTTGTTTACGTACTGCGATTCCCACACCTTTACCAAACCACTTCTGTTCTGTGTAAGAAGGGCCAGTAAAATGAAAATCTTGGCCTTGTTCCGTATCTAAAAAACCGCTGCGCAATCCAATCGCGCCGCCGAACACAGTATCTAAACGTCCATTAATTAAATCAGTAAAGGCTTCATCAAACGTATTGTATCGACGCAATTCGATGTTTGCATATGCATGACTAAGATATTGATCGCCGACCGTTGCACGCTGTACACCGACTACAATACCATCCATACCTTTTTCGCTAGTGTCGACTTCACGGTCTTTATGCATAACAAATCTTTGTGGAACAAGAGCATACGGTGCAGTGAATGCTACCTTCTTTTCTCTTGCCTCTGTGATGGTCATTGCCGCAATAATGGCGTCACTTTTTCTTGCTAATAGCGCAGGAATAATACCATCCCAATCCTGTTTACCGATTTCACATCTTACTTTAAGTTCGTCGCACAAAGCGTTTGCTAAATCTACATCAAAGCCAACTAACTCACCTTCTTGTGTTGTCCAGTTAAAAGGAGGATAAGCACCTTCAACTACAAATCGGATAGTGTTCCACTCTTTGGCTATCGCGTTACTTGATAGTCCTAGGCAAACAAGTAGAGTTAAGATTATTTTTTTCATTTTAAAATCCTTTTTATTATTTTCATCCGCGCAAATAGATGTTTTAAGCAACTGAGTGGATAGGCTAGGGTAAGTTCTTTTTAGGATCAAGCAGCTGGATAGACACTTTTAACAAAAAATATACAAAACGTGAAAGATGTGTCGGATGTGAGAACACTATTTTACGAGAAATAACGTCTAGTAGTAACGGCGAAAACTAATCAAAAATGCGATGAGGATATTGCAATTAGATCTACTAGATAATGCCTATATCATTGCCTAATAGGTATAGTTTATTTAAAGAGGCCGAAAGGTCCTTGAATGTAGAAAATGAATAGCCATCACTTGGCCGGTGATTACTCTTTCGTTCGAAAAGTGAACGGAAAAGCAAAATTGACACACTAGTTATGAAGGCTATTCAAATTATTTTTTAAACTAACTCGTCTTTGGTTAAAGGTTAAGCAATCTTAGTTAACCAGTTATGAGTATCTGGCGCTTTACCCCATTGGATATCGTTCAGTGCTTGGCGCAATTTTTTCGCCGCTGGGCCAGCTTCGCCAGTGCCAACTTTAAAATCTTGACCGTTGTGGATAAGCGTACCGACAGAAGTTAGTACCGCTGCAGTGCCTGAAAGCATTGCTTCAACGCCCGGTTTAGCGGCGCGCTCAAGTAGCTCTTCCACAGAGACTTCGCGTTCTGTAACGGTCATACCTAGATCTTTAGCAATCGTTAGGATACTAGAGCGTGTTACACCGTGTAAGAAGCTTGAATCTAGGGCTTTAGTAATGATCTCGTTACCATCAACCAACAGGAAGTTTGCAGCACCTGTTTCTGTAATGTAGCCGTTTGGACAGAAAAGTACTTGGTCTGCCTGGTATTTTGATTTTGCTTCTAACGTTGGTGCTAATGCACTTGCGTAGTTACCACCACTTTTGATCATACCCATGTGTGGCGCACAACGTTGGCCGGTTTCGTCTAGCAGTAGACGTAAGGCGTGAGCACCGCCAGAGAAATAGTCACCTACTGGAGAAAGTAGGATATATAGCATTGATGAGATTGAAGGTGCTGCTGCTTTACCAACGGCTGCCTCTGTACCAATGTGAGTTGGACGAATGTACATTGAGCCTGGAGGCAAAGGCACTTCAGATGAGAACTCAGACACAATATCAACAATCATTTTTGATACTTGTTCTTTATCAATCTCAGGTAGCGAGAGTAGCTGACTACTTTGAGCAAAACGCTCGACGTTTTGATCCATTCGAAAAACGTGTACGCTGCCATCTTCGTGACGGAATGCTTTCAGACCTTCAAAGCAAGTGCTTGAGTAATGCAATACGTGAGCGCCGGGATGAAGTGAAATACTGTCTGATGTAACGATCTGTGTGTCAGACCATTGATTATTTTCAAATGTTGCTAATGCCATCCTAGGCATAAACTCAGTACCAAAAGCCGCCATTATGACTCCTTTCTTATTCAAATTATCAAGCAGATAGCTCTGCCTTGTTCAATATGCGTGTTTGCATTATATGTTTTTCAACTTTGTGCGTTAACAAACAAGTAACGATTGTATGCGTTCTGGAGTGCTAAGACTTAGAGCAGAGTGGCATAAATTAGCATAAAGATAGTTTCAATCAGAATGTTATCTGTATCGCACAAAGTTAGTTTGTAAAACCATGATGAATGGAAAATGTGATAACAGCAAGCAGAATGTCGCATGCGATACGGATAGATATTAAATTACCTCGATCTCGGGTTAATCAAAGCTGAACCACCCAATATTCATACTCTGGTATTGCTTCCTTATCACCCATTCAGGTGATTTTTGAGTGATTGAATTCCTCGTCGCAAGATAAGCTTATTAATAGATCTATAGTTAAGTCGGTTCCCCTATAAAAAGTAAGGAGAAGGCTTATGGGATCGTTTCTCATTTTTAATTTCGACGGAACAGGCAATGAACCGGAAGATGCGAAGCAAGAGGTAAAATATAAAGCGAAACAAGAAGATGACAACATCAGTAATGTTCTCAAGCTTCATTTGATGATGGGAGGTAATCTTTTCCTGAGCGGAGAGCAATATGGACAATGTGATCAAAACACCGTCGATCATTGCTTTTATTATCAGGGTGTTGGTACAAATGGTAGTTGGGTCAAACGCGCAATAAATCAAGGGTTAGCGTTGGAGAGCTGCGATGTGGCTTCGATACTTAACAAAGCCAAAGCCGATTTTAATAAACACTATAAACAAGGCGATATTGTGCTAGCCACTGGGTTTTCTCGCGGGGCGGCATTGGCACGCCGTTTCGTTGGTCTGATAGCGAAAGAGCATCCTAGCGTGACCGATAACACCAAACCATTCGTTTTTCTCTGCGTGTTTGATACGGTCGCAAGCATTGGGTTACCAAACTTGAGTACCGCAAGCAGACCTGACTATGATGTTGTATTTGAATATGGATGCACCTTATCACACATCGTCAAACAAGCGATCCATATGGTTAGCCTGGATGATAAACGTCGGGCATTTCAGCCAACTTTAATGAACCACGATCCGAACAGGATCCATGAAATTTGGTTTGCTGGTGCGCATTCGGACGTTGGTGGCGGCTATTACCGCGACGGTCTGTCGGACATTACACTAAGTCACGCGATGAAATGGCTTGAGTATATGACCAGATATCATTCTCTCCCTGCAATTCAGTTTAAATTTCCGAGCCAAGCCGATATCGACAGGGCTTGTCCAAAGAGACTAAAAGGGATGATCGGACTTGATGATTTACAGCGAAATCCAAATTCTTTAGGAAAAAACCACCAGCAAGATAGGTGGCCAATCATTGATTGGGTGACTTTAGATGATCGACGTTGTTGCGTGATCGATAGAGATAAAATCAATGATGATTTGTATCCTGTCATTCATTACGCTGTGGCGGAGCGCTTACATCGGGATGATGACTACCGTCCTAAGTCTCTAATGAATAAACGCCATTATCTTTGGTATGACTTTATCAATCCTCCTGTGGACTGCCCTAGCTATACACAGCACATTCATTATGCAGCGGTGAACTGGGAAGAGTTGAGCGTCTCTCAATCGGTTGAGCGTATGATCGACGCTGACCGATTTTACAACTTTACCGGCATAGTGGTTAAACAAGGAGAGGAGTACGAGATTTCGGTTCGAGAAGGAGATAGCTGGCATGATGGAAAAGAGATCAGTTGTGACGGAGATGGTTGGAACTTAAACCATGTACAACTGGGATTAGCTGAGCTGCCGATTCGAGCGATGAAAGGGTTACGTCGAGTGCCGAGTTCTGACTGGTTTACGCTTTGTGCAGTGGTTGATAGTGATGACGATAGCGCAAGAGCGGTTGGACAAAGGGGCGTTTATCGAGTTACCAAAACAGGGGAGTTGCAGTTCTTTGCAAACGACCTGAAGTTTAAGTACGGCAATAACAGTGGCAGCCTTCGAGTTCGAATAGACAGAATTAAATAAATTATCTGAATTTGTACGCGAAAACGCTATAGGGCTCAGTTGTTTATATTTGATTGGTGGTAAATGAGCCCTATTGCTGATTTTTTAGATCAAAGTATTCAAGTTTGAACAGTTAACATTAACATTAATTTTTTAAATCTTTCATCCCTCTTTATTTATCAGTATGTTGTTGCTTATTTCATGGTAATTACATAGCCGTACAATTAACAATGTGTACTACCAGGTCAGGTATTTTTCTTAAATGAGAAATTAATCATCATTGGTCAATGCGTTATTTATATGCATTTTTATTTATATAAATATCAACAATTGGTCTAGAATAGTAGATACCATTTCCTTATTACTTAGTTAAATATATTTAAGCTGTTTACTTTTAAATACATTTCTAGTTAGGTACTAGAGGGTTAATACAATGAAAATTACAGAGTTGTTAACCATTAAAACGCCACTTCCCGTCAGTGAATTAGTTGAAAAACAAGTAGAAGAGTTACAAAAGGCGCTATGTATTCTCGGCTACCCGGTAGGTACAGTCGATGGACTCATAGGGCCTAAAACTCGCAACGCATGGGCCGAGTTCAAAACCGATGAACTACCAGGAAACCCTGTCCTAATCGGCAAGGAGTCGATTGAGCGTTTACAAGTGAGGTTAGATGGTATTACCGCAAATGATACTTATGACTTTACTTGTAGAGAAGGCGTGATAGACGCAATCAAACATGAATGTGTAGAGCAAGGCTTAGTACTCGACACACAGAAAGCATACGTACTCGCGACAACTCAGTGGGAAACCAATCAAACGTTCATGCCTGTTCGTGAAGCCTATTGGCTTAGCGAAAACTGGCGAAAGAAAAATCTCAGATATTTTCCGTTCTACGGTAGGGGATTTGTACAACTTACTTGGAAGAATAACTACGAGAAGTATTCACAGTTACTGGATATAGATATGACTAATCAACCGGATATTGCCATGCAGCCTAATATTGCTTTATTTGTTCTTATTCATGGTTTTAAAACCGGCACCTTCACTGGTAGAAGAATTTCTGATTATATTAATGATAATAATACGGACTTTATTGGTGCAAGACGGTGTATTAATGGCTCTGATAGAGCTCATGAAATATCCGAGATTGCAAAGGGATTTCTGAGGAAGTTTTAATTAAACAAATCAAATCGGCAACTTATTGATTGGGCGAAGAAATTATTAAAATAAATATTATCGCCCAATTACACTTACTTTGTCAGGTATATTACTTAATTAGTTGAAGTAATGTTTACCTGTAATTCTGTATATCCGGTGCTTTCATCCATCTCACGGCTAAAGGTGAGTTTAGGGTAATTATGGATGATTAACTCAGCTGTCGTATCAATGATTGTGCCTTCCATTAAGTGTCCACCCCAAACGTGCCCGTGCTCATCGGAAAGCGAAATATGTACATGTTGATGCTCGGGTGTCAACGTCCCCATTACCGATACAATTTCTAAAGGTTCTTGTTTGATTAAAGTTGATTTGGCACCCGCGAGACGAAGCTGGAGTTGTGACACACAGCCGACGCAAGAAGCGATTGAGCCTGCTGTAATGCCTTGTTCCAGCACAATCTGCGCGAGGCTTTGTTTAAGATCCATACCTTTGGTTAGCCTAACTACGATGACGTTTAATGACATATTATTTCCTTATTAAGGTGAGTAAACACGATAACGCTGTGTCTAAATCGTCATAACGCTTGGCCTTACCAAGTACCCGCATTCCTTGCATATTGTTGAGAATAAAACAGGCTAGTTCTTTTGGTTTGAGCGTTTTAGGAATTAATGTTTCCCTTTGTGCGTTTTTTATTGCTTCACTCATGATTTCGATGAGATGGTCAAACAAAAAGTGCCCCATACGTAATACATCGTTATCTTCACCAGCGTGTTCTACCAACGCATTTTGAACAAAACATCCGTAGCTACTTTTGCGCTGTAGTTGGGCAAAAGACGTCAAAAACGCTTCGATTTCACGCAGGGAAGCGTCATCTTTACTCAAATTCTCCAGAGAGGGTAACGAGACTTTTTTCAGGTATGCGTCTAACGCCTCGTAATAAAGCTGCTGTTTGTCGCCATAGGTATTGTAAAGGCTGAAACGGTTAATGTTCAGTTCGTCTGTGAGATCGGAGATAGAGGTATTTGAAAAACCTTTGCGCCAGAACAGGTTCATGGCGACCAAGAGCTTCTCATCTCGGTCAAAGTTAGCTTTTCTTGCCATATAGGTACCCACTTAAAAATCGTTGCTTTGATAGATTTTTCAATCTTATGAAGTGACGAGTAATTATATTCTTGACTGATCGTTTATAAACTGGCTACAGTATAACCTAACCGAACAGTTAGATAAAGGAATAGGGTGTTACATGAAGCTATATGAAACCGCGATGACGCCAAGTTGCAAGCGCGTTAACATTTTTCTTAAAGAAATCGGTGGAGATGTCAAACGAGTCGCAATAAATGTACGTGACGGAGATAACCTTACGGATTCTTTCAAACAAAAGAGTGTGAATGGAAAAGTTCCGGTTTTAGAGTTCGATGATGGCACCACAATTTGTGAAAGTGTGGCGATTTGTCGCTATTTCGATGAAGAGTTCAGTAACGATCTCAACTTATTTGGTGGAAATCAACGTGAACGTGCTCAGGTTGAAATGTGGCATCGTGTTGTTGAGTTTCAGGGGCTATACGCAGCATTTCAGGCATTCCGTAACATCAGCGCTATCTATAAGGATCGCGAAAACTGCGTAAAAGAGTGGGGCGAGGAGTCAAAATCTCGCGTATTGGAATTTTTACCGGTTTTGGATAAACGTTTAGCGGAAAGTGAGTTTATCGCGACTGATCGATTTACTATTGTAGATATTACTGGTTACCTGTTCGTTGGATTTGCAATTAATGCACTTCAGATTGATGTGCTTTCAACGGCTCCAAATATCGCTCGTTGGTTTGAGAAAATCTCAGCTCGAGAAGCCTTTCAAAGCTAAAATACGCTGATCTTCATCTGGTCATAGAAAGCAGTAAGGATAAAGTGAATCTTGCTGCTTTTGACTTCTATGGTATGAAACACGTTCAAATTGTTGAGTATTTCTCTTCTTTTGTAGTCACTCACCTATAATTAAATGTGTCACTGCTAGATTCGCTTTCTGAACGATAGAATCCCTTGTTCAGGGGGCGTTGAGCAGGGGCTTTAATTGGTAAAGTGCGATAGAGACAAGGAGAGGTTTATGCATATTCAACCTAAAACCATCAATAATGTCCTGATTGCAATGTTGATGATTTCTATCTTCGGATTGATTGCAATGTATAACAACAATACCCAACAGAATCAGGAGATTGAACAGCTGCGTGGTCAACTGATAGAGAAAGAAAATCAGATAGTTGTCTCTAACGAAGCGTTATCGTATACGCGTTACCAACATCAATTATTAGCAGAAGATTACAATCGCTATAGAGATGAGCAATCAATGAGTAACGTGTTAAGTCAGTAAACCAAAGGTTCTATTGAGGGGAAGGGGAATCACTTTGGATTGCTGTGGGAGCGTATAACACTTAACTCGTTCTATTGTTTCGCACAAACATATCTAACCTGATAAAAAATCTAAAAACCAAGTAAAGCGTTTCTGCTCTACCTGGTTCCTAGCGCTGACGAGCTGTCACTATTTTGATTCTGTTGTTTGTGTTGGAGTAAGCAAAGCTGCCAACTCTTCTTGCGTAAGTAAATCATCAGTTCTGAACATACCGTTTTCGTCATCTAACGACATTTTTGTTCGGCTAATGAGGTACCTTTTCTGAGTTGGCGTTAAATCTTTGAGCGAATCAATAAGCTCTCTAAAGTTGCTGCTGTTCATTGCCATATATCCCCCCGCTTTAAGCCTATACAGATTTGCCATTCATATTGTCTAAGTAAGCAAAAATCTGCTGATTAATCGTTAATAGCTCCCTATTAACTATAGTGATATCTGACACATCTGGTGCAATATTGTTGCGTGTATCCTCTTCAATTTCTTGTAATGCTGTGACGGCGGTGTCTTCGCCGAAGCTTTCTAGTACTCCTTTTAAGCTTTGCGCTAACAAGTGTAGTTCCGGCCAATTTTCATTGGCATATAACTCATTAATGCGTTCCAACCCATTAACGTGTTCTTCTAAGTAGGTCGAAAACACGGTGATAATGATCTCTACATCGTTATCCATAGCTTTGTTTAACACGTCAAAATTGATCATTTATTAATCCCTGTAAAGAATACGTTGGTTCTATGATGCAGGCAGTCGATTGGTGTAAAAATCCGCGAGATAGCTTTCTAACCAATAAGAACAGTTAGGAGGTATTGCTCGTTGTACTAAGTGTTTGACTCTATGATCGTTTGATGCGTTTGTTACTTCGGCGGTATCAATTGAACTCAGTTTGGGTGTTTGCCCAACTGAATACGTGTGCTTTTTCAGAGTAAAAAGAAGTTTCTGACGCCGATTCCACGATGCTGATTGTTGTTGTGGAATGCTTTGAGCCAGTTTAACTGAGGGGTGTTCAAGTATCTTAGCGTCAGAAGATTGGAATAAAATACAGTATAAACAGGGTAATGCAGAGTCGAGATGAAAAGTGAAGAAAACGAAGCTCGCTTGTGCACTTATTTCACAAGTTGGATTTGATGCCTTTCCACCTAATGGGATGAGTTGGTTAACCATCAAAATTGAAGTCGTTAAACATTGATCAACGACTAACACATTCATCTCATCAAGTGCGACTTCACCCTCAGTCAATGTACGTTTTCCTTGCAGAGTATTACTTTTAAACTAGTAACCCGAATAGATAAATTCAAGGTGGCAAGGGTAAAACAAGATATCGCCCAAACTTTAAGGTCTTTCGTATGGTTAAGCGTCGTTGCTTAATGTGATCTAATGGAAAATTCTAGATTTGGTTTGAATATTCGACGCAACAAGCAGATCTGAGGTGATAAGTCGTCGGTCGTTAAATTGGGTGGAAGGCGTAGATCAGAAAGATTAGTCTAAGCGCTTTTTAGGCATTTTGAAGGGCAACTTCTTTTCGTAATAAGAAAAAAATAGACAAACCGAAGTTTGTCTATTTTGTAGTTTTACCAAGTTTTAACTCAGAGATACAACGAAATTAGTCTTCGTAGTTCTCAATGCTTGGGCACGAGCAGATTAGGTTACGGTCGCCGTAAACATTATCTACGCGGTTCACTGTTGGCCAGTATTTCCAAGACTTAGTCGCTTTCGATGGGAAACAGCCTAGCTCACGAGAGTAAGGGCGATCCCATTCTGCTGCTGAAAGATCAACTTGAGTGTGTGGAGCGTTAACTAGAGGGTTGTTCTCTAGTGGCCACTCACCGTTTTTCACTTTTGTCATCTCTTCGCGGATTGCGATCATTGCCTCACAGAAGCGGTCTAGCTCTTCCAAATCTTCTGATTCAGTTGGTTCAACCATCAGTGTACCTGCAACTGGGAATGACATCGTTGGCGCGTGGAAACCGTAGTCCATTAGACGCTTCGCGATGTCTTCTTCGCTGATGCCTGTTTCTTCTTTAAGCGGACGAATATCAACGATACATTCGTGCGCTACGCGGCCATTTTTACCACGGTAAAGAATTGGGTAGTGTGGACGCAGACGCTCCATCACGTAGTTGGCGTTAAGAATCGCAACTTTAGTCGCTTCTTGTAGGCCAGCTTCACCCATCATCGCGATGTAAGCCCATGAGATAGGCAGGATAGATGCGCTACCCATATCTGCTGCAGAAACCGCTAGCTCTTTACCTTCAACACCGTTCTCGATGTGACCTGGTAGGAAAGGTGCCAGGTGAGATTTAACACCGATAGGACCCATACCTGGACCACCACCACCGTGAGGGATACAGAAGGTTTTGTGTAGGTTCAAGTGAGAAACGTCAGAGCCGATGAAACCTGGAGAGGTTAGGGCAACCTGTGCGTTCATGTTAGCGCCGTCCAGGTAAACCTGACCACCTGCTGCATGAACCATTTCACATACTTCTTTCACGTGCTCTTCGTATACGCCGTGCGTAGAAGGGTAAGTGATCATGATGCTTGATAGGTTGTCTTTGTGTTTCTCAATTTTCGCTGCTAAGTCAGTCATGTCGATGTTGCCATCTTCATCACATTTCACCACAACGACTTTCATTGATACCATTGACGCTGTCGCTGGGTTAGTACCGTGTGCTGAGCTTGGGATCAAACATACGTTACGGTGACCTTCGCCACGGCTGTCGTGATAGCGTTGAATCGCGATAAGGCCAGCGTATTCACCAGATGCACCAGAGTTTGGCTGTAGAGAGAAATCATCGTAACCAGTGATTTCACATAGCTTCTCTTTAAGATCTTTCGCTAGCGCAGAGTAACCTGCCGCTTGCTCTAGAGGAGCGAATGGGTGGATAGAACCAAACTCAGGCCAAGTAACAGGGATCATCTCTGCTGCTGCGTTTAGTTTCATCGTACAGCTGCCCAGCGGGATCATACCGTGAGTCAGTGAGAAGTCTTTGTTCTCTAGCTGTTTCAGGTAACGCATCATTTGCGTTTCGCTGTGGTGCGTGTTGAATACTGGGTGAGTCAGGAACTTAGACGTACGACGTAGCGCTTCAGGAATAGCAGCAAACTCGTTGGTTGCGATTTCAGAAGACAGAGCGTTAACATCTTGTTGAACACCAAACACTTCAAATAGAGCGTTGATGTCGTCAGTAGTTGTTGTTTCGTCGAAGCTGATACCTAGCTTGCCATTTAGCTTACGCAGGTTGATGTCTGCCGCTTGTGCTTTCGCGTAAAGCTCTTCAGTTTTGCCATCTGTGTTGATCGTGATGGTGTCAAAGAAGCTATTGTGAGCAAGCTCGTAGCCAGACTTAGTCAGACCAGCAGCCAGAATCGCAGTCATGTGGTGAGTGCGACGAGCGATAGTGCGTAGACCTTCTGCGCCGTGGAATACCGCGTAGAAAGATGCCATGTTCGCTAGTAGTGCTTGCGCAGTACAGATGTTTGATGTCGCTTTTTCACGGCGGATGTGCTGTTCACGCGTTTGCATCGCCATACGCAGTGCTTGGTTGCCGTTTACATCGATAGAAACACCGATTACACGACCAGGCATTGTACGCTTATGCTTATCACGAGTTGCCATGAATGCTGCGTGTGGACCGCCGTAACCCATAGGTACGCCGAAACGCTGAGCTGAACCAATAACCACGTCTGCACCCATTTCACCTGCTGGTTTCAGCAAAGTAGAAGCGAGTAGGTCAGTAGCAACCGTTACTAATGTTTTGTTAGCTTGTGCTTTCGCGATGATGTCCGTTAAATCACGTACTTCACCTGTTGTACCTGGGTACTGAACTAGCGCACCAAATACGTCTTGTTCTGGTAGTGATTCAAGTGAACCAACGAGTACTTCAAAGCCAATGTATTTAGCACGAGTTTTTACAACTTCTAGAGTTTGTGGGTGAACATCGTCAGCCACGAAGAATACGTTACTTTTGCTCTTACCTGCACGCTTACATAGCGTCATCGCTTCAGCTGCTGCCGTTGCTTCGTCAAGAAGAGAAGCGTTCGCGATTTCCATACCAGTTAGGTCCATGACCATTTGTTGGTAGTTAAGAAGCGCTTCCAGACGACCTTGAGAGATCTCTGGTTGGTAAGGAGTGTAAGCTGTGTACCAGCCTGGGTTTTCTAGTACGTTACGTAGAATGACATTTGGCGTGAAGGTGTTGTAGTAACCTTGACCGATGAACGTACGTTTAATTTGGTTTTGGTCAGCGAATTTGCGCATCGCAACCAGCATGTCCGCTTCGCTTTTCGCTTCTGCTAGTGCTAGTGGCTTTTCTAGGCGAATTTGTGCTGGAACCGTTTCTTCGATAAGTGCGTCAAGGTTAGCAACATTGATCGCATCCAACATTTTTTGTTGGTCAGATTTGTTTGGGCCGTTGTGGCGAGCAACGAACTCATTTTGTGTGCTGAGGCTTTGAAGTAATTCAGTCATTGTCCTTTACCTACTCCATCGTTCGGGTAACGTATCGGGTCGTTACTGATATGGTCCGAACATTGAAAAAAAGCTGCCTTCCAGGCGGGGGCAGCTTTGCAAATCTTCCTAATTACTCTTCTTCAATTGAGTTTAGGTATTCTTCTGCGTCTTTTAGGTTGTCTAGTTCTGATGGGTCAGACATCTTAACTTTAACAATCCAGCCGCCTTCATATGGTTCTTCGTTGATTAGCTCTGGGCTATCTTCAAGCTCTTCGTTGATTTCTACAACTTCACCGCTGATAGGTGCGTAGATATCTGAAGCTGCTTTTACAGACTCAACAAGAGAGAAGCTATCGCCAGCTTCAATTTCGTCTTCCACGTCTGGTAGGTCAACGAATACTACGTCACCAAGCATTTCTTGTGCGTGCTCAGAAATACCGATAGTTACTGTGCCATCGCCATTATCACGTACCCACTCGTGGCTATCTGCAAACTTCAATGTGTTGTCCATTGCTTAATCTCCAAAAAATAACTGCGTTTAAATTGTTTATTGGTAAAGAGGGAATCGGCCGCACAGTGCTTTCACTTCTTTGCGAACGCGCTGTTCTACTTCTGCGTTACCTTCAGGGCTTTCTACTAACCCATCCAATACATCGCCAATCCAATTACCGATGAGCTTGAATTCTTCTGCGCCAAAGCCGCGGCTTGTGCCAGCTGGTGTACCCAAACGGATACCCGATGTAATCATAGGCTTCTCTGAGTCAAATGGGATGCCATTTTTATTACATGTGATTCCCGCACGCTCGAGAGCTTCTTCTGCTTTGTTACCTTTCAAACCCTTAGGACGAAGGTCAACCAGCATTAGGTGAGTATCGGTTCCGCCAGTCACAATGTCGCAACCGCGAGTCTGCAATACTTCAGCTAATACTTTTGCGTTATTGATCACTGAATTGATATAAGTTTTGAACTCAGGGCCAAGCGCTTCACCAAATGCGACGGCTTTTGCAGCAATAACGTGCATTAGCGGGCCACCTTGAAGGCCAGGGAATACCGCTGAGTTGATTTTCTTAATAATGTCTTCGTGGTTGGTTAAGATCATGCCGCCACGTGGACCACGCAATGTTTTGTGCGTTGTTGTCGTTACAACATGTGCGTGTGGTAGTGGGCTTGGGTGAGCACCAGTCGCGATAAGACCTGCGATGTGCGCCATATCAACCATTAGAATAGCTTCAACTTCGTCTGCAATTTCGCGGAACTTAGCGAAGTCGATAGTACGTGGAATAGCACTGCCACCAGCGATGATCATTTTTGGTTTGTGCTCAAGCGCAAGAGCACGAACATCTTCGTAATTAATTTCTAGTGTTTCGCGGTCAACACCGTACTGAACGGCATTGAACCATTTACCTGATAGAGCAGGGCGTGCACCGTGAGTAAGGTGGCCACCCGCGTCTAATGACATACCTAAAATGGTGTCGCCTGGCTGAAGAAGAGCCAGTTTTACTGCGCCGTTCGCCTGAGCACCTGAGTGAGGTTGAACGTTTGCGTATTCGCAACTAAAAAGTTTTTTCGCACGTTCGATAGCGATTGCCTCAACCGTATCAACGTGTTCACAACCACCGTAGTAACGACGGCCAGGGTAACCTTCAGCGTATTTATTTGTTAGGCAAGTGCCTTGAGCTTGCATTACCGCTTTAGACACAATGTTCTCAGAAGCGATAAGTTCGATTTGTTCGTTTTGGCGAGCGAATTCCGCCTGAATTCCAGCAAAGACAGCATCATCTGTCGCAGAGAGGTTGGTAGAGAAAAAGT
This sequence comes from Vibrio natriegens NBRC 15636 = ATCC 14048 = DSM 759, assembly GCF_035621455.1. NCBI lineage: Bacteria > Pseudomonadati > Pseudomonadota > Gammaproteobacteria > Vibrionales > Vibrionaceae > Vibrio > Vibrio natriegens. Next base: position 1,770,344 of record NZ_CP141823.1, read on the forward strand.
TTTCCAAGCTGTGGTTAGGGTAACTCTTGTTCATGGTAGTTGACCTTCCAAATCTGAAAATGAACCCGCATAGATTGAATTATTGGTTTGCGGTTAGGTTCATTTGTCCTCAAAACAGCTGAACTGCATAGCAGAACAGAGCGAACATCCAGCCCTAAAAGTGGGCAAAAACTCCGTCGAATCGTGCGTTACTAATCCAATCTCTCACGCCTAATCGTTTACGGAAAAGTGCATCTCTACATCTAACAAGGCTGTAACATAACGCTTGGGGCGGGAACAATCAACAAAAAATTTCCTATAGGAAACGCGTTTGCGATTTTTGTTAACGAGAGCACACTTTAATTAACCTGGTGGACTTTTATCCATTATACGGTTCATGCACAATGCATATAGGGAGAGAGATAAGAACAATTACAGAGGGAATTATGGCAGGAAGTATTTATGATGAGTACCCATCGATGACGCTTGCGAAAGACAAAATTGATGAGAGTATCGAGCCTTTAAAGCTTGGGCAGCGTATTAAAGATATTCGCTCCAAGCTGGGTATTACACTTGAAGAGGCGAGCCAAAGAACCGGTCTGGCGCGTTCTACACTTAGTAAAATAGAGAACGAGCAGATTTCTCCTACCTTTCAGGCGATGCAAAAATTGGCGCTTGGTTTGCAAATAGATATGCCTCAACTATTTGAACCACCAAGAAAAAAAGTCGCAACAGGGCGTAGGGATGTTACTCGTAAGAATGAAGGTAAACCTCACCCGACTCAAACCTACGAGCACGAACTACTTGCTACTCAACTTTCCAATAAGAAAATGATGCCCTTCAAAAGCCAGATCCGTGCCCGACACTTTGATGAGTACAAAGACTGGGTTCGTCATGACGGTGAAGAGTTCCTGCTTATCTTATCTGGCGAAGTAAAGTTCTACTCTGAGTTCTATGAACCTGTGGTTCTGTGTGAAGGCGACAGTGTTTACTATGATGCGAACATGGGACACATGTTGACCAGTGTTAGCGAAGAAGATGCACAAATATTGTGGGTCACCGCTAAGTAGTGATAAAAAATTGTAAATTTCCTATAGTGAAAGCAAACGATTGCTATCGGTTGTAAATTCGTTAAAATGGCGCTCAGTTGATGATCTATCACTCAATTGAGCGCTTTTTTTAGCCTTTTGTTGTGATTAAAATGTTAAAAGTCACACTTTTGAAAGCCAACAGTCGTCTTGTTCGTGCAAAATTGGATCAAGCGTGTTTATTATTGGAAACATAGAAAGCGAATGCTGACAGCATTCTCGGGTCTATCTAAATGGAGACGAAAATGACTCAAGAACTTCTGAAAACACCACTGCATGCACTTCATATTGAAGTTGGCGCAAAAATGGTCCCGTTCGCGGGTTACGATATGCCTGTCCAGTACCCACTAGGCGTTAAGAAGGAACACTTACATACGCGTGATGCCGCGGGTCTGTTTGATGTTTCTCACATGGGACAACTTCGTTTGATTGGTGAGGGTGCAGCAGCATTCCTAGAGACATTGGTTCCTGTAGATATCATTGACTTGCCGCAAGGTAACCAACGCTATGCTTTCTTTACCAATGAGCAAGGCGGAATCATGGATGACCTAATGGTAGCAAACCAGGGTGATCATCTGTTCGTTGTGGTTAACGCTGCTTGTAAAGAGCAAGATATTGCTCACCTTAAAGCTCACCTTCCTGCTGATGTTGAACTTGAAATCATCGAAGATCGCGCTCTACTAGCACTTCAAGGTCCAAAAGCGGCTGAAGTACTTAAACGCTTTAATGCTGAAGTAGCAGATATGCTGTTTATGGACGTGAAGAAACTCGAAATCCTTGGCGTTGAATGTATCGTAAGCCGTAGCGGTTACACGGGCGAAGATGGTTATGAAATCTCAGTACCAAACTCTCACGCTGAAGAGCTAGCTCGTAAACTTACAGCGGAAGCTGAAGTTGAGTGGATAGGTCTTGGCGCACGCGATTCACTGCGTTTGGAATGTGGTCTATGCCTGTACGGTCACGACCTAGATACAACGACAACTCCTGTAGAAGCAAGCCTACTTTGGGGTATTCAAAAAGTTCGTCGCACTGGTGGTGAACGTGAAGGTGGTTTCCCTGGCGCAGACATCATTCTTAAGCAAATTGAGACCAAAGATGTCGCGCGCAAACGTGTTGGCCTAGTTGGTCAAACTAAAGCTCCAGTTCGTGAAGGCGCGGAGCTATTTGATGCTGATGGAAATCAAATCGGTGTAGTGACCAGCGGTACAGCAGGCCCTAACGCGGGTAAACCAGTTTCAATGGGCTATGTGCGTGCAGATTTATCTGCTATTGGTACAGAGTTGTTCGCTGAAGTTCGTGGCAAAATGCTACCGATGACGGTAGAAAAAATGCCGTTTGTTCCTCAGCGTTACTACCGTGGCTAATTAGATTAGATAAAAAAATGCCGGGCTGTTTAGTCCGGCATTTTTTTTACTATTAACGAAGGTTTGAGTTTAATCGCCAGCCAGGGCTGAATTCATTCTTATCCGTCAGCAAATTGTTTAGCTCGCGGCTTCATCAATGTTACAACACATGTCGATAACGATATCTTCCAATCTAGTCGGGTGAAGCATGTCTTCTTTCTTAATGCTGAACTGGCTTGCGATGATCGTGTTGAATAGTTCCCAGTGCTTTAACACCATTTTTTCTCTGTCATCAGCAATTTCTGGCCATGTTTGCTGCATCATTGGTGCTAGTGAAGTTGCACCATGAGCAAACAAGAGCATTTGCCATTTAGATTCCCAGTGATCGACCTGCGCGTCAGGGTATTCGCGGTTGTACTCTTCAAAAATGCCAGAGAAAATCGCGCCAAACTCTTCTTTTGATCGCAAGAAATAATCAAACAGCGCATTGTCATCTTGACGGATAGCATCCGCGATCATTTGTATAGGATGTGGGTTGATTAACGTAAACGCCAACATACGCACCGTAAATAGGTAAATCTTTTTGTTAGAAGGCGTATCTTCGGGCATTTGGTTGAGCAGTTCGGCCATGTAGTCTTGCAAGTACTCATCCATCGCATCACTAACTGCTTGCCAGATTTTTTCTTTACTGCCGAAATGATGTCGGATCAAGCTATGTGAGACCCCCGCTTTTTCACTGATGTTTCTTAGCGAAACTCGCGAGTAACCAAGTTCGCAAAACATATCTGCAGCAACCTTCAGAATGACACATTTCGTGTGTTCCGCTGCTTCAGCACTTCGTCTGCCTTGCTTTCTCTCATTCATAGTTCGACATTTCCCGAATAATAATCAACGCGTTACTTTTACCAGAAACTTGCCTATTTGACTAATTTATTTACTGCACAAATGGAAAATATGTTGATCTATATCTAAATGAGAATATACTGCACAACTGTGTAGTATATTTGAATTTGGAGATAACGGGTGCGTAAACAATATCTAAAACGCATTTTGGTTGGCGCAGTAATGACTATAAGTCTTTCTGGACTGCTGACTGGATGCAATAAAGCCATATCAGAGCCGTCAGAACCTTTGATTAAACCCGTGAAGTTGCTCGCGGTTAAGGATTTGACTGTGGCTGATTCCGATGCTTTTCTCGCTCAAATAGATGCAACACATCGTGCACAGTTGTCGTTTCAGGTCGGTGGTGAAGTTGAACAGTTGCTAGTCAGAATGGGTCACGATGTCAAAAAGGGCGACGTGTTAGCAACGTTGGATCCGAAAGACCTTCAATTGGCGCTGAATTCCGCCCAAGCACAATTCTCACTTGCACAAACGCAATGGCAACGAGCTAAGAGTCTATACAAGAAAAAGCTGATCAGTACTGACGAGTACGACCAAAAAGAAACGCAATATAAAGCGGCTTTAGCGAACTTCGAACAGGCAAAAACCGATTTAAGCTACACAAAGATCCATGCACCGTTTGATGGTGTTGTCTCTTATACGTATGTGAAACCTTTTCAGGTTGTAGGTGAGAAACAGGAAATTCTGAACCTGATTGACAACAGTACCTTGGATGTCTCTTTTACATTACCGGTAACTTACGCAGAGTCTGTATCGCTTGCTTCTTTAAAGGAAGCACACATGTGGGTGACGATGGATAGCGAACCGAACAAACGCATTCCGGGTAAATTCAAAGAAATTTCAACTCAACCTAATTCCGATACCAATAGCTATGAAGCGATTGTGACCATCACTCGTCCTTCTGAGCGCAACTTGCTTACAGGTATGACAGGCCAAGTACATATCGCGAAACAGAATGTCTCTGACTCAGTGATATTACCTCAATCAGCATGGGTGAGTAAGGACATTGACCAAGGTGAGGTTTGGGTAATGGACGGTGAAACACAACAAGTAAGAAAGGTGAAATTGTCACTTGGCGACAGTGGTAGCGTTGAATCCGGACTAAAAAGTGATGATTACGTTGTTATTGCTGGTGTTGAACACTTAGTCGAAGGTCAGGTAGTTAAAGCTTGGGTTCGAGAGGGAGGTATTTAATGAAAGGTAAGTTGTTTACGGTTTCTGCTATCGCGCTTGCGGTCCTAACTGGTTGCCAAGGCGATACCCAAAAGGCTTCTGAACATTCACTGTATGTTTCATCCGTATCAGTCGGTGCGCCAGTGAAAAGCCAGTTCAGAGCTTTTAAAGGGATTGTGGTTCCGGCCGAACAGACTCCAATCGCGTTCCGGCTCGCGGGTGAAATTCAGCATGTTCTCGTAAAAGCGGGTGATGTGGTTAAACAAGGCCAAATGCTCGCCAAGCTCGATGACAGTCAAGAAAAGCAAGCAATCAACGATGCGGAAGCTCAATACACGTTGGCCATTCGCCAATTGAAGCGTGGTACAGATTTATATGATCGCCAAATGATTTCAAAAGCGGAACTGGACGAACTGACCGCGAATAAAGAATTAGCAGAAGCCAATTTCTATAGTGCGACCAACCAGTTGAACTACACACGTCTTTTTGCGCCGTTTTCGGGCAAGGTATCTGACGTTTATAAAGAACGTTTCGAGCAAGTTGGTGCGGGAGAAACGGTACTTAATCTTTATCAAAACAACATGGTGTATGTGCGCATAGAACTCTCAGACAACGTTTTAGCGCTCGTGAATCCGAATACTGAGAATGTGAACTACAAGCCTAGTGCGACATTCTCTGGCGATACGAAATCTTACTTGTTGGATTACCTGGAGTACACGAGTGAGCCGAACGCCAATACTCAGACTTATGAAATGTATCTCACGATGCCTCAACCAGAAAAAGAAATCTTACCAGGTACAAGCGTTAGCGTAATGGTTGATATGGTCGAAGCGGGCATCACGTCGATTGATGGTTACAGTATTCCCGTTACGGCGCTGCAAGCAGGCAGTCACAGCAATGAGTTTTTTGTGTGGAAAATGAAGGATGGCAACGTCACTAAGGTGCCTGTTGCTGTTTCACAAGTAAACGGTCAAGGAGCCATTGTCTCATCCGGCGTCAGCAGCGGTGATGTATTGGTTAACTCAAACTTACGTAAATTACGTGAAGGCAAACATGTGGAAGTGGTGGAGAAGGGACAACAATGAACATTGCTGAGTATTCCATAAAAAATAAAGTCATCAGTTGGCTGTTCATTGTTATTCTTGCCATTGGTGGTATCACCTCATTCCTTGAGCTTGGCCGGCTGGAAGATCCGGCGTTCACCATCAAAGAAGCGATGATCATCTCTACTTATCCAGGGGCAACATCGAAGGAAGTGGAAGAAGAACTCACTTATCCGCTGGAAAAAGAGATTCGTAAACTACCGTATATCGACTTTATTACCTCGACGTCGTCGGATGGCATGTCACAAATAATGGTCAGCATGAAGATGGACTATGGTCCAGACGAGCTGCCACAAATTTGGGACGAAATGCGCCGTAAGATTAATGATCTGCAACCAAATTTACCGCAAGGGGTGCAATCTCTTCAGATCATTGATGACTTCGGTGACGTGTACGGTGTGATGCTGATGTTAACGGGTGACGACTATAACTATGTCGAACTCAAACGCTATGCTGACCACCTAACCCGTGAATTAGAGTTGATCGAAGGGGTCGGTAAAGTTGATATTAGTGGCGACCAACAGGAAATGTTTTTTGTCGAGATTTCGTTAGATCGCCTTGCGTCTTTAAACATTGATATGAACGTGGTCGCGAATTTGCTGAACCAGCAAAATAGTGTGGTGTCTGCAGGTGAGGTGATGGTTAATGGCGAAAGCCTTATTATCCGTCCGAGCGGTGCACTAAATACCGTAGAAGCTCTGGGAAATCTGATCATTCATGGCCGAGATACTGGCAACCTGATCCGCTTAAAGGATGTCGCGACGATTTCACGTGGCATTCAGGAAAAACCAAGCAACGTGATCTTGTTTAACGGGAAGAAAGCGATAAACATCGCTATCTCTTTTGCGTCCGGTGTCAATGTGGTCGAAGTCGGAGAACGTATTGATGCTGAGCTAAGCAACCTAGAGACCATTAAGCCGGCTGGCATTGATTTGAGCTACTTCTACAATCAGGCACAAGAGGTGGATCAGTCCGTTAAAGCTTTCGTCATTAGTTTGGCCGAAGCGGTTGCGATCGTCATCATCGTTCTGCTGTTTACCATGGGGTTACGTAGCGGTGTCATCATCGGTGCCGTACTTCTATTGACAGTGTTTGGTACGTTTATCCTTATGAACTACTACAACATCGAGCTTCATCGAATTTCTCTCGGTGCTTTGATCATTGCGTTGGGTATGCTGGTTGATAATGCGATTGTTGTTGTTGAAGGTATTCTCGTTGGTCTAAAGAAAGGGCGTTCAAAGGTTCAGTCCGCCGTAGATATTGTAAAGCAGACTCAGTGGCCGCTGTTAGGGGCGACCGTGATCGCCATTACGGCATTCGCACCAATCGGGCTTTCGCAAGATGCGACGGGTGAGTTCATGGGCTCGTTGTTTTGGGTGCTTTGCTTCTCGTTGTTCCTGAGCTGGGTAACGGCTATTACGCTGACTCCGTTTTTAGCCAACCTTTTATTAAAAGAAGAAGATAAAGAAGTCGGTGATGAAGACCAAGACCCTTATAAAGGTTGGTTGTTTGTCGCATTCGGAGCGTTACTCAAAGTTGCTCTGCGTTTTAGGTGGTTGACCGTAGCCGCTATGGTGGCATTACTCGTTGGTGCAGTTGTGGCGTTTGGCAATGTTAAACAGCAATTCTTCCCGCCATCTAACACGCCGATGTTTTACGTGGATATGTGGATGCCTGAAGGCACTGATATTCGCGAAACAACGAAAAAAGCAGAAATAGTTGAAAGTTACATTCAAGAACAAGACGATATAGATTTTGTGTCGGTATCAATTGGTCAAGGTATGCAGCGCTTTGTGTTGACTTACCAGCCCGAGAGAAGCTACGAAGCTTATGCTCAGTTCCAGGTTAGGGCAACGGATCGCGAGAATATGTTCAAGCTTTTGGATACGTTGGATGCCAACTTAGCCAAGAAGTTTAACGAGCCGACATTCCAGTTTAAGTTGATGGAGTTTGGTCCATCGCCAGCGTCTAAAATTGAGGCGAGAATTACTGGCCCAGATCCACAGGTACTTAGAGATTTGGCGGTCAAAGTAGAAGACATTTTACATACCGACCCTGGTGCGAGAAACATTCGTCATGACTGGCGTGAGCGCACTAAAGAGCTCGTTCCGGCATTTAATGAGTCGAAGGCGCGTCGATTGGGTATTTCGAAAGAAGATCTGTCAGGCACATTACAGATGGCATTTGGTGGCCGCGCATTAGGTTATTTACGCGATGGAACACACACTCTGCCAATTCTGACCCGACTTCCGGAAGAAGAGCGTGTGGATTTTGAATCTCTGCAAAATGTGAACATTTGGAGCCCATCGCTGCAAACTTACATCCCCGTTGACCAAATCATCGACGGCGTGAAGTTAGATTGGAATGAGCCATTGATTCAACGTCGTGACCGCAAACGTACTCTAACGGTATTGGCTGACCATGATGTGCTGAGTGAAGATACCGCAGCAAGTTTGTTTGCTCGCGTACAACCTAAAGTGATGGCTTTACATCTGCCTGATGGCTACGAAATTACATGGGGTGGGGAATACGAGTCATCGAAAGATGCACAAGATGCCTTGTTCGGCTCACTGCCGATGGGTTATTTGCTGATGTTCATCATTACCATCTTACTGTTTAACTCGGTCAAAAAGCCGCTGGTTATTTGGTTTACGGTGCCGTTATCCATTATTGGTGTGTCATTCGGCTTGTTGGCGACAAATATGCCTTTCAGCTTTACCGCTTTCTTGGGGTTATTAAGTTTGAGCGGGATGATACTGAAAAACGGTATTGTATTGCTTGACCAAATTAACCTTGAATTGGCATCAGGAAAAGATCCTTATCTCGCTATTGTAGATAGTGCGATCAGCCGTGTACGCCCGGTAAGCATGGCGGCTGTGACGACCATTTTAGGTATGATTCCCCTCGTTTTTGATGCCTTCTTTGGCTCAATGGCGATAACGATTATGGCAGGGCTTGGTTTTGCTACTGTACTGACACTGATTGTAGTGCCAGTGATGTTTGCAATTCTTTTTAGGATAAACTCGACCGCTGCATAAGGCTCCTGACTAATATTTAGTCAGACTCCTGCCTAGCCCTGAGAGATTTTCTCAGGGCTTTTTTTGTATCAGAGCCAGATAAAAAAAACGCCTCTCTCAACCGGAACATGAGAGAGGCGTAAGATGCCGGGGGGCTTTAAAAGAATATTAAGCAGTAACTTCTTGCTTTGCTTCTGCTTTGTTTTTTAGGAATGCATATGTGAAACCTGTTACCGCAGTACCTGCAGCAATCGCAACCAGGTACATTAGTACTGGAGTGATTGCGTTAGGGATAAGCAGTACAAACAGGCCACCGTGTGGTGCCATAAGTTTTGCACCAAACAGCATAGAAAGTGCACCTGTTAACGCACCACCGGCCATACAAGCAGGGATAACGCGCATTGGATCTTTTGCTGCGAACGGAATAGCACCTTCAGAGATGAAGCATAAGCCCAGTACAAATGATGCTTTACCCGCTTCGCGCTCACTCTCTTCAAATTTGTTCTTAGCAAGGAATGTAGCCAGACCCATACCCAGAGCCGGAACCATACCAGCAGCCATAATTGCCGCCATTGGTGCGTAAGTTTGAGAAGCCAGTAGACCAACACCGAATGCATAAGCTGCTTTGTTTACCGGGCCACCCAAGTCGAAACACATCATTGCGCCAAGGATAATACCTAGCAGAACTGCGCGGTCTGAGCCCATGTTGTTTAGGAATTCAGTCAAACCGTTCATGATACCTGCAACCGGACCACCAACGATGTAGATCATTACTAAACCAGTAAACAGGGTTGCAACGAAAGGAATGATAAGAATCGGTTTTAGTGCTTCCATAGATTGTGGCAGTGATACTTTATCAGCCAGTAGTTTCGCCGAGTAACCCGCAATGAAACCTGCTGCGATACCGCCTAAGAAACCTGAACCGATAGAACTAGCCAGCATACCGCCAACCAAACCTGGAGCCAGGCCCGGACGGTCTGCAATTGAGAAGGCAATGAAACCTGCAAGAACCGGAATCATAAGCGCGAACGCAGAACCACCACCGATATTCATCAGTGCAGCGGCCATAGTACCTTCTTCTTTAAAGGCTTCGATACCGAACACGAAGGATAGGGCAATGATCAAACCACCTGCAACTACCACAGGAAGCATGTGCGATACGCCTGTCATCAGGTGTTTGTACACGCCTTTTTTCTCTTCCGTTGCAGACTCACTAGAAGAGCCAGAGTGCTGGTAAACCGTCGCCTGTTCAAAGGCTTTGTCCATCTCTTCTGCTGTTTTCTTAAGTGCTGGACCAGTCTTAGTACGGTACATTTTCTTACCGTTAAAGCGATCTAGTGGCACTTCGATATCTGCAGCGATGATTACTAAATCCGCTTCTTCGATCTCTTGCGCGGTTAGCTGGTTTTTAGCACCGACAGAGCCACGAGTTTCCACTTTGATTTGGTGTCCACGACGTTTGCCTTCTTCATCCAGCGCTTCTGCTGCCATAAAGGTATGAGCAACACCTGTCGGACAAGCTGTGATAGCAACAATTTTCTTCACAGAGGACGCGGTGCTTTCTGCTGGCGCTGAAACGGTTGTCGCTTGCTCCAGCACACTTGCGCTCTCTACAGCAGTTTGCAGAAATGCCTCGGCATCTTTAGCGACTGCACCTATCTCGGCTTGATAGACTTTTTTGCCTACGAAACGAGAAGTATCTACCGGCGTATTCGCGGCGATGATGATAGCTTCAGCCTGTTCAATGTCAGCGTCTGTAAGTAAATTAGGTTCGATGATGCTCGATTGACATTCAATCTTTGCATTCCATCCCAGTTTAGTCGCTGCTTGATCGAGTAGTCCTGCTGCCAGGATGCTGTTTGCAACACCACTTGGACAGGCTGTAATAATGGCAATATTCATACTGATAACCTTCTGTTCCTTAGTTATTGTCTAAGTTTGTATTAGAGTTAAGCTCGCTCACTTGAGTTTGTAGCTTAATGTTCTCCAGTTCTTCCTGACTGGTAAGTCCAACGCCCACCTGACTCACTGCTAAAGCAGAAAGTGCTGTGGCGAAGCGTAATAATTCGTTCTTTGGCATGACTTGCATGTGGCCCCAACACAGCCCGGCAACAAGTGTGTCACCTGCGCCTACGGTACTGACCACATTCATTCTCGGTGGTTGTGCGCGTAGCCACTCACCTTGATTGAGCCACATCACACCATTCGCTCCCATAGAAACGACGATGTTTTCAATTCCTTTGTCAGCCAGCGACTGTGCCGCTTGTTGACATTGTTCTGGCGTTTCGAGGTGCTGACCAACAAAGTCACTCAGCTCTTCGTCGTTAGGCTTGATAAGCCAAGGGTGCGCATCAATACCCGCACTCAAAGCCGCTTTACTGCTATCAAACAGAACTTTTTTTCCAAGCTGGTGCAGTTTTTCGATCCAAGCGGCGCATAGTTCAGGAGTCACGCCACCCGGAAGGCTACCTGCGAGTACAAAGTAGTCGTGCGTCTCTGCAAGTCGGAAAAGCGTATCTTCGAAACGAGCGATGTCTTCAGCTGTAACCTGAACGCCCGGGAAGTTGATGTCGCTGACTTCGCCGTTTGATTCAACGAGTTTTACGTTGATTCGGGTAGAGCCTTCAACTTCGATAAACTCGTCTTTAACGTCAATCTCTGCAAATAGCTGGTGGAAAAGCTCTGGATTATCTTTACCTAAGAATCCGGTCACGGTTACGTCTGCGCCTAAATCACTCAGCACTTTCGCCACGTTCACACCTTTACCAGCAGCATGGAGGTTGCTTTGTTTTACTAGGCTTACTGAGCCCACTTTTAACGCCTCAACCGAGCCTGTAAGGTCAAGCGCTGGATTCAGCGTAATAGTGACGACTTTGTTTGTTTTTGTGCTAGTCATAACCGCCCCTTAACCTTCACCAAGGCCAGATGCGATTGCGTTACCGATTGATTCAAGTGCTTGAGCGGCATCTGGGCCTTCAGCAGAGAACTGAAGTTGGTGGCCGTGTTTCACACCCAAGGCGATAACTTTCATTAAGCTTTTCGCGTTTACTGTTTTACCGTCACCGTCTAGGTTAGACACCTGAATTTTTGACTCGAATTTTTTAGCTTCTGCAACTAGCATTGCACCTGGACGAGCGTGCAGACCATGCGAGTTTTTGATTTTGAACACTGCTGTGTTTCCGTCTCCAGAAGCAGCAGGCGCCATTTCCTCACCATTAAACAGAGCAAGAACCTGTTCAGCAGATGCGTCGAGTAATTTGCCGTGTTCTTTGTTGAACACAAGCTGAGAAAGCGTATTTAGCATAGGCTGGTGAGCGTTGTTGCAAGCGGCAAAAGCAACCAATGCTCGTACTGGTTGACCTTCGTAGTTACAGTCGTTCGCCGTTGAAACAAAAGAAACGCCTGTACGGGTTACTTGTTTGTTACTTCCGACCAGCCATAGGCCATTACCAAGGTGAGTTGGCGCTTTAGTTACAAGGTCCGCGACAAACTCTTTGTCCGCGCAACCTGTGTTTTTAAGTAGTCCGCCAGCGACTGCGCTCATTTGAACCATATCGCTAGCAGGGAAATTGAGCTGAATAAGTGACGCGTCGAAGTCAGCTTCTAGCTGAACATCACCATGAAGTAGGGCGATAATGTCATCTTCGCTTTTTGCTGTGCGCAGGCGTTCTTCGACACCATCAGCACCCAGTACTTTTGTAAGCTGTTTTAGGATACCAAGGTGTTCGTCTGACTTGGCCGCGATACCAATGGCAACGAATACGGTATTACCGTCTCCCCATTCAACGCCTTCAGGGAAGTGATGCACCGCGACACCAGTGGTTTTAACCATTGAGCGAGTGTCGGTCGTTCCGTGCGGTATCGCAATGCCATTGCCTAAAAAGGTAGAGTTTTGGTTTTCGCGATTAAGCATGCCTTCTACATAACCTTGCTCAACCAAACCTTTTTCAGTCAGGCTCTGGGCAATGCTTTTGATTGCTTCAAACTTATCTGTTGCAGATTGCGATAGGGTAATGTCGTTCTTACTTAGCTTAAGCATGGTGCTCTCCAGCATTAAGGTGTCAATTTAAAATTCATTTCGGTTGTGCTGCTTCACGTCGTCTTAAAGATGATGGCGTTAGCGCCCAACATTTCTTGTCTAATTTATTTGTTTTTATGTTTAGCTGAAACGATTCAGCATTGCGTTAAATTTTTTAAGAACTTCAGCAAAACCATTTAAATCAATCGTTAATTTTCGTTCTTATAATCCTAGACCATGTGGCTGACAATTGCCGTGTTTTGGTGATTTAGGTCAATTTTTAGGTTTTTGCTGAATCCTTTCAGCTTTTATACTGAATCGGTTCAGCATATAATTCAACTTATCGTCGGATCATTGATGTATTAATATGATCACGCGCACAGAATAAGGTTAACAATATGACACTGGATGAAATAGCCAAACTGGCAGGCGTTTCGAAGACAACTGCGAGCTATGTAATCAACGGGAAAGCGCAGAAATACCGAATAAGCGAAAAAACGCAAAAGCGAGTCATGGCGGTTGTCGATGAACACAACTACAAGCCAGATCATGCGGCTTCCGCTTTACGAGCGGGTAACTCACGTTCGTTTGGGCTTATCATTCCAGATTTGGAAAACACCAGTTACGCTCGTTTAGCAAAACTTATCGAACAAAACTCGCGTAAAGCGGGGTACCAAATTTTAATCGGTTGTTCTGATGATGATCCGGAAACGGAGCAAAAGGTTGCTGAAGCGTTGATCAGTCGTCGGATTGATGCGCTGTTTGTTGCGAGCGGTATGCCAAACGCCAACGAGTTTTATCTCAAATTGCAAAACTCAGGGACACCAGTGATTGCACTCGACCGTCCCATGGATGACGAGCATTTTTGCTGCATACTGAGTGAAGATTTTGATGCAGCGCTGGAGCTAACCGAATCGGTACTGTCAAACGAGATAAACTCTGTCGGATTGATCGGTGCATTGCCTGATTTACAAATCTCTAAGGAGCGTGAATTAGGTTTCCGTTCAGCATGCCAGCAAGGAAATAAAACGGTTCAGGTCGGCTATGGCCAGCAGTTCTCTCGAGAAGAAGGTAAAAAGGTGTTAGAGAAATGGTTGGCTGATGATCACCTTCCTGATGCTATTGTCACCACGTCTTACACCTTACTTGAAGGTGTTTTAGACATGATGCTGGAACAGCCAGATTTAATGAGCAAAGTGCGTTTAGCGACGTTTGGTGATAATCGTCTACTAGACTTTCTCTCTGTAAAAATTAACTCCTTACCTCAGCAATTCGAAGTCATTGCGGACAGTGCAATGGAACTCGCATTGAATGCTTCTGCAAAACGTTATAAGCCTGGAGTGGAGTTAATTCCCCGTAAGATAGTGAAGCGCCAGTAATAATTGATTTGCTAACACTACAATTTAACCTCTACCGTCAGTGCGACAAATGCATGGTCGCTGGCGTACTTATCCCTCTCAAAAGAGGGATTAACCAAATGCTGATCTAACACTTGATAGTCAACCACGTCGGCGACTGAGACATCAGAATGTTCATCAAACTCTTGTGATAGCAGTATGTAGTCGAGCACATTGCCTTTAGAAAAATGATAGTGGGTTGCAGGGCGATCGTTGAGCGTCGGTGACACTTGTAAATCCCACCCATCTCTGATTTGCAATTCAGTGACGCTGTCACTATAAGTTTCAGTTAATACGCTGTTTACACCGTTGATTGTGATGGGTTGATTCATATCACCCATTAAAACCGTCGGCATCGGTGCGTTTTTGTATTGATTCTGCATTGAATCTCGAAGCATGGCGGCTTCCCATCCCCGTTGCTGTGTTGATAACCAGCGCGCTAGGACACGGCTTGTGTCTTCAGCGTTATTTGAATCTGCAGGACGTTGCGACTTCAAATGAACAACGTAGACCGCGATATGGCCAAGTGTCGGATGCACAATCTGCGCGTAAATTGGCTTACGGCTGAATTCTGGTGAAGTATTCATCTCAAATGGGATGAGCGAGCGTCGATCAAACGTTACGGGTTGAACTTGTTCTATCGGAAAGCGAGAAGCGATCGCGACTACCGGATGGGTGTAAATGTATTCGTCTTCTACTTGAGGTGTATCGACAGTGGCAAAGTAGGGGTATCCAATGCTCTTAAAAAATGACTTCGTATCTTCGATACTGAACACTTCTTGCAAGCCGATGATATCAGGCTCGAGTTTTTCAATTTGATTTTGCGTCCAGGCAAGCTTTCCTTGCCATTGTTCATGAGAATAAATGTTCTCAAAGTCGTAATAGGCATTAGGTGGAGCAATAAAATTAAATAGGTTCGCCGTAACAAAAGTTATCTGGCTTGGTCTGGACAAAATACGTTCTCGTTTTACAAATTATCTGGACAGTATATACATAAGACTTTGTCTGTTGCAGGTTTAATCCGCGAAGTTAACACAAACAGCACGTTAAAATTTAGTCTGTGATTCCTGCAAAATTACGCTGAGGTATCTATTTCCCGGCAATCCGTTTAAACTCCCGATCAACAAGTTAAATGAGTAAACGACATGACCCAAGACTACGAACGCGAAGCCTATTTAGATAACGAAGAGTTAGAAGGCGAAGAGATAGAAATCGAAGCGATAGGTATCGAAGTTGATGCCCACCCAATCGAGTTGTATAAGCTTTTCAAAATCGCAAACTTGGTAAGTGGTGGCGGTGAAGCCAAGCACATCATTGATGAAGGTTATGTCGCAGTCAACGGTGAGCTTGAAACGAGAAAGCGCCGCAAAATGTACGATGGCGATTTTTTCGAGTTCAATCAAGAGTACTACGTTGTTGTTTGCGACGCGCCAGTCACGGAACCTGAAGCGAAAGAAGCAAAGCCTAAGCAAGCTCCGCAAAAGCAGCAAAGTAAACCTCAGCCTTCGTCAAACAAGCCAAAAGCGGCAAGCAAGCCGAATAAATCGAATCAGAATAAAGGCAATAAGGCGACTAAACCGAAAAATAGCAAGAAGGCCGCTACGGAAAACAAGCCAAAGCCGAGCCGCGATCCGAAAAGCGGACGTAACTCTATCGATTTCTTCTGATAAGGTTTTGATGATGATGACAAGCGCCGACATTACGTTCGGCGCTTTTTCGTTGTGTGTTTGATTAGTAAGAATATGACTTTGATTTTTTCTCTACATAGCGAAAAAACAGCGAAAGCCCAAAGCAGACGATGAAGTAGGTGAACCCTACGAACAACCAAATCTCAAATATATAACCTGACGAATTCGCCATCTCAGTTCCAACAAACGTCATTTCCTGAATAGAAATAAGAGAGACAATCGAGGTGTCTTTGACTAACGAAATGGTTTGACCGGCGAGTGCAGGGGTGATTGCTTTAAGCACTTGCGGGGCGATGACAAAGCGGTATTTTATCCAGCGTGACAGTCCCAAAGAGTCTGCGGCTTCCCATTGACCTTGTTCGATACTCTGCAAGCCCGCACGAACGACTTCCGCGATGTATGCCGATGAGAGTAATCCAACACAAAGTACGCCAGATGCGAGATTTTCCCACAGCTGTGCGGGACCAAATAGAAAGTGTTGGAGTGAATTAGGCTCACCTTGATAGTTGCGTAATAGCGAATCTAAACCAAGCAGCGGTATCAATTGGTTAGAAATAAAAAAGTAGAAGATAAATACAAACACCAAAGGTGGAATATTTCTAACTAACTGGATAAACGCGTTGGCTGGCGTGCGTAGCCAAACAGCATTTGAGAAGCGAGCCAATCCAAGCAGCGTTCCCAGAACTAATGCAAAGGTAAGGCCCCAAAGGCTCAGCCTTAGTGTAGAGATCAAACCCTGAAAAAAGTAAGGGAGACTGCCATCAGCTCTTGGGGTAAAGAGTAGATTGAATGCTTCCGACCAGTGCCAAATGTAGTTGATACCAATGGTTGAGCGATAGTAGAGCCAGAAACCGACGATTGCACAAATAACCACTAACACCACGTCGAGCAAGCGAAAGCGTGCCAATATCGAACCTGATCGAGTTTTGCCTGGTGCCAGTCGAGTGCTCGTTTGTCCGCTCAAATTTATTGTCTCCAATTCTTTTTTATTTTTAGACCGAGGCTCGTTTCATAGTGAGCCTCGTTTCAGCCACGCAAAATTATTGACCTTGTGCGACTTGATCCTGCCAATCTAGTGTTGAGAACCAGTACTCATAACGTTCTTTCAACCAACCATCTTGAGTACGTGCTTCAATCCATTTATTAAAGAAGGCTTTCTTATCGTCTTCACCTAAGCGGACAGCAAAGGCTTCGTTTCCTTTTGAAAGACGCTCAGAAAATGGCAGGAATAACTTGTCGCTGTGCTTAACGGTTTCGTGCTCTGGTTTAGGGCTTGAGGCGATTACCGCGTGAGCATTACCATTTAGCACTTCCTGAAACGCCTGTGCATCATCATCAAACTGCAAAAGCTTTGCTTTAGGGAAATTTTCTCGTGCAACTTGAACGGTAAATGCCCCGCGACGAACCGCGATATTGACTCGGCGCGAGTCAAAGTCAGACAACTGAGTAAAACCAGACGCGAGCTCTTTGTTTGCCGCTACCTGTACGCCAGAGTGGGAATACGGTTCAGTAAACAACACGCTTTTTGAACGCTCAGGTGTGATTGACATACCACCGATAATGACATCAAACTTTTTAGCAAGAAGTGCGGGGATGATGCCATCCCAGGCGGTAGGGACAAACTCGACGTTCAAATCAGAATCGGCAGCCAGTCGTTTTGCTACGTCAATTTCAAAGCCGATGAGCTCCCCTTGTTTATTGCGCATTGCCCAAGGTACGAAAGTCGACATGCCAACGCGTAGCGTTCCTCTTTCTTTGATTTGATCTAAATTTGCAGTTGTAGATTCTTCACTTGCTAACGAAGGTAAAGAGAGAGCAAGCCCCAATATCGCAGTGATGGTCGCTTTGAATAACGTCATGTTATCTCCTTATAATTTGCGCCAACTGGCTCCTAATTTGTGCTCCAGCAACGCGGATAGGCCGGATAATGAGAGTGTGAGAGCAAGGTAAATCGCTGCCACAGTAAACCAAATTTCAAACGGCATTGCCGTCTCTGAGACAATATTTCTCGCTTCGGTTGTGAGGTCGAAAATAGCCATCACGCTGACGATGGAAGAGTTTTTTATCAGCGACACCACTTCGTTGGTTAATGGCGGCAATGTACGTTGCAGTACCTGAGGCAAGATAACGTCTTTATAACTATAGAATGATGAAAGGCCGAGCGTCTTTGCTGCTTCAAACTGGCCTTTGGGAATGCTGTTTAACCCCGCACGGAAGATCTCTGCGGTGTAAGCGCCTTGAAAAAGTGATAGCGCTAAAACGGCGGTGCTAAATCTGTCTAGCCCGATAACCGGGCCAAACACAAAGTAGAGTAGATAGATTTGAACTAATAATGGTGTGTTACGGATCAGCTCAACGTATGCGCTGCCAACGACATTCCCGATTTTTGAATCACTTAGCCGGAGTAGCGCTGTGACTAAACCGAATACTAAAGTGAAAAACAGACTGATGGCTGAGATTTTTAGTGTGACAACTAGACCGCTGATCAGCTCTGCAGACCACCATTCACCGTCTTCATAAAACGCGATGTAATCCGGCACGCGATCCCATTGCCACTGATAACCCATGGCTTGTGCGCCGGAGTCGAGTACCCAGATAATTGCAACAAACAGAATCACCATTTGCATGAGCGCTTGTAATGCTGGTTTAAATACTCGTCTTATCATCAATAACTTAAAATCTGGTTTAAAAACGCACGCGTTCTCGGGTGCTGAGGGCTATTAAATAAGGCCGCAGGGGAGTTGATTTCTACGATTTCGCCTTCATCCATAAACACGACTCGGTTTGCTACTTTTTTAGCAAATCCCATTTCGTGAGTCACACAAATCATGGTCACGCCGGTTTGCGCAAGCTCTACCATTACATCAAGCACCTCGTTGATCATTTCGGGATCTAGTGCTGAGGTTGGCTCATCAAATAATAGCAGGTCTGGTTCCATACAAAGGGAGCGTGCAATCGCAACTCTTTGTTGTTGCCCACCTGACAATTGAATTGGGTACTTCTCTGCTTGCTCTTCAATATCGACACGTTTGAGATAGTGACGTGCGCGCTGTTCCGCTTGTTGTTTTGAAAGTTTTAGTGTTCGCATGGGCGCGAGCATAAGGTTTTCGAGTACGGTCAGATGTGGAAAAAGGTGAAAGTGCTGAAACACCATGCCTATTTTTCCTGGCTTGATCCCTTTGTTGCGTGCGAGTTGTCCAAACACGTAAAGCTGACCCTCTTGTATCGACTCTAAGTCGTTAATACAGCGAATAAGCGTTGATTTCCCTGACCCTGACGGTCCACACACAACAACGATTTCACCTGAGTGGACAGAAAAGTTGATATCTTTGAGAGCGTGGTAATCACCATACCACTTGTTTACGTTGTTAAACTCAACGACGGGAGTAGTCTCTTTCAAAAGTTCACGCTTTTAGGGTAACGATGACTTAAACATAGCAAGTCATGAGCTTGATTTCAGTTAGTGTGAACACATATTTGAATAAGAATGGAACGATAGAGCTTTCTTCACACTGCGTCTAACAATGCCGATTATGCATTGATAACAGTTAGATAAGGGGTACGAATCACAATGGCTATAACCGACATCGTAATAAGAGTTTGCGCTGAGTAATAGGTCACCATGACTACCTGACGGGAAAAAATGGATTGACCGTCAAAGCGTCCGAACGCCAATACCATTCCGGAAATAACGAAGAGTAAACATCCCAATATAGCAAAGGATGAGGATTGAGTCTGACCACTTAAATAGTATTCCAGTGCCATCCAACTCATCGCCATCAAAACCAGTATATAGATTGCTACGGGTAATTTCTGCTTTCCCAGACTTGGTCTAAAAAATATATAAATACAACCACCTAAACCAAAGATGGCGATGGGTAACCAGGGTGTGATATGCCAAGCGGAGATGAGTGCAAAACTAAAACAGTAGGATAAATGGGCTAAGCAGAATGCACTGAATCCTAGCAGTGACTTGTTTCTGTGTGACATAAGCAAAATGTCTCCAAACAGGGAGAGCGACAGACCTAATAAAATCCATTGGGTGTAGGGTAGATGGGTAGCTTCGGATGTGATCAAAATGCCAATCATTAAGAGAAGCGGGAGCGGTTTTGATGCGTAAAACAGCCACTTCGGACCGTTACGAATACTCATAATATGCAAGGACGCCAATACGACAACGACTAGCCACATAGATTGTTCTCTTGAATAGACAAACTAAGCAGCATGGTGCTATCGCTCGAGCAAGATATCCAAGTAGGACACTAACTCTTTCATATTTTTATTTACGCTAAGCTGCCGCTTTAAAATTAAATTATTTTTAGTATTTTCGAGCTCTTAAGGAGTATTGCTTTTATTAACGTTACATTTAGCCTTAAAAGCCTAGATATCAAAACTCATATTTTTAAAGCGTAGCATAAAAAACGGTATTGTGGCTTTGTATACACAATACCGTAACGCTATATCAGTCGGTGTGAAAAACGCTCTTACGCGATGGCTAAATCAAGAATTTCGCGGCTAGTAGCAAGGTCAATGGCCTGGTTTTCACCAAGGACAGTCATTCCGTGTTTTTCTAATTGCTCGATAACCGTATCAATTGCCTGCTGACGGTTATCACCGTAATTTTCAAGTTTGGTTGCAACACCTAATTGGTGATAAAAATCTTCAATCAACTGAACAGTGCGCTCAGCAAGATCATCACTCGCTTCTAACGCAAATACATTTCGGCCCATTTGTTCTAGCTTCGCTCGCTTGAACTTCATTTGGTTGCGAAGTAGAGATGGTTGAATGATCGCAAGTGATCGCGCGTGATCGACGCCCCAAACTGCAGTCAATTCGTGACCGATCATGTGTGTCGCCCAATCGTGAGGCACACCGCTACCAATGAGACCGTTCAGCGCCTGATTCGCTGACCACATAAGGTTTGCACGCCATTTGTCGTCATCGCGCTCGGAAAATTGTTCACCTAGTGTTTTTAGCGTTTTTAGCAAGGTCTCTGCGTACCCGTCTTGTACCATTGCACCTGTTGGTAACGTTAAGTACTGTTCACAAACGTGTACCCAAGCATCCACAATACCGTTGATTAACTGGCGTTCTGGCAGTGTTTTCATCACATCTGGGTCAAGAACGGCAAATTTTGGTTGTACCGCCGGTGACATGAACGGAAGTTTATCTTGAGTTTCTGCTTTAGTGATAACAGCACCCATGTTGGATTCAGAGCCCGTTGCAGGTAGTGTTAAAATCGCTGCTAACGGTAGCGCTTCTTCTACTTGATGTTGACCAATCAGGATATCCCAACCGTCACCATCATATTTAGACGCTGCTGCCACGTACTTCGAACCATCAATAACAGAACCACCACCCACAGCAAGAATAAAGTCGATGTTTTGTGCTTTCACAATCTCTACGGCTTTGTCTAACGTTTCTTTGGTCGGGTTTGGCTCTACGCCAGAGAACTCTAACCACTCATGGCCTTGTAGCGCATCCGCTACTTGATCATAAACACCATTCTTCTTGATAGAACCACCACCGTATATGACCAGTACTTTTTGGTCTGCAGGGATGGCTTCTTTAATTGAAGCGATTTGGTTCTGACCAAAGTAAATTTTGGTCGGGTTGACATAAGAAAAGTTCATTACAGGCCTCTTGTTTCTTTGTTGAGGAGATTGAATACGTGCATATTAGTACTGTGTGATGGGAAGTAGTAGGCTCATTTCTGGAAATAACTTGCCTATTTCTACAAAATTAATCGTCGCCTGATAGAATATATTGCTTAAGTGAGTGTATATTACTCAATATCACCGCAAAATGAGAAAAGTATGGTTACTTGTGGAGGGTCTGGATGAATTCATTAGCAGAAATTATGAAGCAGTATGTTGATCAGCATGATTTACATGAACTGGAAGGGATCAAACAAACCGCGATTGAAGGGGTATGGTTTTATCGCAGTAGTAAGGGAAACAACCGGCAGCCGTTTGTTTATCAATCTGGGATCATTGTTTTAGGCCAAGGGCACAAAAACATCCATATAGGTTCGACACCTGTTCAATATGGTCCAGATGACTATCTTGTCGTTGGTGTGCCGATGCCATTGGAGTGTGAAGCGTTTGCATCCAACGACGAGCCATTGTTGGGAATCTCAATTGACATCTCACCAGCGCTATTGAACAAACTCGTCAAAAAACTAGAAGCTCAAAATTACAGTAATACCTGCTCAGATAGCTCTCTATGTGGACTTAAATCCGTCAAAATGAACTCGAGTATGCTGGATGCGTGTAAAAGATTGATGAGTGCACTTTGCAATGAGCTGGACGTGGCAATTTTAGGTGATCTTCTACTCGAGGAAATCGTGTATCGCACCTTAGTCAGCAAGGAAGGGTATGTGTTATTTGAGCTCGCGCATCTGGAGGGCTCCTATGCAAGGGTAGCAAAAGCGCTAACCCGTGTTCATCAGGCATACCATGAACAACTCAACGTACAGACGCTCGCGGAAGAAGCGAACATGAGTATTTCTGCATTTCATCAGGCATTTCGTAGCGTGACGCTTGAATCTCCTTTGCAATACATCAAAAAAGTGCGACTTAATAAAGCTCGTGACTTAATTCAATTAGAAGGACGGAGAGTGAATGATGCGGCTCGACTGGTGGGTTACAGCAGTCCGTCCCAGTTCAGTCGTGAGTACAAGCGCCACTTTAATGAAACGCCAAGAGCAACAAAGTCTTAGTGATCTTGAGTCAAAAATTATAACTTTTTTCGCCTATTTTATTAATTTGCGACGGACTTATTTATTTGAGCTAAAAAATTAGCGATTGCTGCCAAGTGATTGATACATATTTGCAACATTGTAGTGGATTGTTGCGAAGTGACACCGAAAATTGATCACAGTGAGAGGTGATTTTTAAAAACTGTACTTAAGTTATTTTACTTCGAAATAAAAGTGTAAATGCGTGCTACAAGCACGTTTGTTTATTTTTTAACAATAACTTAAGGAAAAGGGAAAATGCACCTTAAAAACGGGAAAGCAGTGAAAAGTGTTTTTACGCTTAGTACGCTGACGGCTTCTTGTCTCATGGCTTTCAACAGTTATGCTGCCGTTGATTGCTCTCCATTGGAGGTTTGGGAGTCATCAACAATTTATACAGGTGGTGAGCAGGTTAAGTTCGAAGGTAATGGATACGAAGCGCGCCATTGGACACAGAATAATAACCCTTCACAGTCTGGTGAGTGGGGGGAATGGGAAAACTTGGGGGCTTGTGAAAATACAGACCAGGTTGAACCACCACAAAACACCGCCCCAACGATTGCCTTGACTTCACCTTCTGCGTCAGACACCGTTTTCGTAGGGGAAGTTGTAACTTTATCTGCTGATGCGGCAGACTCAGACGGCACAATAAGTAAAGTAGAATTCCTTGTCGATGGTGTCATTGTTGGACAGTCCAATTCAGCGCCTTTCTCAGCCTCTTGGACTGCCACAGAAGGGCAACATAATTTCTCCACATTGGCATATGATGATGCTGGTGCGGTGAGTTCAGCAAGCAGTGTCACCCTCACTGTTCAAAATTCTCAAGCGAGTAACGAAGCGCCAACCGTTGATCTCACGCTTTCAACATCCTCAATAGAGTTAGGTGGTAGTGTAACGTTGACTGCCAATGCAGCCGATGCCGATGGTACCGTGACTAAAGTTGATTTTTACATTGCAGGCGTATTGGCAGGAACCGCGACAAGTGCACCATACTCTTTAGACGTTACTCCTTCACAATCGGGTTCTCTGGCGGTCTATGCAAAAGCGACAGATGATGCTGGTGCCGCTACAGATTCTTCATTACTCACTCTGAATGTGGATGGTGGCTCAGTGGCATCTAACTGTCGTCCGGATGGGTTATATCAAACTTCTGGTGTCGACGTTCCTTATTGTACGATCTACGACGAAGAAGGGCGTGAGAAGATGGGCGCAGATCATCCTCGTCGTGTGATTGGTTACTTCACCAGTTGGCGTAGTGGTGATGACCCACAGTCTACGTATCTTGTAAAAGACATTCCATGGGAGCAACTAACTCATATCAACTACGCGTTCGTCAGTATTGGCTCTGATGGCAAGGTTAATGTGGGTGATGTCAATGATCCAGCCAACCCTGCAACCGGAAAAACGTGGCCTGGTGTAGAAGTCGATCCTACTTTGGGTTTCCAAGGTCACTTTGGTGCACTGGCAACCTATAAGCAAAAACATGATGTTAAGACGTTAATCTCAATCGGTGGTTGGGCAGAAACCGGTGGCCATTTTGATACCACTGGTGAGCGTGTTGCAGACGGTGGTTTCTACACTATGACAACCAATGCTGACGGCTCAGTTAATCACGCAGGCATTGAGAAGTTTGCGTCATCTGCTGTGGAAATGATGCGTAGGTATAAATTCGATGGATTGGATATTGATTACGAATACCCAACATCGATGGCTGGTGCTGGCAACCCTTACGATACAGATTTTATGGAGCCAAGACGTGCGTACCTTTGGGCCTCTTACCAAGAGTTGATGAAAGTACTGCGCGAGAAGTTAGATGCGGCTTCGGCACAGGATGGTATTCATTACATGTTGACCATTGCCGCACCGTCATCAGGCTACTTACTGCGCGGCATGGAAACGTTCGACGTAACTAAGTATCTGGACTACGTAAACATTATGTCGTACGACTTACATGGTGCCTGGAACGACCATGTCGGTCACAATGCTGCACTGTTTGATACCGGGAAAGACTCGGAGCTTGCTCAGTGGAATGTGTATGGTACGGCAGCTTATGGTGGCATCGGTTACCTGAACACGGATTGGGCTTACCATTACTTCCGTGGATCTATGCCAGCAGGCCGAATTAACATTGGTGTTCCTTACTACACTCGTGGCTGGCAAGGCGTCACTGGCGGTGAAAATGGCTTATGGGGCCGTGCTGCGCTACCTAACCAGTCTGAATGTGCGGCAGGTACAGGCGAAGGTGAAAGCAACAATTGTGGTCATGGTGCGATGGGTATTGACAACATGTGGCATGATCTAGACCCAGCCGGAAACGAAATGGGGGCCGGTTCTAACCCTATGTGGCATGCGAAGAACTTGGAGAAAGGTATCTGGGGTTCTTACGCTGAGGCATACGGTCTTGATCCTGTAAATGATCCTACTGACCAGCTCGTCGGCACGTACACTCGTCATTATGATGACGTAGCGGTAGCCCCGTGGTTGTGGAATGCAGATAAGAGTGTATTCCTGTCTACGGAAGATAAAGCATCCATCGAAGTTAAAGCGGACTACGTTATCGACAAAGAGATCGGTGGCATTATGTTCTGGGAACTAGCAGGTGACTACAACTGTTATCTAATTGATGAAAACGGTAACCGAACTTCTGTCGATGCAACCGAGCAAGCGTGTGCTGCGGGGAATGGTGAATATCACATGGGTAACACCATGACAAAAGCCATTTACGACAAGTTTAAATCCGCAACACCATACGGTAATAAAGTTGCTACGGGTGCGCTTCCGACAGAAGCCGTCGATATCACAGTGAGCGTTGGCGGCTTTAAAGTTGGTGACCAAAACTACCCAATTAACCCTAAAATTACCTTTACCAACAATACTGGCCAAGCTATTCCCGGAGGTACCGAGTTCCAGTTTGATATTCCTGTATCCGCGCCGGACAATGCGAAAGACCAGTCTGGTGGTGGTTTGAAAGTTATCGCTTCTGGCCATACTCGTGCAAACAACATTGGTGGTTTGGATGGCGTAATGCATCGTGTCTCTTTCTCACTACCTACGTGGAAAGAACTTCCTGCAGGCGGAACCTATGAGTTAGACATGGTTTATTACCTGCCAATTTCGGGGCCAGCGAACTATACGGTTATTTCCGGCGGTAAAGAGTTTGCGTTTAAATTCGAGCAGCCAGACTTGCCAATTGGTGATTTAACCTCGGGCACGGGTGGGGGTGGCGGTACGACAGAGCCAGGAACTTGTGACACTGCCGGTCTGGTAACATATCCAGACCTTCCTCAAACGGATTGGGCTGGTAATCCAAGCCATGCCAATCAAGGTGATAAGGTGATCTACGACGGTGTGGTATACCAAGCAAACTGGTGGACGTCTTCTGTGCCGGGTAGTGATGGTAGCTGGTCTACGGTATGTAATATCTAAGATTTTTATGATAACTAACACAAAAGCGCACGATATCAATCGTGCGCTTTTTTTGATTAAGCAGAAAGAGTCGATGAATTAAAACGTATAACTTTCAGGAACAACGACAATCCCTTTCTCTGAAATTCGGAACCTTTTAGCGTCTTCTACTTTATTTAGTCCAATTTGAGTGTTCGGTGGGATTCGAACGTGTTTGTCGATGATGCAGTTAACTAGCTGGCAACCTTCACCAACTTCAACATCATCAAAAAGAATGCTGTCTACGACGGTCGCGCTGTCTTTTATGCGAACGTTGGAGGAAATAATGGAGTGCTGTACTGAGCCTCCAGAATTCACCACACCATTGGCAATGATAGAGTTGATGAAAATGCCTTCATTACCTGTTGCGGATGATACGGTTCGTGCTGGTGGAAATTGTGGCTCATAAGTACGAATGGCCCAGTTCGACTGGTATAAATTCATTGGCGGAACGGGTTCTAATAAGTCCATATTGGCTTCAAAGAACGAGTCAATCGTACCAACATCTCGCCAGTAGCAGTCCTTATCAACACGTCCTTTGCTGCCGCAAAACTTGTAAGCGTATACCGATTCTGAATCAATTAATTTCGGAATGATGTCTTTACCAAAGTCATGGCTTGAGTTTTCATTATTTGCATCTTCGCGAAGCGCTTCTTTAAGTACGTCCATATCAAAAATGTAAATGCCCATGGACGCAAGACTCTTAGAAGGATCTTCAGGCAGAGTAGGCGGATTTGATGGTTTTTCTATAAAGGACTTAACCAGCCCATTTTCCGCAGTACCAATCACGCCAAACGCCGTCGCTTCTTCTACTGGTACATCCATACACGCGACGGTAAGTTTAGCGCCTTTTTCTTTGTGCTCTTCCAGCATGGCCGCGTAATCCATTCGGTAGATGTGGTCGCCAGATAATACAACGACGTATTTTGCATCATTTCGGGACAACAACCACAAGTTGTGATAGATGGCGTCTGCGGTACCTTCATACCATGCACCACCTTTGCGCATTTGAGGAGGGACGGCGGTGATGTATTCACCAAGCTCTGGGTTAAAGATCGACCAACCATCACGAAGGTGCTTCTGTAGTGAGTGAGACTTGTATTGTGTGAGGACTAAGATTTTTCTTAAACCTGAATTTAGACAGTTAGTTAGAGTGAAGTCGATGATGCGATATTTACCACCAAATGGTACAGCCGGCTTGGCGCGGTCATCAGTCAGTGGGCTAAGTCTGGAGCCCACACCTCCAGCTAAAATTACGGCGAGTGCGTCTTGCATAATGTTCCCTTTCCCTTGTAATACATGACCCAAAATAGTGCTGAACCGGGGAGAGGTGGTTCCAAGCAAACGGCATTTTGAATGACAGGTATTAGTGTGTTTATGTTCTAATGCAACTTTAGTACAAGAATCGAGCCATAGAATAAATTTTTATAAATCAATAAGATTAATTTAAACACAGACAAATAATGCCCTATTTTAGGGAAGGGTAAAAATAGTGTGCACCATATTGATGCACTGGAAAGAGTGTTTAAAAGTATGAAGAATTTACAATGTAAAGTAATGCCGAAACAATGAGATAGAGAGCGATATACGCTCTCTATAATGAAGTTTAATTTAAATGACAGGAGGATGTGATGTTATGACAAACCAATAATGTTGCCTTCCTCATCTAAATCCAAGTTCATAAAAGCAGGTTTGTCCGGAAGCCCTGGCATCGTCATCACACTGCCTGATAGTGCATAAATGAACCCTGCGCCAGCGCATAAACGTAATTCACGTATTGGAACCGTAAATCCACGCGGAGCCCCTTTGACGCTGGAGTCGGTAGTGATAGAAAGTGGCGTTTTCGCAATACACACTGCGAGGTCATTAAAACCTAAAGCTTCAAACCTCTTAAGCTGTGAAATGCTCAGATCACTCAATTCGACATTTGACGCGCCATACCCAGCTTCACAAACCGACATTAATTTCTCTTCCAGCTTTTGTTCTTTTGTATAAAGCGGGCGGAAATCCGTTTGAGTATTACATGCTTCTACCACAAATTGAGCGAGCTCTACGGTACCTTCACCACCGTTTGAGAAAGCGGTACTGATGGCCACATTGACACTTGGGTCATAGTCACGAATCATCTGACGCAGTACTGAGAGTTCCTGTTCGCAGTCTTGCGGAAACTGGTTGATCGCGACAACGGCAGGAAGGCCGTATTTCTTAACGTTATTGATATGCCACTTCAGGTTTTCAAATCCGGCTTCTAGCGCTGGCTTATCGGGGTTAAATATCGATTCAGGAATAGCAGTGCCCGGGCGAAGATCATAATGCCCCGAATTCGCTTTTAGGCCACGTAAGGTGGCAACAATCACCACACAATCAGGAGCGTGGTTTGAGGCTGCTGCTTTAATATTACATGCTTTCTCCAGCCCCATATCCGATCCAAAACCGGCTTCAGTTACAGTGTAACTAGAAAGTTTTAGTGCAATTTCATCAGCGATGATAGAAGAGTTGCCGTGAGCAATATTCGCAAAGGGACCAGCGTGAATAAGAGTAGGGACACCTTCTAAAGTCTGCATTAGTGTAGGCGCAATGGCTTCTTTCAACGTTACAGCCATAGCACCCGCGACTTGAAGGTCTTCAGTCGTCACCGGATGGCCATCTAAATCACAAGCAACAACAATTCGTCCGATTCGTTTACGCAGGTCTGCTAAATCTTTGGCGAGTGCAATGATTGCCATGAGTTCTGATGCGGCAGAAATGTCGAAACCTTCGCTTCTTTCGATGCCATTAATGGTTTTACCTGGTTCGTTTAGACCAATTTTTACCATGCGTAGTGCGCGATCATTATGATCCATTACGCGCTTCCATGTGATACTGTCGACATCTATTTTTAATGCTTTTAAACCAGTACGAGCTTCGAATGCGTCGTAGCCTTCACGTTGCTCGTGGTATAGACGGGCATCTAGCGCGGCTGATGCAAGGTTATGAGCAGCGGTAACGGCGTGAATATCGCCAGTTAAATGTAAGTTTAACTCTTCCATCGGTGCGACTTGAGAGTAACCACCGCCGGCCGCACCACCTTTGATTCCAAATACTGGTCCCATTGAAGGCTGTCTGATGCAGGCCATCACGGATTGGTTTAACTTTGCTAACCCTTGTGCAAGGCCGATAGTTGTGACTGTCTTACCTTCGCCGAGTGGCGTTGGTGTTATGGCCGTGACTAATACTAATTTACCGTCTTTGTTTTCTTTGAGACGGTTTAAACATCTTGGATGAACTTTGGCTTTGTGTTTGCCGTGCGTATCATATTCATCAGGCTGTAAACCTGCATTCGCGGCAATAGTATCGATTGAGGATAGAGGGGTGTTTCGGCAAATTTCAATGTCGGACTGCATGGATGCTCCCAAAGTGACTAAACCGTAGTGCATAAAGCGAAGGCATTGCTGTTACGCAATCGTTTGCGCGAGAATAATACTGGTAAAAAACCAACTGTAAAGAATTTAATGCGAATCTTTGCGGTGCATATTAGCAAAAACAACTAAACACTGCTCTAGATCAAAACAAAAAGGCCACCAAAAGGTGACCTAAGTGAATTTTTACACTGAAAATCAGGCTATTAGCGATCCCAGTATGCCTCTTCTAAACTGTCTTCGCGTTCAGGAAGTGCACGAGACAGGCGAGGAGAGTGCTGTGTTAATACTTCATAACTCACTCGGTTTGCGTATTTACAAATTTGGGAAAGCGAAGAGTATGTTAAGCAGCGTACTTCGTGCTTTTCTGAACCTGGCACTTCTTTCTGGTGGAATGAGTTTGCTGCCATATCATGCAGAAGTGCGGAAAGTGCTGCATCGCCAGCACCATTGGTATTCTTAATTTCCAGAGGTCCGCCTAAGTATGGGCCAATGTGAGAGTACACTTTCATCGCATTTTTACAGTCAGATTTGCGCATTGCTCGGCTAAATTCGTATTGATTGAATTCACCAATGCTGCTTTCCAAAATGTCATGCGTGGTTTCACGCTTCACTGTTTCGTCAGTGTAGCCCGCCATGTACAAGCCATTTGGACCTGCGGTGCACAGAACTAGATCGACCCAATCAAGCGTTTTATCGGCTGCTGCTAGTGGATCGGTTAATCCAGTTAGAGCCGCGCCTTCTTCTTCATTCATAGCAACTACAGATACATTTTCACGAATGTATTCCTGCCACCATTCAGCGTTGCCTTCGATCACGTATTTCGTCCCTAACGTCAGTACAACCGGGACATCATGCTTTTTAGCAAAATCGATCGCTTTCTGTACCGCTTGTGGCATTGGATCTTCTTTTTTGCCACGCATTAGATAAGAAGAGACGACCAACGCTGATGCTTTGCTGAATACTTCTTCTGGGATGCTTTCTGGTAGAAGTTGGTTCATGTGACCTTCGTTTATCGCAAAGGTACGCTCGCCATCTTGAGAAATAAGGGTATAGCAACGACCAATAGGGCCATCTACTGTTTGTAGATGATTAAGGTTCATGCGAGAAGACGTCTTACATAGGTATCGGTATGCAAATGAACCTACTTGAATGTTTCTAGACATTACACCCAATAGCACTGATTTACTGTCTGCAAGTACTGAGTAGTTGTGCAGCGTATTACCAATGGTATCTCCAGGATATTGGTGCGTAATCAGGCCTTGTTCAACCAGCTCTTCGTACAGAGCATCGGCTTTGTTCTCTTCAAGAACGAGAGAGTGTCCTTTACTTAAGTTGTACTTCTCTAAAAACGCATCGTCTACACGCGCTTCGATATCGACGATGGTTTGGCCTACACCGACAATCGTTGGACGATATAACTTTGGTGTTTGTCGAATTTGGTTAACGATTGGATCACGAGCGTGAGTTGGAAAGTAGTGTTTAGATTTACGCTGGCCAGGAAACTTCATGCTTGTTCTTGAGTGAGAAAAAAAGAGGCGGGATTGTATCACATAAAAATGAAATTAAACTGGTTTTGTTGCAAGAAAACTTGCCCACCAACACATTATGGTGGGCTTTCGAAGGATAATTGAGGAGGTATTAATTGGCTTTTGCTTGTGTCGGCTCGACGTAAGCTTTTGTTCCCCAGAGTGGCACAGTTGATAGACTGTGTTTGAAGCTCCCTGACGTCTCCTTTGTAGAGTATGAAAGGTACATCAGCGTTTGATTTTCTGGATCATAAATGCGTCGAATCTTCATCGACTTAAAGAAGATACTCTTTGACTTCTTAAAGACGACATCGCCAGATTTACTCTTATCAATCCTGGCTAGCATTTCAGGCGTGATTTCACCGGTTTGGCGACAAGAGATAGAGCTATCACTTGGGTCAGCAAGACTGAAATCCGCTTCAATACTGGCAACGTGACAAGTCACCCCCGGTACTTCGGGATCGACAAGCGTATTGAGTTTGATGTCTTTCATAGTAAACATGCCCAGTGATACATCACCAACTTCATCACTACCACAGCCGGCAAGCAGGGTTAGTAAGCTTAAAGCAAGTATGCGTTTTTTCATTATTTTGGCCTTCATGAGAAAAGTTTGTGGATTTAATCTATCAGACGTTAGCGAGTAAAACAAAATTTGGCGTTACCTCAGGACTTTAGCTAGGTTTGTTATAGGCTTCATGCTAAGGTACAGCCTCAAAACGAAGCTACGCGATACGACTTTTAAGTTCAGAGGTATCCCACACGGATTTTGTTGTCGATACAAGACGCAATTTGCTTTCGCTTTTGACTTGCTACTACTTTGTAGCCTGTGATTGTTAAGGTATGTAAATGAATGAAATACAGTTAGCCAGCATAGAACGCAAGAACGCGTGGCTGCATGATCTGGTCGAAGTCGAGTTTCCTACACCCGAAAGTTTGAAAGGGCGAGACATCTACTTTCAAACGCTAAAACAGCAACAATACCAAATCGTTGATAAAGACTCGTTGTTGGCCGGTGAGGCGGAGTGCAAAACTGACGATATCTTCCTCGTAGATTTCCATCGATTGACCATTATGTTTTCACTTCTTCAATCGCAGCGCTGGGATAAGCAATACGATAAAGACATGGTGGTTGAATACCTGACTCAAATCATTTTGACACCAGATTTTGAACTGTATGTCGGTTTTAAAGACGGAAGTCCTATTGGCGCTGCTATCACTAGCCATTTTGAAGGCAATACACTCATTTCAGATGTCGCTGTTTCTGATGTAATAGAGAAAAGCCAATTTGAGTCTGATCTAGCGAAGCGATTAGATAACGAAGCAAAACTTTGTGAGACAGTAATTATCGAGCGTTAACACATTCATCGCCATCTCTATAACGCAGCATCGCTAACCCTTTAATAACTGACGAAACTTTGCAATCAAGCGCCAAATTCTAATGTTATACGTGTTGCTGCGTTCGAACATTTTCCCCCTTCTCTACAGCTCTGGTCATTGGCTCTCGCAATATATCGAACATCCTATTAAAAAGTTCACACTTTTAACGGTAACTAGATAGAAATCGGTGATCTTGATTTAAAAAAAGATAATTCTTCGAATTCATTTTTGCGAAATGCAGAGTTCATCGTTTAAACAATCCTAAACTCAAATATTATTGTTCTACAAAACAAAATAAGCTCAGCAATATTTTTAACGTGTTTGGGGGAAGGTAATGGCAATTAATAATGTTAAGTGCGTGATTTTTGATTGTGATGGAACACTGGTCGATAGTGAGCGTTTGTGTTGTCAGGCTTTAGTTCATGTATTCAACCAGTACGGTGCTGAACTCACTATCGATGAATGCGTGTCTCACTTCAAAGGTGGCAAACTCGCCGACATTTTAAGAGATACCAAAGCGTTAATGAATATTAATGTGCCGATTGACGTACTCGAACCCGAATATCGCCAGGAACTACAAAAGCTTTTCGTTCGACACTTACAACCTATGGATGGTGCCAAACAACTGCTGAACTTTTTTGATTCGCATAACATTGAATATTGCGTCGCTTCTAATGGTCCGAAAGACAAAATAGAATATGCTTTGGAACTGACAGGGTTACTGGATTCTTTTAAAGGCAAAGTGTTTTCCGCGTTCGATGCAAATAGCTGGAAGCCTGAGCCAGATTTGCTGATGTACTCAGCAATGAATATGGGATTTTTACCCAGCGATTGTCTCTATATAGATGACACGCCTAAAGGTGTAGAAGCTGGAATAAATGCTGGTATCAAAACAGTGCATCTATTTAATGGTGAAGACATTAACCGTGTCGACGACGAACGCGTAATAAAAATTCAGCATTTTGATGAATTAAAAGAGCAGTTGTTAGGCTGCTCTATATAAGGCATACATCGTAATCAAACCAGTAGTTAGTGACATATGCGACTTAAACTGTGGATGTGTTTAACTTTGGATTGTAAGTAAGGCGTTCGATGTAAACATTGGATTGAAGAAAAGCTTTTCGTATGAAAACCGCAAGCCGCGCAAGTGAACTTTTCGCCATCCGAAGAAATTAAATATTCATCGCATTGGCATAGTGGACAGGTAAGGTTTTCGTTTTCGTTTTCGTTTTCGTTATTGTCTGTATCTTTGTAATTATTCATATTGTTTTTCCAGCAGCAAATGGAATCTACATGTTCAAGCATAGCGGAACACAATCTTGATGAACATTCTTTCATCAGGTACTAATTGAACTTTCGATTCACTTCAAATATTTCAATTAGGTCGACAGTTTGTAAATGTTGGGTTAACAAAATCGAAATGAAAATAAGCCAGATAAACACACTGGGCTCTTTTTAGGAGCCCAGTCATTATTACTTGGTACGATAACGAAGAAGTACCTCTCCCAAATCAACAGACGCTTTGGTTAAATTCGCAACCCCGATTGTTGACTGTTGCGCCACTTCTCTAATCGTGCTGGATTGTGAGCGAATGTCTGTGAGCTCCGATGCAATGTCGTTGGCGACAGCACTTTGCTCTTCTGCTGAAGTAGAAATTTGGATACTCATGTCCATTAATGAACGCGCTGAATCAGCAATTGAAGAAATGTCATGACCAATTTCATCAATTAGATGGCTACTGGTTTGCGCCTGTTTAACTGTACGTTCAGTGATAGATGCGATGTTTTGGCTTTCAGTATGCAGCTTCTCAATCATTGCCTGAATCTCTACAGTAGCTTGCTGCGTGCGGCTGGCTAGTGTGCGTACTTCATCCGCGACAACGGCAAAACCACGGCCTTGTTCACCCGCTCGAGCGGCTTCGATGGCTGCATTAAGCGCAAGTAGATTAGTTTGTTCAGAAATCGCATTAATGGTTGTGATTACCTCATTAATTTGCGTTGTGTTCTCATTTAAATGGGTAACAGATTTCGCTGCTTGCTCAATGAAAGAAGATAAGGTTTCTATCTCGCCAATAACATTTTGTACGCGGCCACGACTTTGCTCAATTTTGTGCGCATCCTGATCGGATTGTGAGGTCGCTTGTTGCGAGATACTTGAAACTTCTTTAGCAGAAGCCGTCATTTCTTCCATTGCCGTCGCGACAGAATCGAGCGTTTGATACTGATGAGATATCTGAGTTTCGCTCAATTGCATGTCTTTTTCGAAAGCTGAAGACGTTTCACTTAACGTGGACGCGTTATTTTTAACACTATTAACTAGCTCCGTCAGCGTATCCATTGATTTGTCGAGTGCGCAACCAATGGTACCGAATTCGTCTCGGCCCGGATGAAAGCCTAAGCGAGACGTCAGATCACCTTCACCAATTTTTTGAGTCGTAGTGTAAAGCACCCAAAGTGCACCTCCGATGAAAGTAGCAACCCAGTAACAAAACAAGGCAAATGGAAGAACCCAAATAAAGCTAAGCAGCAGCGAGGTTAGGGCATTAGACTTAACTTGTTGATATTCTGTACTTCTATCTTCGGTTAATTTAATCACTTCCCCGTTGTTAGTGTGTGAATAAACAGTGACAGACCCGTCTATGAATAGACTCTGCTGTTGGCTATTTGCTTCTGTGATTCCATCGACTTGATAGATATTGCTTGGTTTTGCGTCGAGGATCCCCGAAAGTTTCGCCTGTGCAGAAATGATTGCTTGATGTTCAAACTGGTTGATTTCGTTGTAGTAACGGCTCCCTGCAACCGAAGTTAGAGCCAGCAGAAACAGTAGGAAGATAACCCAGACTTTGTCATTTATAGACATCTTAATAAAGAGTCGATCTATAGTTCTAAACTCAACTTCTCTCATTTAACACTCCGTTTGAGATATAAGGTATTTCATCTCGTTATCGTCAGTGTTGAGGAAAACATGAGAGCCAAATCATTAAAAAATGTAATATCTATAACGTTAATTTAATTATATGTGACATAAGTCAACTTATATGGCGGCGCTAGACATTGGCTTTGGGTCATTTGTCCGTTAAAAACAAGCAGTGAGCTGAGAGCTTACCGATATGCAAACGATTACCTTTGATGTTGCTCATAGGAAATTAAATCTTTACTTTTCGCTGTCATGAATGTGTCATATAAAGATTATAAAAAGGATTCACTGACATAGATTGTCAGTAGGAAGAAGCAAGTACGCTTCAAATTAAAACAAAGGAGGTCACAATGAGCGACCAATACCAAAACGATGAGAACCTAGAGCTACTAGATGCAATGGAAATTGGCATCATCTTGTCGGATTACTTTGGCTCAGAAAACGAATCTGAGTAGAGTGTCACTTAATTATCAACGCTGTGCTCAAGACGTTATACTAAGTTCATGTTACATCAAGCCTAACGGCAATATGGCGTCTAATGAACTTTCTTGCCCATCTACACATCGCAGATCACTGTAACAGCCATTTATTGGGGAATTTGCTTGGAGACTTCGTGAAAGGGGATCCAAGCAAACAGTATCAAACTGATATTTCTAATGGCATCAAACTTCATCGGTTTGTCGACCGTATAACAGACCATCATCCTATCGTTGAAGCGTGCAAGCCTCACTTTACTGGTGTTTCGCGACGCTTCGCTCCCATTGCTCTTGATATGTTTTGGGATCACTGTTTAGCTAAACAGTGGTCTGCGTTTCACCACCATTCTCTGGATAAATTTGTAAATGCTGCCTACCAGCGCGTTGACAGAGACGTTTGCGAGCAATTGCCAGAGCGTTTTCTTGTTCTGCATAGCAGGATGTGGACGGGTGGATGGCTTCAGTCCTATCAGGATTTAGAAAATATCGAATTTGCTCTGCATCGTATGTCCCAAAGAAGTCCTAGAATGTCAGATCTGACGACTACTTTCGCGGTATTAGATGAACAATATGCGACCTTAGAGGCTAAATTTCCGCTTCTATACCACGATGTGCTTCGACAAGCCTTTGAGTTCCACCAGCAATTAATCAATGCATAGAGTGTAAAGGTAGTATGGTCTGGAGTGCTCTGGTAAACTCTGCGCTCCAAAAATTATGAGGTTTATCATGTCCGTTAATTTTGCTGACCTTGGCATTGAACAAAATCTGGTGGAAACTCTGAGCACATTAAACATCGTGACTCCGACACCGGTGCAAGAAAAGTCGATTCCCCATGTTCTGGAAGGAAAAAACCTGCTCGCTGCTGCACAAACGGGTACTGGTAAAACGGCTGCGTTTGGACTGCCTATTATTCAAAGCGTACAGCAAGAAAAACTGAACGGAACGCCAAAAGCTCTAATTTTGGTACCTACGCGTGAACTCGCTCAACAAGTCTTCGAAAGTTTGTCTCAGTACGCGTCACAGACGGCATTACGCATTGTTTGTGTATATGGTGGTATCAGTATTGGTGTTCAGAAGAAAAAACTTGAGGATGGCGCGGACATTCTGATTGCGACACCTGGACGCTTGCTGGATCATTTGTTTAACGGCAATGTAAACATCTCAAAGACGAATACGCTTGTACTCGATGAAGCTGATCGTATGTTAGATATGGGATTTTGGCCTGATTTGCAAAGAATTCTGCGCCGCTTGCCAGATGAAAAACAGATCATGCTATTTTCCGCAACGTTTGAAAAGCGCATTAAAACCATTGCTTATAAGCTGATGGATTCTCCGGTTGAAATTGAAGTTACTCCACCAAACACGACCGCTGAAACGGTTACACAGATCGTTTATCCCGTCGACAAGAAGCGTAAACGTGAATTACTCGCCTATTTAATTGGTTCAAAAAACTGGCAACAAGTGCTGGTGTTTACCAAAACAAAACAGGGTAGTGATGAACTGGCGAAAGAGTTAAAGCTAGATGGCATAAAAGCTGTGTCTATTAATGGTGATAAATCACAAGGCGCTCGTCAACGCGCATTGGATGAATTTAAACAGGGTAAAGTACGTGCATTGATTGCGACTGATGTCGCAGCCCGAGGGCTTGATATTCAGGAACTAGAGCAAGTAATTAACTTTGATATGCCATTTAAAGCTGAAGATTACGTACACCGTATTGGTCGTACAGGTCGAGCGGGTAATTCTGGACTTGCCGTATCCTTAATGAGCCGAGACGAAGAGTATCTGTTGCATGCGATTGAAAACTTACTGGATCAGCGATTGCCACAAGAATGGTTGGCGGGTTTTGAACCTAGTTTAATCGAAGAGGTCGAGCCTGAACGTCACGGTGGTGGTGGCCGTAAAAGTCGCTCGGCAGAAAAACGAAAACTTAAAGCCAAGTTAGCTATCCATAAAAATCGTGGTAAAAACCGTCGATAACTTAGTTTTTGGTGGGTTAAGTTTATTGATAACTTAGATTCGTTGATAAACTTAAGTAATTGGTTCATTTGGTAAATATCAAATCAACTAGGCTGTTTTCGCTTGATCATAAACGGCTAACGTTTCTGGAAGTGCAAGGTAATAGCCTTGATACATATCGAAGCCGAGTTTCTTCATTAAATTAAGTTGATGCTCGGTTTCAATTCCTTCGATAACGGTTTTCGCGCGTAAGTTTTTTGCCAATAAAAGCGCACTTGTCAGTGCAGACAGGTCGCCATGTTCGTATTTAACCAGTAACGAGCGATCCATCTTAATGATGTAAGGTTGAACAGATTCAACTCGCTCTATTGTCGATGCATTAACCCCATAATCGTCTATCGCAAGCTTAAAGCCGCACTTGCTGAGTTCTTGCGTTGATTGATAAAAACAGGATTCATCGTTCGCATCTAACTCGATTAATTCCAGCACAATCTGCTCTGTTTTCAAATGAGACTGACTGATGGTTTGCTTGAGCGCCTGACAGTATGACATGTCCTGTAACATCATTTCTGCTGCTTTAGGAAGCACATTAAGGAAGAGCTTCTTATGTTGGTAGCGCGATTGGCCAAAGTTCTTTATGTGTATCAAGCGACTTAAACGTTCGACATTAAATTGGTCTGAAACCGGAATGCTTTCTGACTGGAAAAAATAGTCCGGGCGGATCATCGAGCCGTCAATATCGGTGATTCTTACCAGAGCTTCCAGACCAACAATAGAATGATCCTTTTGATAAATGGGTTGAAATACGCTTTTCAGTGTTAAATTTTGATATTTTGCGATGTACTGTCCATCTGCCTGTTTAGAAATGCAGCAAGTAAGCTGCGAGATACTCATCATTATTACAACCTAAATTAATGCTTATCATCGATGCGAGTACATCAAGCTTCATTGATTATAAGAATCTAAGCGCGCGCGACCTGATGAGGCAAGCTAGTTAGTTAGTGTTAATAA
The DNA here is from genome assembly GCF_035621455.1 of Vibrio natriegens NBRC 15636 = ATCC 14048 = DSM 759. NCBI lineage: Bacteria > Pseudomonadati > Pseudomonadota > Gammaproteobacteria > Vibrionales > Vibrionaceae > Vibrio > Vibrio natriegens. The sequence goes on from NZ_CP141823.1 coordinate 1,808,902, forward strand.
GATTTATCGAGCGGTATCAAACAAATGTATAGATAGATTGATAAGGTACGTATTCCCATATTTAAGCTACCACTGCAATACGGCGTATAGCTGGAGATATTTTCGAACAAGTTGCTGTTTGTTTGATCGGCGTAATGGGTGGCCAAATTTGATATAGCATGGGTTGATATCAAAGCGAGAATTGAGCGATTGCGTAAGCTGTGACTCACTGGTGTATAAAGTAATACCTTGTTCAGTATACTCATTTATTGGGTCTGGTAACTCTCCCATCCACCAATGTAGTAGCTCCCTGCTGGTTTTGCTTCTACTTATCCAGTGATCACAAACCAGGAAAAGTAAATCGTTAGGCTGTAACGCGTAGCCATATTCACTTTGCCACTCGGTTATCGAAGCAAGCATTTTTTCGCGACAAGGTTTACCCGCACTGACCATGTGATAACTCAAAACCCACACGGTGCCAATCTCTGAAGTAATGCGGTAATGGTGGGGAAGGTCGGGAGCATTAAGTACTTCAAGTGATTTAATGACACTGCTGTGGCCAAAGTGACGAAGCGTATGCTCCATCCGCCTTGAAAACGCGAGACCTAAATGATGTTCACTCATCCCTTGGTTGTGAACCGCAGGGTAGTGCTTTTCGCAGATCTTGAGGCAGTCTTCCTGAAAATCATTAACACTTTGTATTACTAAGTCGAGTAGCAAAGAAAATCCCTTAACGGTTATAAAAACGATGAGCAAAAATTAGCATAGTCTTTTTAGCATAGACTAAGTTGAATCGGCAACTTCTTGATCTAAACATCAAAATTAGGAATTCTATCCATCAATATCTTAGATAGTCCTAGTGATTGTTGGATAGAGTAGATTGTCGTGAGGTCGATAATTGGACGATGAAATTTAGAGAGCAGTAAATGATTAAATTAGACAGAACACAAAAAGAAACATTATCAACGGCGATTCAAGATTATATGGAAGACGAACTAAGTATTGAAATCGGTCAGTTTGATTGCGAATTTCTCATTGATTTTATCACTGAAAAGCTTGGGGCAGTGTACTACAACAAAGGAGTTGAAGATGCCAAAGCCTTATTCGAGCGCCGTATGCTAGAAGTTTCCGACGAACTTTATGAGATAGAACAGGAAGTAAAACTCTAAAATTCATGAATTCTTACATTTAACTTATTCAAAAAATTCGAACAGGTTGGTAGATGTGCTGTAATTGGCTAGATGTAAATAATGGTAAATAATCTGTTTCATATAAAGTAAATCGGTTAATGTGTTGTTTCTTATTCAATATCAACACAGAAAATTCTTGGGAATTGAGATGGATACATCCGTAAAAAACTACAACCTTCTGACCCGCGCGATGCACTGGTTATCAGCCATCGTTATTGTTGGCTTATTTGCGGTCGGCTTATGGATGGTCGATTTGAGTTATTACAGCGAGTGGTATCGTACCGCACCTCATTACCATCGTTCTATTGGTATCTTGATTGCGATAGTTACGTTATTCCGATTCGTTTGGAAGCACATTACTGCATCTCCTAAGCCAGAAGGCAAAAACCATGAAATCATCGCAGCTAAGTTAGCGCATGGTGCGATGTATTTGTTACTTATTACCATTTTCGTAACGGGTTACCTGATTTCAACCTCGGATGGTCGAGGTATCGAAGTATTCGAGTGGTTTACCGTACCTGGCGCAGGCGAGTTGTTCCCAAATCAATCTGATTTGGCGGGTGAAATTCACTTTTACGCAGCTTGGGCTATCGTCCTAATTGCTGGTTTACATGCCGTTGCTGCACTTAAACATCACTTTATCGATAAAGACAACACATTAAGAAAAATGTTAGGAGCTTCAAAATGAAAAAGTCACTATTTGCTACAGGATTAGCGATCGCTATGGCACTTCCGTTTGGTGCGCAAGCAGCAGACTACGTTATTGATACGAAAGGGGCTCACGCTTCGATTAACTTCAAAGTAAGTCACTTGGGTTACAGCTTCATCAAAGGTCGTTTTAATACATTTTCTGGTGACTTTTCTTTTGATGAGAACAACGTTGCTGACGCTAAAGTGAATGTTGTTGTTGATACCACAAGTCTGGATTCAAACCATGCGGAGCGTGATAAGCACATCCGTAGCGGTGATTTCATCGATGCAGGTAAGTTTGGTCAAGCAACGTTTACTAGTACAAAAGTAACGGATAAAGGCGATGGCAAACTTGATGTAACTGGTGATTTGACACTTCACGGTGTAACCAAGCCTATCACTATTGAAGCGGAATTCGTTGGCGCAGGTAACGACCCATGGGGTGGTGAGCGTGCTGGTTTCGTTGGTACTACTCGTCTAGAGCTAGCAGATTTTGATATCCCTGTAATGGGTTCTTCTAGCTATGTGGATATGGAACTTCATATCGAAGGCGTTAAGAAGTAATTTATTGTCACTCGTATAATAATATTAAAGCGCTCTTCAAACGAAGAGCGCTTTTTTAGTGCCAACTAACTAAAGTTAGTGTTTTATTGTTATGCGGTTTCTAATTCGTCTTGTTCTACTAGATTCAAACGCTCACCGTAAACGGTACGTAATGCATTCAGTATTTCGACACGTGTTACTACGCCGACTAAGAGTCCATTCTCTAATACCGGAAGCACTTGCGGTTTACTGACGTTCATACTCTTGGCACGCTCTTCCAAAGAAAGAGAAGTTAAGCGTGTTGCAATGCCCATATTGCTTGTAGGGAACAGCTTTTCTTTGTCGATACACATAAACTCCACCACATCGACTAAACGGTCACCAGCATCAATAGCGACAATGTCACGGCTCATCAAATCAACCACTTTCTGACCGTTAACCGGAATGTAATCCTCGCACCAAAGATCGACCATAATATCGTGCGCCGACAGGAAGCCCACTAAACGATTATGAACATCAACGACAGGGGCGCTGGTTAAGTGATGATCAAGTAAGGTATCAAGTGCTGTGACTACTGGAGTTTCTGCGCTGATAGTCACTGGAGCAGGGTTCATAATGTCCTTAACAAAAGAGCTATTTTTCATGTTGGATTCCTTAACTGACATGAGTGGTGTTGTTTTAGTGATGGTTTGAATGTTGGCGGCTTTTAGCTCAGGTCGACGGAAAATACACCAGTTTGATAAGCCAACTAATACAGCACCGCCTACTATATTTCCTAGTGTTACCGGGATTAAGTTTGCAGTGACAAAGTGAAACACATTGAGGTCTGCGTATTGGGATGCCGGAACGCCGACAGACAGCCAGAACGACTCTGGCGCAAAATTAGCGATAACAATGCCAAGCGGGACCATGAACATGTTGGCGACACAGTGCTCGAAGCCACTGCTTACGAACATAGCGACAGGTAAAATCGTCATTGCCGCTTTTGTCATCGCATTTGCAGAACTAAAGGTTAGCCAGATTGCTAGACACACCAAAAGGTTACATAGAATACCGAGTGCAAACGCCTGAACTAACGTGTGATGCAGTTTGTGCTGTGCGATGTTAAGCGCATTCAATCCCCATTGACCGCCGTCCATTTGGTATAATCCTGCCGCTGTAACCAGTGCGAGCAACAGCATTGCTCCAATAAAGTTACCCACATAGACCTTGCCCCAAATTGATAGCATTTTTCCAAAAGATATCTGCTTGTTCGCCCAGGATATGCTTGAGAGCACTGAGCTAGTGAACAGTTCGCCTCCACAGATAACGATCAGGATCAAACCCATACTGAAAGCTATTCCGCCCGCAAGACGACTCAATCCCCAACCTGCACCTGCGCTACCCGTTGTCACGGTGATATAGAACAAGAATGCCAAACCGATAAATGCGCCAGCCATTGCGGCAAGACTGAGTGTCATCGAGCTCGTTTTTTGGGCTTTGCTCAGTGCAAACTTCTCTGCTTCAGCCATCATTTCTTTCGGAGAAAAATACTGGTGATTGTCAGAGTTGATCACCGCCATACTGACTCCTTAGTTTTTGATGCCATAAAAACTCCTTGATTTATAAACTCATAACTATTGTTGTTGTATTTAGAACAGCGGTATTCCTGAACCGCACAATCAGGCTAATAGGAAAATTCCGACAGGGAAAATTGATATTGTTTAAGGTTCACATCAATTCAATTGATAACTAATCTAAGATGAGTAAAATGAATGCCGTTGCTTATGTTTTTAATCAGGTGAGGGTATGGGAATACTCGCTCGTAAAGGAGGACACATTGCGCTATTCACTAAAGCAATTAGCGGTTTTTAATGCAGTTGCCGATTCTGGAAGTGTAAGCCAGGCTGCAGACAAACTGGCTCTGACACAATCGGCGACAAGTATGTCGCTCTCACAATTGGAAAAAATGCTTGGTCGGCCATTATTTGAAAGGCAGGGCAAGCAAATGGCGTTAACCCATTGGGGAGTGTGGCTGAGGCCAAAAGCAAAACGTTTGCTGCAAGATGCTTTACAGATTGAAATGGGCTTTTATGAGCAACATTTGTTGAGTGGGGAAGTTCGCATTTGTGCGAGTCAAACGCCTGCAGAACACTTAGTCCCTGATCTTATCAGTATTATTGATAATGACTTTCCTGAGATGCGTATCTCTTTGAATGTGAAAAGTACCAGAAGCGTCCTTGAAGGCGTATTGGATTACAAGTACGACTTGGGAATCATTGAAGGCCGTTGCGATGACAACCGTTTGCACCAGGAAGTCTGGTGTCGCGACCATCTGACGGTTGTCGCGGCTTCACATCATCCTTTTGCCAAGCGCCAAACCGTAAGTTTAGCCCAGTTAGAACAAGCAAAGTGGGTATTGCGCGAAGATGGTTCTGGTACACGCAAAACCTTCGATAGTTCGATCAGTAAACTTATCGAGGATCTTGATGTTTGGCGTGAATACGAACATGTGCCAGTACTTCGTAGCTTAGTGGCTAATGGCCAGTACTTGACCTGCTTACCTTATTTGGATGTCGAGCGGTATATCCAAGCTGGTTTGCTGGTTGCCTTAGATGTTCCAGAGCTAAAAATGGAACGCACGCTTTCATTCATCTGGCGAGCGGATATGGCAGAAAACCCATTAGTAGATTGCATTAAGCGCGAAGGCTTACGCATGATGAAAGGCAAGCCGACGATTCTATAGCGCCTGGTAATATCGCATGAACAACGGTGTTTGTTATTTACTAAATCTGTTGATTTATCGTTTACGTCAAATTTATAGTGTAATAAATGAAACAAAAGTGAGTTATTTGTGATCAATGTCACCGATAAGCGAAGGGAATACTTCTAGTATCGGTTCTTGATTTCAATGTTTAAAGCCAGTTATCAAACCAGAAGGGTCTGATACTAGCTAAGCAGGTACGAATACCATGACGACACTATTAGCGATTTCTATTACTACTGGGATTTTGTCCGGCGTTTGGGGATGGATAGCTATCTCTTTAGGCCTACTATCCTGGGCGGGGTTTTTAGGTTGTACTAGTTACTTTGCCTCCCCGACAAGTGGCCTGAAAGGATTGGCAACCAGCCTTATTACAAATTTAACCGGCGTGTTCTGGGCTATGGTCATTATCTATGGTTCAACCTACGTAGGGTTAGAAATTCTGGGCTACGTAATAACGGCAATTGTGGCTTTCTTTATGTGTATTCAAGCTAAGCAAGCTTGGTTATCTTACATTCCTGGTACATTTATCGGCTCATGTGCAACCTTTGCAGCGGATGGTAACTGGCAACTTGTTGTACCGTCGCTGGTATTAGGTGGTGTATTTGGTTATCTAATGAAAGCGACTGGTCTTTGGTTACACTCGAAATCAAATACTACTTCAACTTCTTCGCTCGCAGAGCAAGTGCAGTAGTGACCCCCGATCTAATTGGTATCTACTGAGCACTGAGAGTACTTTTCTTCTCAATGCTATTCATCAAAGTTATTGATATTTGATACAAGCACACTTTAATAGTGTGCTTTTTTTTACTTTTTTCGCCCTAAGTATTTCCACTTGCCATAGTAACGATACGTTTTAGGGTCCAGCGCAATAGAACAGGGATACATTCCACGCCGTTCTCTTCACAATGCGAAACAATCGCTAGGGCTAAATCAGGCTTGGCATGTTTTTTTAGCACTCGGTTGACCACTTTTTTCGCGGGAATTTGATGATCGTGAGGAACCTTTATCATGTCTTTAAAGAAAACTTCAAAACCATGGTTGTAAAGGAAATGCTCGATATCTCGATCAGGCAACTCTGTTAAACGGTGGCGCTCCTGGTCATGCTCTAATTGTGAACGAACCGTATGAGCGTACTTTTTACCAGCGGCATCGCCGTCGGTTACTACGTGCCAGTCAATACCAAATTCTTTTGCGACTTTAATTATTGATCGCAAGCCAGACTGGGCAAACTCGACTATCTGAACACCTTCAGCCGCTAAATCATAACCACATTGACGCGCTAACTCATTAAAAAGCCAGACTTCGGTTTCACCTTCCACTAACAACCAGCAACGAGCAAAAAGCGCACCTGCTCGGTGAAAGCGTATGTGGAAACCAATACGCCTTAGTTCATCTCGCCCGAATTTAGATGGATTAAGGCTCTTCGCGATGGTGCGATCAGACAGGCGGTACAGACGCCGTATCGAATAAAGCGGAACGGAACCGAGCAAACTCCCACTGTTAGTGGTCAGAATTTTTTGCATCGGCAGTAGTTGCAGCAAGGACCAGGCTCTCGCTAAATGAGTAGGGTGTAAGCGACCTTCAGGATCTTCAATGATTAAGATTGGCCGTGCACAACGCCTTAGCTCGGTTGGTCCTTTCGCTTGCAGGTAAGTGTTAAGTAAGCCCATTAAAAGTAAGCGACTCTGCTTATCGTTAGTTTCTTTTAAATATTGGCTCAGGCCCTTATCGGAAGGATGGCTATTATAAAACAGTCCGTCTCTAGGCTTCCGTGGGTTCCCTCTGCTGGTACTTCGGAACGCGAAATAGTGATCGATCAACGTTTGCATAGAAGAAAGGCTACTGCGAATTTCCCCCTTGTTGACTTGACCTGGCATGGCTAATAGTCGTCTACAAGTGTTGTCGATGCGCTTTTCAATCCTGGAATTTCTATTGTCACCGTTGATATGAGATGGGTGAGGGAAACGACGAGAGTCTCTTAAGCGAATGACAGGATGTAGCGTCATTAATTCAATAGCAAGTTTTTCAGAATGATGGATCTTTATTGTTTTCCCTTCATTATCGAGAAACGTATACTGAGTCGTGATGTCATGATCGACACGAGAGCCACTGATTCTGTAGTAGATTACATGCTCTCCATTGTCTTTTGTACACCAAGCAGGCTTAATCCTACGGTAACGGCCCGCTTTTACCTCTTGCCTATCTTGTGCTTTAAAGCAAAGAATAATCTCGATATGCTGAGATTGAGGGTGGGAGATAGAGTAATCAACGTGAAAATCTTTCAGGTCAAACTCATATAGATTCCCGTCTGTTGGTAGTGCAATGGATAGGGCATCAAGTAATGAAGACTTACCCCATGTATTCTCACCAATGAGCGTGGTGAGTTCATCAAAAGAGAGTGAAAGGCGTTTGATGCCTCTAAACCCGGAGATTTCGATGCGTTCTAGTCTCATCTCAATCCTCCTCGCAATTATTTGAATTATAGAGAATTATCTTGCTGTCTCTAAGCATATAGTAATTCTTAAATGTTGCTATAAGCTCAGTTCACAAATTTACGAGAGCCTGCATAGGAAGTGGATCGATACGTTTATGAAATGTGAGTTCACCTATGCAGGGTCACGGAAAAATGAAATGGAAATTCGCTGTTTCATAAAATTCATGATTCTGTCATGATCCACTCCTTATTATTATAAGGAATGAAAAGAGAGAAGATGAAAATGAATAAAAATCATAAGCCAGTAAGAATAAAACTGGCACACATCAATGACACTCATTCCTACTTTGAGCCAACGTCATTACAGCTAAAATTACAAATCAACAAAGAAGTTACGCTAGAGCCTTACGTGAGTGCTGGTGGTTTTTCACGCATTGCTACACGCGTTGAACAACTCCGCGATGATGCGAAACGCCAAGGGCACGGAATGTTATTTTTACATGCCGGTGATTGCTTTCAGGGCACTCTGTACTTTTCTTTATTTAAAGGCAAAGCCAATGCTGACCTGCTAAACGCGCTACAAATCGACGCGATGGCATTAGGCAACCATGAATTGGATATGGGTAATGAACCCGTAGCGCAGTTCTGTCAGCGTACCAATTTTCCATTACTTGCTGGTAACTGGGATCTGTCCAACGAATCAGTTTCTAAAACTCATCGAGTGAGTGATTGTGGCAATGTGCTGAGTTATCAGCATCAAACTCAAAGCGCGCAATATATGGTTAAAGAGTTTGATGGCGTACCAGTGGCCATTTTTGGTCTGTCGATCGATAAAATGAGTGATATTGCGAATCCCGATGTAGATACTCCTTTCGTGGCAGCGATTGATACAGCTAAAGCGACGGTCGAGCAAATTCACGCGGCTGGAATCAAAAACATCATATTGCTTAGCCATCTGGGTTACGAAGGTGACTTAGAACTCGCAGAACAGGTTGACGGCATTGGGATCATTGTTGGTGGCCATAGTCATCGTCTGCAAGGCGATTTCTCATCGATAGGCTTAGGTAAAGACGACCAATACGGGGTGAACGTTAACGGGACGTATGTGGTTCAAGCTGGTTTCCATGCACTGACGATTGGACACTGTGTACTCGAGTTTGATGAAGATGGCAGAGCGACGATGCTAAATGGTCAAAATGAGCTTTTACTTGGCCGTCGTATATTTTGGGATTCTTCACTCAACCAACAACTGGACCAGGGCGTATTTGAAACAGCGTGTGACTTTATTCATGGTCAGCCAAATGTTGTCGTGTGTAAAAAACACCCTGAGACGCAGGCGATTTTAACGGACAAGTACATACCACGCGTACGCGCACTTCAATCGCAGGTTATCGCGAATGTCGAAAATAAAAAACGCCACGTTCGTATCCCTGATGAATTTGGCGGTAGCGAACTCGCTTCCGCGGTGGCGCATTCATTCTTGCACAGTTTAAATCAACGTGGACATGAAATTCAGTTCGCCATTCACAACGCTGGTGGCGTAAGAACGTCACTCAACCCGGGTAAACTTACGATTGCCGATGTTGCCGGACGTTTATTGCCATTTGCCGTTCCTATTGGTTTTTATAACGTGCAGGGAAGTGTGATTCGCCGAGCTTTAGAAGGCGCAATTAATAACGCGTTGAACAATGGTGTTGAAGGCACCGGATCTGGTAGTTATCCGTACACATACAACCTGAACTTTGAGTACAAAGCCCATCTTCCTAAAGGGAAACGCATTACCGTATTAGAGATCTTCAACGAGAATCGCTGGATCAAGGTACAAGATGAGGTTTGGTATCGTGGTACCTCATCGGCATATACAATGAAAGGCAAAGAAGGTTACGAAGCCCTATTGGATATGGAAGGTGAGGGAAGTGTCAGCAATCTGTCTATGGCGGATTGTTTCATTGAACTGCTCACTGATGACCCTAACTGCTTGAACCAAAATCACAAATTCTATACTCAGCAGCGTAGTTAGCCATTTTGGGTACCCATCTTGCTTATCTTTCCATGATAAATGGGGTGAAGGTAAAACGGATGTGGAATAAAGACTGGAGTGATGTTGCGGTAGTTGTTGCTTGGGTTGCCGCTTGGTCATTACTAGCACATGTTATGCCTGTGATGGGATATTGAGCTGAGCAAAATATTAAGAAAAGGGAGCACAGTCGTGCTTCCTTTTTTATGGGCATCACATTCATTAATGTAATGCTTTGAATGTCATAAAGTATCTCTGCCTTATCGATAGCTATTCTTTGTTGGAAAATTAAAATGACAGGCGTATGATGGCCCCGTTTGGGGAGTAGTTAGCGCAAGTTTACTTATCGTCATCTCGTTAAGCGTATGCTTATCCGGTAAGTAAAGGTGTCATTGATTCATTTAATTTGGCACTTCAACGAGACCAACGCATTCAACAATTGGCAGACACATGATTAATGTGGCTGTTGGTTTATATTGTATGCGGAAGGTCACCAAACCAGTGGTTCTTCCGCGTAGGAGGAATCATGTCTCTTATTGAAAATACCACCCAAGTTAGTCAATCGGTTCTGCTTCAAGAATCTCTCAATATGTATGCCGTTTTCGGGCTATTTACACTCGTTTTAGTCGCGCTTGATATTTACCAAACGCGCGGTGGCGTTGTGTCGATGAAAAAAGCCATTACTTGGAGCATCTTTTGGTTTTTGTTGGCCTTTGTGTTTGCGGGGTCTATCTATCTGTTCTGGGATTTTTATGCGCCTCATAGCCACTATACCAATACAAAAGCGGCAGTTTCGTTCCTTACCGGGTATCTGCTGGAGAAATCACTCAGTGTTGATAACCTGTTTGTTTTCGCAATCATTTTTGCTCAGTACAACGTGCCTGAATATTTACGACCGAGAGCATTGCTTTGGGGTGTGATTGGTGCGCTGTTACTTCGTGCCGTCATGATTGCTGTCGGGGCGCAGCTATTGGCTCAATATCACTGGGTATTGTACTTATTCGCGGCATTTCTGATTTGGACCGGTATTAAACTCGCGCAAGGGAGTGATGAAAACGAAGAGGTTAACCCGTATCCGGAGAAGTTTATCCGTAAACTCATTCCAGTAACCGACGGTTACCACAATAACCACATGATAGTGAAGCAGGCGGGTAAGTGGTTGGCGACACCGATGTTCATCGTCGTAGCGGTGATCGCGGTAATGGATGTGATGTTCGCATTGGACTCAATTCCCGCGATTTTTGCAGTCACACGTGAGCCCTTCTTGGTGCTTGCAGCGAACGTATTTGCGTTACTTGGGCTTCGCTCATTGTATTTTGTATTACAAGCAATGTTAGATAAGTTCGTTTACTTGAAGCCAGCTTTGTCTGTGATCATGATGTTTATTGGTGTGAAAATGCTTTTGGTTGGTACGGACTATGAAATACCGACGATTTGGTCTCTCACATTCCTAATCCTGGTGATGACCTCGGCCGTTGTCGCTTCGGTTTATAAGAACAAAGAAGATGCAGCATCCAGAGTTAATATTACTAATCAAAAATATTGACGTGTTTGGTGTGTTAATTTGATATTGAATATTATTTGGTTAATAAAATGTTGCTAAAACGCGTTGAAATATAAGGTAACTTAAAGTTATTCAAGCATTATTGGGCTAATTTGAATAAATATTCGTCTGGCGAGTATTAGTATATCCAGTGTTTGTTATGGGTTTGTTTTATTAGAAAAAGTAATTCGAAAGGGTAGTTTTTGTCACTTTTTAAACTGAAACGATGTGACTATTATACACCCAACAAAACCTATTACTGCTTTAAAGAGAGGCAATCATGGCACAAGCAATGCAAATGACAAATGTAGCTTTACCAACCTCTATGGATAAGAAAACCTATACGGTAAATTTCAAAGGATTGCTAACTCACTTACTAGACATTCTTTTTGTAGATAACTCAACACCACGTGGTTACTACGCAGACGATTTGTCAGCTCATATTCAGAAAGACATCGGTATGTATCGTTAATCTGAAGACAGTAATGAACAAAGCCAGCTTAATCGCTGGCTTTTTTGTATCTATTTCAGGGTCACCACAAGGCGGTATGACTAGCTACTCCTATAGCGAGCTGAAAAAAAAACAGGGCTCCGACTAGAACCCTGTTTTTAGATAAAAGTAACGTCTATTACTTCTTACGACAGAACTCTGCGATCACATACATAGACTGACCACCGTTTGCCTTACCAGAAACCAATTTTGGATCGTCGCCAAGACTGATACCACGGATAACCGTACCTTGTTTGATTACTTGGTTTGTGCCTTTAACTGGTAGATCTTTAATTACTGTTACATCGTCACCTTTTTTAAGTTCAGTGCCGTTACAGTCAACCGTTTTATCATCAGCAGACATACCCTTCATGGCCCAGTTCATTTGCTCTTCTTCCATGTACATCATGTCAAGAGCATCTTGAGCCCAGCTTTCAGTGTTTAGGCGAGTCAGTTGGCGCCATGCAGTGACTTGTACTGCTGGCACTTGGCTCCACATGCTGTCATTTAGACAACGCCAGTGGTTAATGTCTTTAGGTTCTTCGATCTCGCTTAGACATTTGTCACAAACCATAATAGCGGTATCAACTGTTACGTTACCGTGTGGTGGAACAGCGTAAGCAGTTAATGGAGATTCAGAAGAACATAGTTCACATTTTGACTCGCAGCGTGCAAGCAAAGTAGATTCGATAGACATAAGGACTCACCTTAGTAATGTTATTTTGTGGCGGTATTATCCACTTTATCCTGATAAATAAAAGGGTGTTAGGGAATTTAGGTTTGGTTTTTACAATATTGCAACTTGATTAATGTAAATATGTAAAACATTTGGTAATAAAATTGATGTCGGAATATAAAAGCTCATTGTAACTATAAACAGGCATGAATCTTTTAGCGCTCCTGCCATGCAAATGCCCCCAATAATTGAAGATCAACTATTGAGGGCATAACAATAAGACTTAGGGTTTCAGTCTTAGATTTTATATCTGATGTTTATTTCAGAACTGACGTGTTAGAGACACCAGTTAACACATTATCCATTAGGAAATCGGTGTTCTCGGTTTGCATTTCGATGTGGTGATCGAGGTCAGCCAAAGTACCACTTGGTGATGCAAACGTACTGTGTGTCGCTGTCGAGTTGAACTGAACGAAGCTCGCCGTTGCTGAGACTGCTGGGTCTGAACTATTAACCTTCTTTAAGCCTAGTTTCTTGGCCAGTGGTTCTGTACCTGCGAATAGTGCGTTGTTAACGCTATTCGGAACTACTGAATCACCCTCAGTTTGTGTCATAAAGAATGGTATTGATAGCGTACCTGAAGACATCAAATCACTAGCGTTAGTGAATGGGTCAACAGTATCGAGCGTTGTCTGAGCAGCGTAGATGAACTGAGAGAAGCCAGAGCCTAATTCGGTTAGCTGCGCTGCAGTGGCCAGACCTTCAAAGGTCTCATAACAGGCTTTTGCATCTAATTCGGTACATTGTGCATCAGCAAATGACATGTAGCCCGTTGAAGCAGCGTAAGCCAGATTATGCTTTATCTGAGGCCCGAAGTTTGCCGAGCCCAGTAGCAAGTTACCAATTTGACCACCTGAGTTCTGGATAGAAGCAGCGCTAAACGAATAGAGCGCATCTGCCGTTGGGCTACCTAGAGAATTATTGGCTGCTGCAACCGCAGATGTACCAACGATACCGCCTAGCGAATGACCCAACATCTTAACTTGCGAGCCAGCCATTGGGTTGAAACCCTGAAGAGGCCCAGTTGCTAAAAGACCACCTTGTGCCGATACGACCAAGCTTGCACGAAGGCCCAGAACGTCCAGTACACTTTGACGTAAATTGTCACGAGCTACCGCTAAGTTCGACAGGTTCAGATAAGCTAGAACGTTCGCATTCGCCGAGCGTTGTTCATCAAGGCTACGTGTGCCATGCATAGGCAAGTCGATAGCAATAACGGCAACGCCTGCTTTAACCATGTTGTAGGCAAACGCATAGGCAGTTTCTTTTGATGACGTGATGCCGTGTTGATAAACCACAACGTCTGTTGCAACACCTGACTGCGGTGTGAATAGAAGAAACTCTACATCTTCAACAGACTTAACTGCAGGAACAGGAGAATAACGCGTAATAATACGTTCACTGTCTAATTGGCTACCGTCGCTCAGATACAGGGTAGAACCAACCAGCTTAAGCTGTTCCGTCGGATCACTTGCCAGCTTCGTTACATCCACAGGGTTCTCTGCGAAAACACCGGTAGAAAGCTGCTGAACCATATTCGCTTGCTCGTTTGGATCGGCGAGAGCAGCGCTAAGTTTTGCAAGGCTTGGCATTGCAGAAACCATTGGCTGCATGTTCCAATCTGCACCTTTCTCAAGGTAGTAAGGGAGTTTTACCGAGCCTTGTGTCACATTCACGCTAGCGCCAGAAGCATTGTAGAGGCCTTTTATCGCTGTCTTAGCTGCGTCTAGGTCACTAACGTATTGATTGAAATCCTGGTCATTATCAAGAGCGGTTACAAAATCCTCGGTCGTATCAAACGTCATGGTATAAGCAGCCGCGAGATCGACGGAATTATCATTTGACTCTGCTTTATACACATCATTTAGCGTGTTTGCGCCAGTTGCAAAGCCTGTTGCCGTTACGCCTTTCACTGCGGCCAGAGTATCACCCACAGATTGCGTGCTAAACCAAGATGAGTAGACAATATCATCAGGGCTAACACTTGCTAAGCCGAAAATACCTTCAACTGCCGTTGTCACTGCTTGAACAGAAGCTAAGTCACCGGTTTCGTACACGACTTCCTTGCTTTTGGCGATAGCGTAGTTCGAAGACGTACCTATCGGGTCGCCATTAACATCAGTTATGTCTTGCGTTACAGCAAAAATGTACTCGCTCGATTCGTCCAGAGCATCCATAAACTGGATATAGAGTGAATTACCATTGGTTTGGACAACATAATCTGTGCCGAGTGTCAGAACTTCTTCGATCGGATTGCTCGTGCCATCCCAATCAGTCAGGCGCGTATTGATTTTGATGACTTTTACACCCGACGTCACCATGCCTGTAGCAAATCCATCACCGTCGAAGTTTAATACGATAGGCATTGATGTAGACCAACCATCCATAGTGTTCATCGAGGCTCTTGGATTGGTTAATGCATCATCGCCTTCGGTCGGCAGCCCTAAAGTGCCATCGGTCGAATCCATCAGTAGGTAGGATGGGGCAGGAACCACTGCATTCGCACCTTGAAGGGTAAATTGAATTGATGTTTGGCGATCAAGTAATGCCTGAACAGCAGGTTCAAATCCTATTTGTTCCGAGGTGCCTCGACTGGCAGACTCGTCACCACAACCAGCAAGTAGGATGGCAGAACAAAGCAGAGATAATTTAAAAGTGTGTTTCATTGGTTTACTCCGTTAAACCTACTAGTTGAAGGTGTAATTCATTTGTACTGAACTGATGTAAGCCATACCGTCAGAATCGAATGTCAGCTCTTGGCCAGATGCGTTAGTTTCTTTGAAAGAACTGTCTTCACTCTGCACTAAAGTGAAACCAGCATCAAAAGACAGGTTGTCGTTCCACGCGTAAGTTAAACCAGTGCTATACCAGTAGCGATCCGTATCTGGGATGCTCAATGTTGGCTTACCAGCCTGCTCGTCGTATGCAACACCCGCACGGAATGTCCAGCTAGGGTTCAGCGTGTAAGTAGCACCAACTGAATAACGGTTATTATCATCGTATTTTTCTTGTTTGGAGAAACACACGCCGTTGTTACATTGGTCACTGGTCGCTCGTAGTTCAGTAAATTGACTCCAGTTGGTTAGCATCCAGCTGTAGTGAAACGCCCATTGGTCATTGACTTGGTGAAAGCCCGATAGCTCAAAGATAGAAGGAAGCGTGATCTTTATACGTCCGTCGACTTTAGCTGCGGTTGCGATACCAGAGTCGTAACTACGGAATTCACCTTCTTCGAAATCAAGGTCAACTTGTGAACGGTAGCCGATACCAAAACGGTTGTTCTTATCCACTTCATACAGGGCTCCAAGGTTCCAACCCCAGGCAAACGTCTCATCTTCCATGCTGATCAATTTGTCAGACTTTTGGCTTCCTGGTCCAAACAATGGTGCTAGTGAACCTTTATGTCGTGTTAACTCAGCTTCGGCATAAACCAGACTCACGCCGCCAGCAACACTAAATGCATCATTGATACGATATGCAAGGTTTGGATTTATGCTGACCGACATTAGCGATGTTTTACCTGCCAGATCGCCCGCAGAAATATCCGTTGGATACTCCGTTGCAACACCGTACGTTGTAAACATGCCGATGCCCCAAGCAAACTTATCGTTGATAGGACTGACATAGTAAGCAGCAGGAACTGCGGCCAAAGGTGCTATGTCATCAGAGTGTTCATCATAAAAAGTGTCATAAATGTTTATTTCAGGATCAATCACGCTTATAGCGCCTGAAAACTGAGCTTGTTCGAAAAGTGTCATGGCTGCCGGGTTTCGTGCCAGAACACTGGCATTGTCTGCGACAGCAGCTTCGCCTGAAAATGCTCGACCAAGACCAGATGCTGAATGTTCAACAACCTGAAAACCCGCTGATTGGGCATTACACGCAAACAATATCGAAATTGTAAGCAGAGAGCAGCGCTTCTTGTTCATCCTTGACCCTCCTGGGGTGTCTTTAAGCTAGACCGTAGTCCTTTTAATTGTTGTGTAGTGATGAGGCCATTGTTTGTTATGAATTATGTTCACAATGTAAATGCAATGTTAAACGTATGTTTAATTAATTGTCAAAGATTGAGATGAATTTGTTTTTTAAATTTGATGCATAGGTCAAACGTTGGGACGTAAGCTTATGTATTGTCTTTGTATTTTTTATACGAATGGTTAGACCAGAATTATTTCGTAACACTAATGGATAAAAAGCGTTCAAAAGCCTGGCAATTAGGCTTTATGAAAGCCATATAACCTCTGATAAACTTGGTATTTTGAATTTTCAGGTCATTAGGCTAGAGCACGTTGGAATTACTACATATTGAATTTTTAGGCCGATCTCTCAGATTGGAAGGATCAATGGCGGGCTGGCAGCAGTTGTATTGGGACAACACACTAGTCTCTCAGATTGATGCCAGTGAGAACGAGTCTGAGCGAAGCTCACATCAGTTTAAACTTATGGCTGGTGAAGAGGTATTGCAGTGTGAGTTAGATTGTGCAGTTCAGTGGCAACCTTTCAGTTTGTCATATCACGTCAAAATGAATGACACTCTAGTGACTAGTGGTTCTCGAAATGAGAAAGATATTGAACGTCAGACACCACAAGTCGCACCTCCAAGTGAAAAGCGCTTAAGCCTAATTGGTATCGTATCGTTAGGTATGAAAGCCTTAAAAAGTGCCAAAGTCATTAAAGTGGCATTAGCTTCCGCTAGTTTGGCCGCATACTCTTGGTTGTTCTCAATCGAGTTTGCCCTCGCACTGATTGCCTGCCTTGTGTTTCACGAATGGGGGCACATTAAAGCGATGAAGTACTTTGGTATGAAAACCAAAGGTATTTACCTGATTCCATTTCTGGGTGGGCTTGCGTTAAGTGATGAAAAAATCAACACTCGCTGGCAAGATGTGGTTATCTCCATCATGGGACCGTTTTTTGGTTTGGTATTGAGTATTGTTTTTACTCTTCTGTATTGGGTAACTGGTGAGATAACGTTTGCTGGTCTCGCCGTATTTAACGCATTGCTAAACCTATTCAATTTATTACCAATTTTGCCTTTAGACGGCGGGCATGTGCTGAAGAGCATAACCTTCTCCATGAATACCTGGGTTGGGTTAGCGGGCAGCGTAATCACTGCGATACTTGGTATCGTACTGAGTTACTCACTTGGTTTAACGCTACTTGGCTTTTTATTGATCATGGGGATGCTGGAAGTGGTCATGGAATGGCGAACCCGTCACCACAGTCATTTATTGCCACTAACACGTTATGGGCAATTGTTTTCTTTTGCCTGGTATGTCGTATCCGTTGGTGGTTTCGTGGCTATTATTTGGTATTTCGCGAGCCTGGGAGATAGCTTACTCAGTTTACCGATGCAGATTTTAGGCACTTAAACCCCTAACTCCGAATGTTAAAAAAGCTCCAAAATGGAGCTTTTTAAGTTTCTTCACGCGTCGTTTTCTAAATGGGACTTAACCACACTTCGGCGCTTTAACGTTGTAATTAGGTAGCTTTCTTATTGTCGCTTGTAGCTCTTTAATACGCGTGCTGTGCGAAGGGTGAGTGGAGAAAAATTCAGGCGGCTGAGCACCACCAGATGCTGCACTCATATTTTTCCATAGATCGATGCTCTGGTTTGGATCGAAACCCGCTTTTGCCATGTAATCGAGGCCAACAATGTCTGCTTCGGATTCCTGAGTTCTTCCGTATGGTAAAATCACACCGTATTGGACACCAGCACCTAATGCCGCCATCGTCATTTCTTGATATTGCTTATATTCTGAAGCGCCAATAACAACGTTAGCAAGTGATAACCCCGTGTTTGCTAACTGGCTTTGAGACAGGCGTTCATTACTGTGGTCTGCAAGAACGTGCGCGACTTCGTGACCAATGACCGTTGCCAGCTGATCCTGGTTTTTGGCAACTCCAAGCAAACCCGTATACACACCAATTTTTCCGCCAGGCAGAGCAAAGGCGTTGACCTGTTTACTGTCAAATACAACAACTTCCCAGCTTTGGAACCCTGGTTGCGAGGGAATGACATCCGTTACGTGTTTAGCAACACATTGAACGTAAGCGTTAATCTTTTTATCTTTGCTGATTGGGATGTCTTTCTTCATTTGGTCGAAAGATTTCGCCCCGAGAGAGGACATCTCTTGATCAGAAAACATCAGAAGCTGATTACGACCAGTAGGAGATGCACTACAAGCTGTTAAACCTGCGACGGCCAAAAGAGCAGAAGCTTTAATCCATACCTTCATATTTGGTTCCACATATTTATTTCTATTTCGATCAACAGTATATACGTAATTATCGAGTATAAAAGAGCATCTTGCCGTTGTAGTTATGCCTTGAAGTAGAGACGTAATAGAGACTATGCTAGGCAATTCCTAATCCATAGTTACCAACACTTTAAAAATAAGAGCATAAAATGAGCATTTGGAAAAAGCCAATCAGTGTAGAGATACTTAATGCAACGTCAAAAAACACTATGATGGAGCATTTACAAATTGAATATACCGAATTCACCGACGACTCCATTAGTGCAACCATGCCAGTGTGTAGTATTACTCATCAACCGTTAGGGCTGCTGCATGGAGGTGCTTCTGTTGTACTAGCAGAAACGCTGGGTTCGGTTGCAGCCAACTTCTGTGTGGGTGAAGGAAGCTATTGTGTTGGCTTAGACATCAATGCCAACCATGTCAGAGCGATGCGCAGTGGTTATGTTATCGGTACAGCAAAGCCATTGCATTTGGGCGTCTCAACTCAGGTTTGGCAGATCAATATTACCGATGAGCGTGATCGCTTAGTCTGCACCAGTCGTTTGACTATCGCTGTGAAACAGCAAAAATCGAAGTGAGTGTAGACTAAGATGGTCATTGAATTCTCATTGGGTAAAATCATCGCGACACAACGTGAAATCGTTATTAAGTTATCCGGTGCTTCCATGGTGACACTGCAGGCTCAGACGGATGCCATTCAACTTCTCGGAAGAGGTGCAAACGTGGTGTTGTGTCATGGTGCGGAGTGTAAGTGGTCGATAAAACTCGATAACGAGGAGCAACTCATTCTGATTTCAAAAGAAATTGGTATAGATATTCAATAAATCACTCATCAAAATTTGCACTTTTTCATAAAAATGAGGAAACTTGGTTTATTGACATCTAAACAAGATTTTCCTCTTTATGAGTAGTCCGCGCCTACGTGTTCAGTTTGAAACACTATTTGAAAAATTCTCTGGAAACGATACAGAAGTTCAGCTTGAAGACATTACTGAAGCGCTGTTTTGTACGCGTCGTAATGCTCGCATTGTTCTCAATAAACTTGAAGAAGAGGGTTGGATTGAGTGGCACCCAGCCGCGGGTCGAGGAAAGCTCTCTAAGCTGGTATTCAAACGCAGTCGTAGCGATGTAAGTGAAAATCTGGCAAGACGCTATCTGGATGAAGGAAAAATCGGACAGGCCTTGGAGGCGTTAGACAACGACGCGACCAGACTGACTCAGGTCATTCAAGGTTATTTAGGGCTTCAGCACCGCCAAGGTGAGCAGGTTATCCGTTTACCTTACTACCGTCCACTGGCGATGCTGAATCCACAAAAGCCAATGCGTCGCTCAGAGCAACATATCGCAAGACAAGTTTTTAGTGGCCTGACTCGGCTGGATGAAAATGAACAGCTTAAACCCGACTTAGCTCATACTTGGGAGTCGCTAAGTGATACACACTGGCGTTTCTATTTACGCCGAGGAGTGCGATTCCACAACGGTGAACTTCTCACAACGGATTGTGTTTTGGAAAGCGTTCGTGCGCTAAGTGGATTAAACCTGTTTGCGCATATCTCGAAAGTCTCATCACCTTTGCCTTGGACGGTTGATATAGAGCTTGTACGTCCAGACCGTTACCTGCCTCTTGCATTAAGTGAATCTCACGCAAAAATTCTGTTACCTCAGGCACAACGTTCAGAAGGGTTTGATAGAAAACCGATAGGAACAGGTCCTTTTCAGGTCAAAGTGAACGATGATAAACGCCTTATTTTAACGGCGTTCGATGGATATTTCGGCTTAAGACCTTTATTGGATCAGGTCGAGGTGTGGGTAATTGACGAAGCTTATTCATCAATGGTTTACCCAAGCTTATCCAAGCCTCAGATGGACAAGCATGCTTCAACCGATGAGGTCGAGCTGGATCCTGGCTGTACATTTCTCTTACTCAACAAGAATACTGGCATAGCCAAAGACCCAAGATGGGCCGAGTTCTTTAGTCAGGTGTTAAACAGCCATCAAATATACTCTCATGTACCACAAGATAAAGTCATAGAGCTTGGTGTGTTACAAGCTTTTGGGATTAAGCCGGGCTGGATTGATTTAAGGCCAACACAAGCTGGTGCTATACCTCAGCAAGGTAAAGTTATTTCAGTTGCATACCAAAAGAAACACCCGATGTTTCCTGTCATTGCTAAAGCGATTAAGAGCCTCTTGAAACCGCATGGTGTCGAGGTTGAGTTCATTCGATATGATAGCCAGCCGCCAGAGCCAAACGCAGTAGACATTTGGATTAAAGCGATGGGTATCGCTACGAATCGAGATGATGCGCTCGCTGGTTGGCTGCTGGACTACAGTGACATTGAGACGTTTAGCTCCAGTTACGACTTTGCCGATTGGGCGGCGCTCGTTGATCAATGGCGTGCAGGCGTCTATCCAGAGTTTCCTGCTCGTGAACTCGGTAGACAGTTAGTCAAAAGTCATCAGGTGGTTCCGATGTTCCATTGCTGGCTGGGTGTGAATAAGGACCACAGCGGCGCATTACAAAATGCGAAATGTAACGCTCTGGGCTGGTTTGATTTTAGTAACGTATGGGTAAAACCGCACATACCCAATAATTTATAATTAACGATGGCAAAACCGAATAAAAAACAACCGACGAAAACCGTCGATATTTATTGCGCAAAATGCAAAGCTCAGCTGTTTAAATACCGTAAAGGTGGAAAAGGCGCTTTAGTAAAATGTTTTAAAGAACGTATCGTAGAGGACTTTACACAAACACCATGTATTTGCCCGGGCTGCCAACAAGAGTTTGCCAGAGATACATTGGTAAGAGGCACGCCGGCATATAAAATGATTGGTGGCAAAGTGACAATGAAGTAGGGAGTTCAGAATGACCACAGAGCATGATTACTGCATAGTGCTAAGTACCACAGCGAATGAACAGAACCGGGATCAAATAATAAAAGGTCTGTTAGAAGCGAAGCTCGCTGCCTGCATTCAAACGATGCCTATTGAGAGTCATTATGTCTGGAAAGGCGAAATTTGTAACGATACGGAATGGCTGTTAGTGATTAAAACTCGGCGTGAGTTGTACGAGCTGGTCGAAGAAAAAATTGAGAACTTGCACGAGTATGAAGTGGCTCAAATCGTACAAGTTCCCATTGTTGATGGTTTTAATCCGTACTTAGAGTGGCTTCGTGAGTCGACGCTGAGCCGACATTAGAATTAACGCGACGATAGCACCGACCGTGTCACATAGAATGTCTTTCTGGGCATCCCATATATCACCTTGTGAACCCAGAAAGGCAATGCCTTCATCGCCACCAGCAATAGCGGCGTACCACCACTCAATGATTTCATAGCCTGCTGCTAAAGACATAATGGCAAATAAGGCAAACCAACAAGAAAACTTAACATTGAGCTTCTTTTTATATATCAAATATTCTGCGATCGGATAGGCGTACAAACCGATCGAGAAGTGCGCGACCCGATCAAAATTGTTTCTTTCTGATCCAATCAAATTGTTAAACCAGTCAAACGGAACTTCAGCGAACGTATATTTTGCTCCGACAGTATGCAGGCACAGCCAGATAAACATCAATACATAGGCCGTGTTACTAAATTGATATCGATTTGAAATAATCCAAATCGCAATCAGGATACCAATTGCCGGAAAAATTTCGGCAAACCAAACCGCCCGTGAGTTGGGCTCCAATGCTGAAAACAGAAACACGACGGCATAAATAATCGTTAGTCCCAACAGTGTAGAAGTGCTTTTCATAAGTTATTCGATCCTTCACTTGGTTTTTTACGACAAGTTAAACGAAATGAGTACTGCTCAACTTATCGATGTCATAATTACATTTAATTGAACGCTGTGCAATTGTTTGTTTCCAGTGATATTGATAACGATAACTGTTGGATAATATACAGACCGCGCAACATTGAAGCGTTTGCGCGTGCACATTTCATTAAAGTTTGATTTACAACATGTCCGTACATAGAATCCGTGACTCAACCAAATAAAAAAAGAAGTAAAGTCATGAAACTGGAAACTGTCGATTACCTTGCTGATGATGCTGCTCAACAGTTCGTTGCATCTCTACGCGAAACTGGGTTTGGCGTGTTAAAGAACCATCCTATTCCTCAAGAGTTGGTGGAATCAATTTACAATAACTGGCAGGCTTTTTTTAGCTCTGAACAAAAAAATGATTTTCACTTTAACGTTGATACACAAGATGGTTACTTCCCGCCTTCTGTTTCTGAAGTAGCGAAAGGGCATTCAGTAAAAGATATAAAAGAATATTTTCATGTTTACCCTTGGGGTCAGATCCCTGAGCAGCTAAAAGCCGAGATTCTGGAGTATTACCAGCGGGCGGATGCTTTTGCTCAAGAACTTTTAGGTTGGGTTGAGCAGTATGCACCTGAAGAAGTTCAGGAAAGGTTTTCAATCGCGCTGTCAGAAATGATCAACAACAGCCAAAAAACATTGCTTCGAGTTCTACATTACCCACCGATGACTGGTGAAGAAGAGCCGGGCGCAATCCGTGCTGCTGCGCATGAAGACATCAACCTACTTACGGTATTGCCAGCTGCAAACGAGCCGGGTCTACAGGTTAAGAGCAAAGAAGGTGAGTGGATCGATGTACCATGTGACTTCGGTAACTTGATCATCAATATCGGTGACATGCTTCAAGAAGCATCAGGTGGATACTTCCCATCAACAACGCATCGCGTTATCAACCCAACGGGTGGACGTCAGGATAAATCGCGTATTTCATTACCGCTGTTCTTACACCCGAAACCAGATGTGGTACTTTCAGAGCGTTACACTGCGCATAGCTACCTGATGGAACGCTTACGCGAACTTGGTGTAATTTAAACCTAATCGTTGACTACTAAGGCTGGTGGCTTGATGCTATCGGCCTTTTTTGTTTCTACTTTTAAGGAAGGAAAATTGGCATTACAAAGCGAGATAAATCAATACGGTGAGATAGATAATCCGTTGCTGTGGCCCATATTGGAGATCCTTGGAAAACACCCTTCAGGTTGGAAAGTACACACTTTAGCCAGTCAGCTACGTGAACTAGGGTACATTCACCAGTTTGACCCATCTCCAGATAAGGACTTGTTTAAAAGAAACTTCCTTATCATGAACGCGTTATATCTGCTTCAAGAGCATTTATATCCGGAACAATGGCTTTGTGTCGAGGCAATGAATATTTCCCTTATAGGGGATGCAGACTCGTCACTTAACGCGATTGATCATCTCGATCCTTTGCGCGAGTATTACCTTAATTGGACTCATTTTGAAGCAAGTGAGAGCGAAGTTCGCGGCCTACTCAAAGAATTTTGGCAAACTTATCAACGCTACATCGGTGGGCATTCTATCAGTGATATGGATAAGTCTAAGGCGCTAGCACTGTTTGAATTAGAAAGCTCGGCAACGCAGGAAGAGGTCCGAAAACGTTGGCGTAAACTGGCTTTTCGTTGGCATCCTGACTGTGAAGGTGGTGACGCTGACCGTTTTAGAATGTTATGTAAGGCGTGGAACGTCCTTCGAGACAAGTAATAAAGGCAGCACAAATCGGCTGCCTTTATATTTGCGATGTCGTCGGTTAGTGTGACGGCTTGAATTGAGATTTACGCATACGGTTTAATGCTGCCATCACATCCAGTGTGCGAGGCTTAGCTAAGTCACCTTGTTTTGGTAACGATGCATGCCATTCTGCAGATAACATCTCTTCGATTTCTTTCGCTGGATTTTCACACCAGCCTGGAAGTTGTGCCAACTGGAACCAAAGCCAACCAATCGTGTTCACTTCGTCAGCGGATTCCAACTGTTCCAGAGCACTTAAATCGGTAAATTCCTTACCGAAGCGAAGTGAATCTTTGCCCTTGGCATTCACGCGGAACTTACCATCGGTCAGGATATTCATTAACGCCACACGGTTTAACGCTCGTGGACGGAACGTTTTCAATGCTTCTTCCGATTCGTTATGACGCTGAGTTGGATGCTGATCGATGACCTGTTTCGCTTTCTCAGTCACATCGACCGCTTGGTAGTCGTGCATCTGAATAACGGTATCCGCCACATCCAGATAATCACCAGAGCCACCCATTACGATGATCGTGGAAATATCGAGCTCATCTCTGAGTTGTCCGATGCGATCAACCAGTGGTGTAATTGGCTCATCGCCTTTCGCCACTAATGCCTGCATGCGCTCATCACGAATCATAAAGTTTGTTGCCGAGGTATCTTCATCGATAAGCAGAGAGGTTGCTCCTGCTTCGATGGACTCTTGCAGCCATGCGGCTTGAGACGTTGAGCCTGAAGCATCTTGGGTCGCAAAATCAGCGGTATCTTTACCCATTGGCAGATGATTAATGTAGTTCGACAGATTTAAGTGATGAACACAGCGTCCATCTTCAGCGCGAATCTTCATTGATTTATTGTCAGTGACAACATACTCACGACCATCTTCTGGAATGTGATCGTAAATCGAACGTTCAATAGCATTCAGTAAGGTGGATTTACCATGAAAACCGCCACCAACAATGAGCGAGATGCCTTTTGGGATACCTAAACCGGTGATATAACCTTTGTTTGGAGCATGCAGAGTCACTTGTAGCGATTCCGGTGCCTTAAATTCGACGGCATCTTTCATCGGTAAGTCACAGTTACCAGCCACGCGAGGAAGAACACTGCCATTTGCAACGAATGCAACTAAATTATTTGCTTCCAATTGTTCTCTAAGCGCATCTTGATCTTCCACAACCTGACAATGCTTTATCAGCGCATCTTTATCTAGCTCACGTTCGAGCGTTGCGCGTCTAATAAATTTAGGTAAGTGGAAAGTCAGAATGTTATTGGCCTTCTTACCAAGTACTGAGCGGCCTTCAGCTGGAAGATTCACTCGAAAACGCAGTTCAATACCTTCTTCAGTAAACAGAACGGCAGTATTGTCGAGTACCGTTTGGCCGTTCAAAGCGATGGAAACGGAGTTTTCTTGCTTGGCAAAAAGGTCAAAACTGCGAGCGATAAAATCTCGTGCAGCTCGCTGGAACGCCGCGGATTCATTTCTTAACCACTCAAGACCAGTTAGAGACCATTCGCGAGTTGCACGCAAGCGAGAAGCAGAAGCATAAGGGTCACCTTGAATGTGGTCGATAAACAAAGTGAAATCAGTAAAGTCATATTGACCTTTGATTTGCTGGTAAGCACGGTAGTTCTGCTTTTCAATTTTCTTAAGCGTGGCAGTTAACTGATCCATGAAAATATTGGCCTTTTTATTAGAAGCGGGCGGCGATTATAGGAATCACCGACTATAGAGTAAAGAAGTATACGGCAATATACCGGTAAGACTGACCGCTAAACTGGAAAATCCATAACGAATTTATTTAGGCGCAAACTCGGACGAATAGGTGGGCCGCTCATCTAATGGACGCTGACTGAGTAGGCCTTGCTCAAATTCATTACAGGGCATGGGTTTGCCATAGAGAAATCCTTGTACTATGTCGCAGCCTTCTTCAATTAAAAACTGCTCCTGGCTTGTAGACTCAACACCTTCCACGACGACGTGAAGCTCAAGTTTTTTGACGATGTGGATAATGGAGCGAATAATTGCTCGATCGTTTTCTGATTTATCCATTTGCTGTACAAAGCTCTTATCAACTTTTATGGCATCAAATGGGTACTTCTTCAGATAACTAAATGAGGCAAATCCGGTGCCAAAGTCATCAAGTGACAATGTCACGCCAAGCTGATGTAGTTTATTGAGTGTTGTCACCGCAAGCGTTTCATCGGCGATTAAGGCACTTTCAGTAACTTCCAATTCGATAAACTGGGGTGGGAGATGAAACGCTTCGAGAAGGTGCTCAACCTGATCGGCAAAGTTAACGTTTTGTAATTGGATAGGAGAGACATTAACCGCAATTTTAAAGTTATCCGTCATCTCTGACCATTGCTTAGCTTTTGCTATCGCGGTACGAAGAACAAATAATCCGACTTCAAATATTAAGCCATTCTGCTCGGCCATTCGGATCAATGCTTCGTTGGAGACGTCGCCTAATACCGGATGCCGCCAACGCAATAAGGCTTCAGCGCCAACCCATTCGTGCGTGGTGGGGTTAACCTTTGGCTGAAAGTAGAGCATGAGATCATCATTACGTACGGCTTGTAATAAATAGCCTTCTAGCTGGCTATGGCTGTTAAGGTCGTTTGAATGACTTTCACTAAAGTATCGGTATGCTTCCCCAGATTCTTTACACAACAGCATGGCATAACAGGCGTTTTGCAGCAGTTGCTTGGCGTTGCTATTTCTTTGGGCCCTGACCACACCGATGTAGGAGTGTAAGTGAACCTCAGTCCTATTATTGTAAAAGTTGCCCACGCTTACGCTGGAAATCTCTTCAAGTAATTGAGTGAGCTTGCTCTCTATATCATCCCCGGAGACTAACAGCACCAAGTCATTAGAACTCGGTCTTCCTGTAACAAAACTGGAAACACGTTCGGAAAGGCGCGAATGAAATTCTTTGAGTATTTCGTCAAAGGCTTCGAATCCATATCGTGTTTGTATACTTCTCGCGTTACTAAAGCCGATATTGATGATGACGAGAGATTGCGTATCGTCTTTAAGCGCTTGAAGAGATTTTTCAACTACCTGCTCTAAAGCGGACCGATTTAAGAATCCCGTGCCTTGATCGTGAGTTTTCTGATAGCTTACTTGTTTCTCTGCAGCTTTGCGCCGATCGATTTCTTTGGTTAATGAATAACTTAGTTGCGCAAGGTCTGTGGTTCTGTTTTCTACACGGTTCTGTAGTTCATGGTTCAGGCGCAATAGCTTGTGCTGCTGAAACACGACCGCAAGCTGAGCTTCGATGGAGTCTTTGAACGTGCTCATTAACTGAAGATACGTTTCACTGAACTTGTTAGCTTTAGAATCTAGCATACAAATAGTCCCGAACACCTCGCCATTAGGCCAAAGTAACGGAAGGCCAGAATAGGATACCATTCCAAGTTTTATATCGGGGTTGCTGCACCACGCTTCGTCTTCTGGGGCGTAAGGAACTATCAGCTCCTGCTGGTTATTAATTACATACTCGCAATATAAACCGCTGCCGTGTGATTCCTTGTCTCCGGGCTTGTAAGGGTTTCCTGGCGTGTTGCTTGAGGTATTTACTTCAAGGTAGTCCTGGTGGGCACGCATGATAAGTGTGGTCGGCACTTCACCTATTTGAGCAAGCAGGTTGACTATCTCTTGCCAACTTTTTTGCATGGAGTCAGGGATTTTATAATCTAATGTCTGAATTCTCCCCATATTGTCGTCCTTTACTGTAGTTTCACATCCTGTGAATTGAAGCCTATTGTGGCATTCGTTATTTATATCACTGCTTATACTCATTAAGTATAGAGGTGGGTCAGCGCGAGATATAAAAAAGTCCTGAAAATGATTCAGGACTCTTAATAGTTGCAAGTTGTCTCAGATCTGAAACATGCGAAATGACACTTAAGGTTTAAGTAACGCTAGGTCTTCGATTGAAACGTCTTGAGAGTAGTCGACATCAGCAAAGTTGAAGCCATTGAGCTTCATGAATTCATCTTTGAAACCCTGATAGTCGCCAACCTGCTTGAAGTTATCGCCGTTCATTTGCTCAACAAGCTGTTTTACCTCTTGCTGTACTTGTGGGTCTAATTCAAGGTCATCGATTCTGATCAGCCTTTCGCCATCCACGGGAACAGTTGTGTGACTGTACAGCTTGGTGGTGAACAAGCGTTGCATCTGCTCAATGCATCGCTCATGCGTGCCTTTTTCTTTCATAACACGGTAAAGTGCCAGTAAATAAGGCGATAAGGCGGGGATGAACACACTCGCTTTGGTAACGAGCGCTTTACAAACGGTCGCGTAAGCGCCACCACCAAAGTTAGCCAGCTTGAGGTTTAATGCATGGCTGGTCTGGTGAAGATCGATTTTTGCACGGCCTAAAGTACCGTCCAAGTAAATAGGGTGAGTGAGTTCTGGCCCCATGTATGAGAATGCGATGGTTTGGCAACCTTCAGCAAGTGACTCTGCATTGATTAACGCATCAATCCAGCTTTCCCAGTCTTCGCCGCCCATCACTTTGATGGTAGCTTCTGCTTCCTCTTCGGTTGCAGGCTGCAGAGTGCTCTCTATCCACTGATCATTTTCCAGCATGATAGACGCGCCAGTGACCGGTTCACCAATCGGCTTGATGACACTGCGCCAGAACTCATCACTGTTTGGTTTTGGACGAATACCTGTCGCCAGACTGTAAATCACTAAGTCTACTTCACCTTCGAAATAGGTCTCAATAGCCTCAATGACTTCAGTACGTACAGTGTCTGAGAACGCGTCGCCGACAATATTGATTGCAGTACGACCAGCATTATTCGCTTCTTGTTTGAAAAAGATATTGTTGTACCAGCCAGCACTACCAACGCCTTTCTCCGATGGACCATGTTCAAACGAGACGCCAATGGTATCGGCTTCTGCACCACCGAAAGTAAGCGCAATGCGAGCGGCAAGCCCAAAACCAGAAGAGGCACCAATAATCAAAACCCGTTTCGGTCCGTTTTTGATTTGCGGTGCTTGTTTTACGTAATCTATTTGCTCTTTTACTGATGCATGACATCCGTATGGATGTGCAGAACGAGCAACAACACCTTGAATTAAAGGTTCTATTCGCATGTTGTTATCTAACCTCGATGAATGAAATCGTGTTCAGAATAACCTAAAGTTAGATAACACTTATTGAGCTAGACCATTAAAACTACAAATGTTTAATCAATTCTTGAGCAACGAAATCAGCGATCCATGGCTGCGCTTCCGGCTTAGGGTGAAGGCCGTCATTCATCATCCAATCTGGCTTCGTAACCAGATGCTCCAGAAAGAAAGGCATTAATTGCACTTGCTGATGTTCTGCTAATTTTGGATAGATATCGTAAAACATGTCACTGTAACGTTTACCGTAATTTGGCGGAACACGAATTTGCATCATGATGACTTCCGCACCAAAATCTTTGATCATAGTAATCATTTTGGAGAGATTTGACGTAATAAGCTTAGGCGGGAAACCTCGAAGGCCATCATTTGCACCCAGTTCAATGAGAACGATGGATGGTGAATGTTGTTCAAGAAGTTGAGGAAGGCGGGCCAGACCATTGCCAGTGGTATCACCTGAGATACTGCCATTAATAACTGTTACAGTTTGGCCATGTTCTAAAAGAACGTCAGGGAGTAAGCTAGGCCAACTCTTCTCAATCGGCATATTGTAGCCAGCACTTAGGCTGTCACCTAAAACAAGCAGTTTTTCGTTAGCGAACGCCGTAACAGAAAAACAAAAAAAGAGAACTAAGGAAAGTAATCGAATCATGCAAACACCTGTACTCAAAGCACCTATTGTTCAAGCGAATTTAGTTTCTAAACAAGTCTCTACTAATAACGAACGTTTAACAATCCTTAAAGATGTAAATATTGACATCAGAAAAGGAGAAAAAATTGCAATAGTTGGCACTTCGGGGGCGGGTAAGTCGACGTTAATGACGCTTCTTGCTGGCCTTGACACGCCGACATCTGGAGAAATTACTTTACTCGGTAACGAACTATCCAAGCTCGACGATGAAGAGCGTGCGAAGATTCGGGCAGATTCATTGGGCTTTGTTTTTCAGAGTTTCTTATTAATACCGAGTCTTACGGCATTGCGTAACGTGACTCTGCCATGCCTACTGCGTGGGGACGTCGAAGATGAATTAAGAGCCTCAGAATTACTTAAAGCCGTTGGGCTAGAGAAACGGCTTGACCACCTTCCTAGCCAGCTTTCTGGTGGAGAACAGCAGCGAGTCGCCCTTGCACGTGCATTTATGACGCAACCGGAACTACTATTTGCGGATGAGCCAACAGGCAATTTAGATCACCAAACCGCTGATAAAGTGATTGAGTTGTTATTTGATCTCAATGAACAGCATGGCACCACGCTCATTTTGGTCACTCACGATAGTCATTTAGCTGATCGATGTGACCGTATTTATCGCATGGAGGCGGGTGAGCTTAAGGAGGCGATATAATGTCTGCATTATCTTCAAGTAATCAGAGCTCAGCAGAGCAGAGTGCCGCCCAGAAACACTCTTCAACCAAAAGCTTAATTCGTTGGAGCCTAGGGGAAATCAAACAAGGCAGCCTTTGGCCGATAAGTGTGGCGCTTGTACTCGTTATCGCCAGTATTTTTGCACTCTCTGCGTTGGCATCACGGATGGAGCAGGTGATCGTAAAACAAGGCAAAGATGCCTTGACCGCTGATGCGGTATTTGTCTCTGCCAACCCATTAACTGAATCCATTCTGAGTGCGACTGAATCGCTCGAAACCTCCCAAATGACGCGCTTTCCAACCATGGCTTTTAGTGATAACGGCATGCAGTTGATATCCGTGCGAGCGGTCGATGAACAATATCCACTCATGGGCGACTTAGTTCTGACTAACAATCCTTCTGGGCGTGTTAAAGCAGGAGAGTTATGGCTAGACGAACGAATTTTGGCACAGTTGGATGTTAAAAAGGGTGACACTGTCACCATCGGTGATGCGGATTTTATCGTTTCAGGCGCTGTTCTGATGGAGCCAGGCTTAAGCTTTAATCCTTTTCAACAAATGCCTTCGGCGTATATACATCAAAGTGATGTTGCGAAAACAGGCGCGATACAAGTCGGCAGCCGAGTGCAATATCGTTTGTTTATCAAAGCAGACAACAACACACTTAAAAAACTACAAGATACCACTGAATTATCACCGAGTGATCGATGGCGAACTCAGGACAGTTCTAGCCGCAGTAACGAAATCTTCGAACGGACAACACAGTATTTATCACTCACGGTTGCGATTGTGATCATCATGGCTTCGACGACGTTGGTTCTGACCTGCCAGAATTATGTAAACAGCCGAACTCAGACTATCGCCATGTTAAAGAGTCTGGGAGCAAGCCGACGTTGGATTGAAAAATGGCTATTTATCCAAGTGGCGATTTTGCTCATCAGTGCGAGTTTGGTTGGGTTGATATTGGGAAGTGGCCTCGAGTACCTGTTACGAATTCCATTGAAAGATTTATTACCTGATCCGCTACCTAGTTACGGTGTCACTCCATTTCTCGTTTCTTTCATCTCCGCGGTGTTGATCACCATTCCTGCACTGGGTATACCATTGTTAGGGCTGATAAAAACACCTGCATTAGAAGTGCTTCAGCAAGGCAAAGCGCAACGCTCATGGAAGCGAATGTTGCTTGTTTTAGTGCCAGTCATCCCTTTGTTAATCTTATATGCAAACAATACATTAGTATGGATTGTGCTGATTGGTATCGCAGCACTGTTTGTTGTTCTGGCTTTAGTGAGCGTCTCGCTAACTAAGTTATTTGCAAGCGTCTCGACACAACCAGCTATGAAACTGGCGCTTAGCCGGATCAACCGAACACCAGTCACCAGTGGATTGCAATTCGGTGCTTTGGCTCTGTCACTAATGTTGTTATCCATTATCTGGTTAGTACGCAGCGATATACTCGCCGATTGGGAAAGGACGCTACCAGCGGATGCACCCAATGTTTTTGCTTTAAATATCGCTGAGTATGAACTCGCGGACTATCTGGAAACGCTGGATAAGAATGGCGTTACCCGGTCACAAGCTTTTCCTATCATTCGAGGACGTTTGACCGAAATTAACGGTCAAAATGTGAAAGACATCGAGTACGAAGGCGAAGAGTCTGATGCAATCCGTCGCGAACTTAATCTAACCTGGGGAGATAGCTTACCAGAATACAATGAAGTGCTAGCAGGAGTCTGGACGAATCAAGCGAGCGTTTCTGTCGAATCTGAAGTAGCAAACGAACTCGGCCTAAAGTTAGGTGACAAATTACGTTTTGTTATCAACAGCCAAAACTTTGATGTGACAGTCGATACGATTCGACACGTTGAATGGAGAGATATGAAGCCAAACTTCTACTTTATCTTCTCTGAAGACGTTATGGAGAGTTTGCCAGGTTCATATCTCATAAGTTACCGAATCACAGAGGATAACCAATCGTTGTTGACATCGATGTCGCGAGCGCATCCGACGGTATCTGTTTTAGATATCCGCACTATGGGTGAAAAAATTCAAGCATTGATTCAACAAATCGTATCTGCAATTACGATTCTTGCCTTGTTGGGAGTGGTTGCAGGGTTGCTACTTATCTTCACGTTATTACGTTTGAGCCTATCACAGCGTCAGCAGGAAATTCGCTTGTATCGGACGTTGGGATCCAGCAAAAAACGTATCAGCACCACATTGTGGGCAGAGTATGGAATCATGGCGTTAATTGCTAGCTGTGTGGCTGTATTTTCAGCGGAACTTTGTGTTGCTGCCGTGATGACGTATGGACTTGAACTTAATGCCCAGATACACCCAGAACTGTGGATAGCTTTACCACTTGCAACCTTTGCAACGTTAGCATTGGTTGTCATGAGTTTACTAAAAAGATTGTTAACACCAATAAACACTTAATTAGTAAAGCTCTAAAACAGTGATAACTCATCCATGACACTTTTATTGTAGTTATCCACAAAAACAGTGGATAACTTTTGGGATAACTGAAGAGTGCAAAAAGTAGGGTATTTCGACAGGCTTTATGCCGTGGGTGTTGTGGTAAATATCTTATTCACACCTGCCTAAAAATTGCTTTTACATAGAACGCAGTCAAGCACTTTTTCGCACTTTTTTTTGTTTTTAAAAACACGTTTTGAGGTCTATGCAAACCCATGAACTTTTTGTGATTTTAATCATGCTCAAAGACGAGTAGAATTAACCACAAGTAAAGAATTTCCCTTATAAAATATTCAGTGAAGCAATGAAGTCTGAGTTTCCAAGTTATAAAGAAAAACACATCGTTGTTGTTGGTGGCGGAGTAGCCGGATCTACAGCAGCCATTCATTTTGCAGAGCTAGGGTTTAAAGTATCCGTTATTGAAAAGGGTGTGTCCTTAGTGAATGGGCCCCCAATCTGTCATCTGCACGCTGGCGGTAACTTATATCGAGAGATCTCTGAGCAACAATGTTTAGACTTGCTCTCTCAATCGATTGATACCATCAGGCTGTATCCACTGTCACTGAATATCCGCCCAACTATTATTGCCGTTCCGCATTCTGATGGTGGTGATCCTTCCACTCTTATCCCGCGTCTTGAGGTAATTAAAAGCGCGTACCAAACGTTGGTGGATAAGGATGAACGTAACCGAGTACTTGGCGAACCTAGTGAATATTACAAACTGTACTCGAAAGAAGACTTAATCGAACTTTCGAAGCGCACTCAACCCGCCGAGCCGGTCAGTTTTGATGACTGGACCATACCGTTTGCTCAACACGCTGATTTAGACTCGTTGAAATACCCTGTGGTATCCGTCCAAGAGTACGGTTGGAGCGTGTTCAGACTGGCTGCAATCGCATCTCTTACCTTAGAGCAGTTACCTAATGCAGATGTACTCACGCAAGCTGAACTTAAACGAGCGGAATGGGCGGGCGATCACTGGCAGTTGAACTATCAGCACAATGGGTCGGACTGTGAGTTAAATTGTGACTATCTGGTGAACGCCTGTGGTTTCGAAACTGGCTCCGTTGATAATGCTGTTGGCGCCAAACGTGACAGATTGGTGGAATTTAAAGCCGCTTACATCACTCAATGGCAAGCGTGTGATCAGCAATGGCCAGAGGTCATTTTTCATGGCCCTCGCGGTACTGATAAAGGAATGGCACAGCTAACGCCATATGGAGATGGTATTTTCCAACTGCACGGTATGACAAAAGGCATCACGCTGTTTGATGATGGGTTGGTTGCAAGCACAAGCACCTCAGCTCAACCAGAACTACCTAATCTTCTGTTGTCGAAAATTCGTCTGGGTTGGAAAGAAGAAGCGCTAGAGGCGAGAACAAACAATGCCATCCAGCACATGGCTCAGTTTATCCCTGCATATCACACCGCAGTGAAAGGTGGTAAAGCACTATTCGGTGCCCAGCAGATCCCGGGAAGTGATCCTGTATTAAGAGCTGCGGATGTTACTTTTGAACAAAACAACTATGCGCGAGTGGAAATCGTAAAAGCGTCTTCTACCTTGTTGGCCGCACAAAAGATACTGCATCATTGGTTTGATATCGAACCGCAACAAGATGTCGAGTTACAACACCCAGTTGCCATTCATTGGAGTGAGCAAGATGTCGAGAAATATGCAATACAACTGACTCAAGAACGCGATTATCCAAAGTCGCTCGCTGAACGTTACGGCATGTAATCCTGTTCTTTGCAGTAATTGGGCTCAGTAGCCAAAAAACTGAGCCCATTGACACCACAAGTCTTGCAACCTCAATCTATCACCTTTTACAAACGTTACCTTTTGACCGGGCTTTGCTTGCGCCAGTCTTGGTAAATCTATTCTTGCTACACATCCAAGCTTCGGGTAACCACCTATGGTTTGATGGTCGTTGAACAGTACAATCGGATTGCCATCATTGGGCACCTGTATTGCGCCAAGAGCGATACCTTCAGACAGTATTCCATCGTACGGCGGTGTAATTGTGTCGCCCTGTAGCCGGTATCCCATGCGATTGGAATCCGGTGAGATGGTAAACTCACTTGAGTAAAGGGCATCTAATGCTTCGACATCAAAGTCGTCATACTGGTAGCTTTCTATCACTCTCAACTTAACGGGTAGGTTGTAATCGGGCTTAAAGCGAAAGGTCATTTGTCTTGGTTTATGTTGTGGTAATCGGTGAGGGGTAAACGGCAATACATCACCAACTTGCAGCGCACTACCTTTAGCGTCCAGACCACCAAGTAACTCTCTACAAACCGTTGATGAGCTTCCAAGATGTTCTGCAATATCGAATCCGCCTTTCACCGCCAAATAAGCGCGCAATCCATTTTTAGGCATGCCAAAGTGAAGTTTCTGGCCTGTTTTTAGTATGAAGTCAGACCAATTCGCAATTGGTACTCCGTCAACTTTTGCGTTTAAATCACCACCACAGATAGCGAGATGGCAATTATGTAACGCAACAAACGTCGCGTTTCCTAATGTAATTTCGACGGTAGAACAATTTACTGGGTTGCCGAGCAGGTAGTTTGCCCAACTATACGCGTAATCATCGACAGGGCCACCTTGGGTAATACCAATATGCGCTAAACCAAAACGACCAAAGTCTTGAATCAATGAAAGTGGTCCTGGTTTTTCTACTCGCAATCCAGCGTCACTCATAAAACTCCTCCTAAGTCGATAAATTCCTGTTTAGTAATTGCAGAAAACGTCACCCTGTCACCTACATCAAACGGAATGAAGGGAGGAGTATCAGAAAATAAAGCGAGCGGACTTCGGCCAATAATATTCCACCCGCCCGGACTATCCGATGGATAGACCGCCGTTTTACTGTCAGCAATGCCTACGCTACCGGCAGGAACACGGGTTCTAGGGGTGGTGAGTCTTGGCATAACCAGCTTGTCACAAACATCGGATAGAAAGGCAAAACCTGGCGCAAACCCTATAGCAGAGACGCTATAGACCGTTTGAGTATGCAGGTCTATTACGTCTTGCAAGGATAAACCACAATTGTTAAATCGTTCTAAATCTAATGCGGTTTCTTCTGAGTAATAAACAGGAATCGAAATATTGTTAGGCTGTCGGCGGTCATACAACTCAGGATCGAACTGGCGGAGAATATGGTTTACTTTATCAATCAGACTGCTTTCATCGATTCTAAAGGGCAGGTAGTCAATTAAGACGGTTCTATAAGAAGGAATAACATTCATGATAACACTTGCCAGATGTTCCCTTATTTGGCGAGCTACTTCTCCGATGTGCTCCTCATGAATGCACTCCTCAAATCTTACAAGGATACTGGATTCCGAGACAGCTGAAATATTAAACGTTTCCTGTTGCATTAATTCCCTCCAGAATACAGGCTCTGACGAATTTTTTTAATCAAAGCAATGGACTCTTCGTTATCTCCGTGAACACAAATTGTATCGGCTTCGAGAAGAATATAATTACCCGATGCGGTTTTTACACGGCCTGATTCCGCTAACATGCGTACTTGTTCGAGAATGGCATGTTCTGTTTTTAAGACTGCATTTGGCTGCGTTCTTGGCGTAAGCATGCCATTGTCTTGGTAAAGTCTGTCTGCAAATGCTTCGAACAGCAATGGCACATCAAAGTCATCTGCAATTTCTAAGTATTTTTCGTTCTCTTGCGATGCAAGAATCATCAACGGCACTTTGAATAAAGCAGCAGCCTTAACAACAGCTCGAAAAACAGCATCGTTTTTCATCATGTCGTTATACAGCGCACCGTGGGGCTTGATATAGCCAATATCAGTATACTGAGCGCGGCAAAGTGCTTGTAACGCACCAACCTGATAAACAACCATGTTCGTGATCTCATCACCCGTCATACTCAATGAACGACGCCCAAAACCCTGTATATCGGGATAGCCCGGATGAGCACCAACTTCGACATCATTCATATTGGCAAGAGTGATGGTTTCATGCATCACGTTTGGATCGGATGCGTGAAACCCACAGGCGATATTGGCCATATCAACATGAGGCATTACGTCTTCATCGGCCCCCATTTTCCAAGAGCCGTAGCTTTCGCCCATATCGCAATTTAGTGTGAGTTGTTGTTTATTCAGTGTCATACGTTCAATTTTACTCAAGCAATCAACTGACGATGCAGGAAGATATGCCTGGCTTCAGTGATTAAGTTCATTATTTAAACAGTTAAACGAGGTAAGTCTCGTTACAGTATTAACTTTAGATTATTTGAATTGATTCGAATATTTAGGTAATTCATTCTATTTCAATTCATTTTTTATGCCGTTGTCGATGATTTTATTCACCACCGTGTTACGCTTTGCGCCCTAAATAAGGAATTGGTTGCATATTCATCTTCGGTTGTTTGATTGTTATCTGACTACGGGGCATTAAATGTCATTACGAATAAAACTTATTTGGCCAACTTTAGTTTCTATGGCTGCCATCTTCGTCACCAGTAAAGTTTACATCTATCATGCCGTGCATCTGTCGTCAAAGGTCAAACTTGCTGAAGACACGCGGCTTTTAATTAACATCGCCTCAAATTCAATTAAAGATGCGCTTAGTGTAAACGACAAGCAAAAGGTTGAATCAATTCTTTCTGAGCTACTGAAGCAATCCGCCATTGCAGCCGTTCAATTAAAAGACAGCGACAAGCGGACAATCACTTTTTTAAGTAAAAATGGCGTAACCCTTACAGAACTGAATGAAATGAAAAGCTCTGGAAGCAATGCGGAATCCGAATACGAGTATATAGAAGTTGCTATTACCCATTACGGCTCTATTGTGGCATTGATAGAAGTAAAGTTTACTAACCCGAGCGTTCTGATGTTGGTAACAGATGGCATAATTGGAATCCTCATCTTGCTGCTGGTTGGCGTGCTTTTACGAGCTCTTACAGATCGTTCTGCTTTTAAACCATTACTGGATCTTAAACTTGCGGTAGACGATTTCGGCTCTGGACACCAGTTTAAGGTAGAAAGAGGGCATGATTTACGCGATGAAATAGACGAGTTACTTTGCTCATTTGAAACTATGGTAACGAAACATAGACAACGTGATAAACAGCGCCAACATAACCTAGAATCCCTGAAACAAGAGAACTGCTTTCTTCAAGATGTTATTGAATCATTACAGTACGCCCTGATTACGGTAGACCGTAAAGGAATGATCATTCACTGTAATTCAGCGACTTATCAAATTTTTAATCGCAATAACCATCACTTATTGCAAACGCATGTTCGCGATCTCATTAAAACAA
This sequence comes from Vibrio natriegens NBRC 15636 = ATCC 14048 = DSM 759, assembly GCF_035621455.1. NCBI lineage: Bacteria > Pseudomonadati > Pseudomonadota > Gammaproteobacteria > Vibrionales > Vibrionaceae > Vibrio > Vibrio natriegens. The sequence goes on from NZ_CP141823.1 coordinate 1,847,379, forward strand.
AAACAGGCCGTGAGCTCGCCCAATTTCTAGAAAAATCCTCGCAATGCAATGAGATGACACTAACGGATGTGGATAGTAGCCGTCAATTTAATGTATCAAGCCGATACCTTTCAGACCAAAGTTGTATGTTGTTCGAGGTTCGGGACGTTACAGAGTTAGAGGCTTCACTGAGTCGGGAACACATTGCTGGGCGAGTGTTTGAAAGTAGTCAGGATGGCCTAATCGTTCTCGATCATAAAGGGGTGATAACAATGATTAACCCTGCGGCTTCAAAGTTGATGGGGGTAGCGAACGACCAGTTAGTTGGAAAGCCGTTAATTAATAATATTCGCCATTTAAAACTGAGGAGAATGGTTCCACATATTGTCCAGTCCCTTACAAATTATGGTATTTGGCAGGGGGAAATCTTAGAGGAGAATCGCCTAGGCAAGCTTATTCCGATGTTTGCGAAAGTAAACTGTATTGTAAAATGCGAAAGAAACAGCCTTTACGATTCAGTGATTGTACTTACCGACCTTTCTGATGCAAAAGAGATGGAACGCTTAGAATACCTGGCGCATCATGACCCGCTGACCGGATTAGCGAATCGTGCTAAATTCAACGCAGAGTTAGAAGATCTGGTACAAAGATCAGCCTACGTCCGAGACGAATTTGCGGTACTTTATTTAGACTTGGATGGATTCAAAGCAATCAATGACACCTACGGGCATGACGCTGGCGATGAAGTGCTGAGAATCGTGAGCAAACGACTTGTATCCGCAACAAGACACGGTGATTTGATCGCCAGGCTGTCTGGTGATGAGTTTGCAATGCTGGTCAACCCAGCTAATCAGACTATCGTCACACGCATTGCGGAACAGTTACTGACCGCAATATGTAATCCGATTCAATATGGTCAAAATGATCTACAAGTAGGCGTAAGCATTGGAGTGAAGCTGGTGAGTATCAATGAGCGAGATGCCGCCCGCGTTTTGAAAAGTGCGGATACTGCGATGTACCAAGCTAAAAAATCCGGAAAAGGGCGAGCAATATTAATGGGATATGAGTTGTAAGAGACAGTTTTAATTAAAGCGTTAAAGCTTTAGACTATCCTTATTCGCGTCAGAAGGAACATAAAATGAAAGTACTTGTTACAGGCGGTATGGGCTATATCGGAAGCCACACTTGTATTCAAATGATTGAAGCTGGTATGACACCAGTGATTTTAGACAACTTATATAATAGTAATCCTGCCGTATTACACCGCATTGAAAAAGTTTGCGGAATAAGTCCGAAGTTCATTAAGGCTGATATTCGCGATAAAGCAGCGCTAGTTGATGCGCTGCAAAGCAATGATATTGAAGCGGTTATTCATTTCGCTGGTTTAAAAGCCGTTGGTGAATCCGTAGCGAAACCACTAGAGTATTATGATAATAACGTAAACGGTACTTTGGTATTGGTTGATGCAATGCGTGAAGCTGGTGTTAAGTCATTAGTATTTAGTTCTTCAGCAACGGTTTATGGTGATCCAGCTTCTGTGCCAATTACAGAGGATTTTCCAACAAGTGCTACCAATCCATATGGTCGCAGTAAATTGATGGTCGAAGAGTGTCTTACAGACTTTCAAAAAGCGAACCCAGATTGGAGTATCACTCTGTTACGTTATTTCAACCCAGTTGGCTCTCATCCAACAGGTGAGCTTGGTGAAGACCCTCAGGGGATTCCAAACAACCTGATGCCATTTATCTCACAAGTTGCCGTTGGTCGTCGTGAGTTCCTGTCGGTATTTGGAAACGACTACCCAACTCCAGATGGTACAGGAGTTCGTGACTATATCCATGTTATGGATCTTTCTGACGGTCACGTAGCAGCATTAGAGAAAGTAGGTAACAAATCAGGACTGCATATTTATAACTTAGGTACAGGCAAAGGTTATAGCGTCCTTGAAATGGTTGAGGCTTTCCAAGCAGCGAGTGGCAAAGAAGTGCCTTACAAGCTGGTTGAGCGTCGCCCAGGCGATATCGCGGAATGTTGGGCGGATCCGTGTAAAGCGGCTACTGAATTAGGCTGGAAAGCAACCCGTACGCTTGAAGAAATGACGAGTGATACTTGGAGATGGCAATCTCAAAATCCGCAAGGTTATCCTGAGTTGAACTAATGCATTTAACAAGTTTATAACCTAAAAGGCGCAGTTTTGCGCCTTTTTTGATCTAAATCGTAAAAATCGTAAATTTGAGGTTAAAAGCTAGCAACGAATCCTAGACGTGCTAAACTATGCCCGACTTCAAGATTTGGTCTTTTCTTTCTCATAATCACTGGGGTAGTTCATGGAACTCGGTCTAATCATCGCTTTCATCGTAGCAGCAGCTGTAATGGTGAAAAAAGAGATGGCACAGCAGTAAATTTTCATTTTCCATACTTTTCTTTACCTTTTAGAAATGAAAATTTGATAAAAAGCCAGCATTTAGCTGGCTTTGTTGTATCTAAGGATTAAGTCATCATTTTTAATTAAGTTTCCTTCTGATTTTACTCATCTAACCGTATCTTTAATTCCAAACCGCCTAGATTCGACCCAACTCAGACATGGCTAACCAGCAACTGACGATCGTATAATCAGGAAAACGTTGCAAAATAGGCATTTCTCGTCATTACTAATCAATGTGTTATATTGTTGTTTCTTGATTTATTAACTGTCTGATAAGTCACCACTCGTGTGGTATACATCAGGTAAAGGAAGTTAATGTGCACAGTCCGATCACTTTAGAAGCGCTCCATATTTTGGATGCAATAGACCGAAGAGGCAGTTTTGCTGCAGCCGCCAATGAATTAGACAGAGCTCCTTCGTCACTTAGCTACCAAATTCAAAAACTTGAGCAAGACTTAGATATCATTATTTTCGATCGCTCAGGGCATAAAGCTCATTTTACCGAAGCTGGTAAACTCATCCTTGAACGCGGGCGAGATATATTGAAGGCCAGTGAAAAGCTGGTAAACGACGCTACGGTATTGGCAAATGGGTGGGAATTAGATATCACCGTTGCATTCGATGGCATTATTCCTGTTTGTAACTTTTTTCCTATGGTGGATGCGCTATCTGAAGTCAGTTCTACCCGAGTCAGATTGCAAGAAGAGATTTTGGCAGGTGGTTGGGAATCGCTCAACACAGGCCGTTCTGATCTATTGATTTGTCCATCCCTGGACACGCTTCCTCAAGAAGTGAAGTCAGAAAAAATAGGTAAGATGACCATGCTTTGGGTTGCTGCTGCAAACCACTATGTGCATAAACGCAGCGGTGATTTTGATGAAGCGGCAAGAGAAAAGTATCGTATTATTGCGATCGCAGACACGGCTCGAGAGCAACCAGCGCTTTCAATGAATATTATTCAAAAGCAACCAAGGTTAACGGTCACCAATTTTACAGCGAAGGTTGATGCACTCAGAGCGGGGCTAGGTATCGGAACACTGCCAAGCCAAATAGCTCAGCCGCTGATTGAAAGTGGAGAGCTCAAGTTGATCGAAGGTACGGAGCCAATACCTATGGACGTCATTCTCGCGTGGCGTCGAAACACAATGGGAGAGGCTAAATCCTGGTGTATTCAATATTTGAAAAAAAATTGGGCGTTAAAGTGACCTTGTCACAAAAGTATTGGGTTTTTCAGCACTAAGTTTTGTTTCCAGACAAGACAAAGCCCAGCTTGAACGATTCTATCCATGTAGAAAACGTCGAAAGCTGGGCCTTCATTCTAGTTTAACGCTAAGACCATATCTGCAATACCATCTTCAAACTGAACATCAATATCAAACCCGAGGCTTTGTGCTAACATCAGCATTCCACGATTAGTCGGCATTGTCATTCCTGATATTTGCTTAGTGCCTTTAACTTGGCAATAGCTAATGATTTTTTTCATCAATACCTTGCCGAGGCCTTTTCCTTTTAGATCAGAGCGAATGAGAATAGCAAACTCAGCGTCGCTATTATCGGGCGTGATCAGAGCGCGGGCTACGCCAATAATTGATGGGCCGCTCTTATCAAATGCGACGGCGACAAATGCCATTTCTCTGTCGTAATCGATTTGAGTAAAATTAGCCAAAGCCTCGTGGTTGAACTCACCAACTTCGGAGAAAAATCGCTTGTAAAGATCTTCTCTGGATACGTTATTGATGAATTGAGCATGTAGAGGCTCATCTTCAGGCAAGATAGGGCGAAGTAAGACAGGTTGACCGTCGCGCAGAGTGACCGTTTCAACAAACTCTGCCGGGAAAGGGCGGATAGCAAGGCGCGTTTGAGCATCGCCTTCATATTTTGTTAACGTCAAATCCGCATCAATGATCGTCAAATCGTTCCCAGACACGAGTACTGGATGGATATCCAGTCTGTGTATTTCTGGTAACTCAACCGCCATCTGCGAAATACGAACCAAGAATTTCGACAGTTCGGTAATATCGAAAGCATCTTTATGCTTTTGCAAGCGGATCTTGCCTGATTTCAAAGCAACCACGACTAAATAACGCGCCAGAGTCATGTTTAATGGCGGTAACGCGGCCACGGCATCTTGAGCAATATTCCATTCAGAACCACCTTGACCAAGCAATATCACCGGCCCAAATACTTTGTCTACAGCAATACTGATTCGTATTTCTTCAGCACTGCCAAGTTTAGCCATACCTTGTACTAAAAGGCCGTGGACGTTAGCAGATGGATAGCTAAGTTTTACAGCATCTAAAATAGAATTTGATGCACTCGAGACTTCATTACTGTTTCTCAGGTTGAGGGCAACACCATGAACGTCTGACTTGTGTGGAATATCAGGAGAGCGCAGTTTTACCGCTACCGGATAGCCGATATTTTCCGCCATATGTACCGCTTCTATTGCATCGGACGCGATCCACGTTGGCAGCACATTGAAACCAAACAGTTTAAAAAGTGGGCTAGTTTGGTGTGTATCCAACGACACTGTGTTTTTGTCCAGTAGTCGTTCATTTACCCATTCCATAGCAGAATTGATGCTTCCTGAGTGCAACGGTTCTGCCGTTGTTGGTGTTTCCATCAGTTGCTTTTGGTTTCTGCGGTACTCCACAAGGTGCATGTAGGCAACAACTGCACTTTCTGGTGTTCGATAAGTGGGTATTCCCGCTTGAGTGAAAGCAAGACGAGCCTCACGAGACGTTTGTTCTCCCGACCAGTTAGTCAGGATGTTAAAGTGCTTATGCCTCGGATGGGACTTAATCGCTTCAATCACATCGTACGCCGTATCTAGTGGATCAGAAACAGCAGAAGGGCTGTGCATAATCAAAATTGCATCCGCACAATCATTGTTCATTAAAGCGTTAATAGTGTCGACGTAGCGCTTTTTGGTCGCATCACCAGAGAGGTCGATGGGGTTCACTTCTCGCCAGTTTGGCGGCAGAACGGCTCTCAATTGCTCGGTCGAAGCTTCATCAAGCGTCGCTAAATTACCGCCACGTTCGAAAAGCGTATCCACGGCCATCACTGCAGGCCCACCGCCGTTGGTAATGACCGCTAGTCGTTCTCCACGCAGGGGGACTGAGTGGGTTAGAGTTTCTACCGCTGCAAATAACTCATGAGTATTACTAACCCTCAACATACCTGTTCTGCGGATCGCAGAATCATAAATAATGTCTAAGGTATCGCCGTCTTGCTGCTCAAGCGTATTCATCTCTTTCGACCGTCCTGCTTTTAAAACAAGAATACGTCGATTTCGGGATGCCGCTCTGGCCGCTGATAAAAAGCGGCGAGCATCACTGATCGAGTCAACGTAGAGCAAGATGGCCTCGGTATGTCCGTCCATACTCAAATGATCAAGTAAATCGGCAAAATCGATATCCTGACCTCGTCCAATCGAAATAAATGACGAAAATCCGATATTTTTGTCGTTCGCCCAATCCAGAACAGTTGTACAAACGGCGGCTGACTGAGAAATAAAAGCAATTTTCCCTGGTTTGGCAGCAACCGGAGAAAACGTACAATTGAAGTTGTGCCAAGGGAGAATAATGCCAAGGCTGTTGGAACCCAAGACCCGAATATTAAGCGAAGACACATCGACGATTTGAGTGTCATCAGAGATTACGATAGCGAACTGAGTTCCACGCTCGTCTAATTCCTTGAGAAGCTTTTCATTACGTGAAGCGTTAGTACATAGAATCGCGATATCTGGAGTCAAGGGCAGGGAAGCGATGTCCGGGTAAGCGATAACGCCTAATACACTTTTGTGTTTTGGCGTTACTGGCATAATCGCGCCACCAAAACCACTTTGAAGAAGATTGCGCATGACCACGTGACCCGCGCGTAACTCTCTCGGTGATGCGCCAACTACCGCAACTGAATCAGGTTTAAAAAGCTTATGTAGTTTATTCATGCAGATTCCTTGCCTTTAACACGATATTGTTGAGAGCTTTACTGGATGGATATCAATAATCATAAACGAATACTTCTTAGAGAAAACATGCCAGAGATAAACAACGGAGAAAAACTGTACGAAGCTTGTAGAGTTTGTGTCACTCATCACATCAAAAAGGCAGTTTATTGTATTTGATGCTTGATAATCGAGCCTCCTATCGGCATGATTTATCGTAATATTTGTTCAGAGCGTTTGTTATTCATGAAAAAGACCGCAATCATCGGCTTAACCCTTCTTCTTTCCGCTTGTGCATCTGAAACCTACACTACGGATGTTACCTCAGAGAGTTTTCGTGAGGACTATTCTTCAGATGTCATATCAAAACCAATTATGGCGTCTGAAAATGCCGTCGTTGAGAAAGATGTAGCACCAACAGTGGTGAAAATGACACCTAAACCTGAAGAAAAGAAAGTCATAAAACTGACTCCAAACGATCAGGTAAAACCGGTTAAGATCATGCCACCAAGCAAGGATCAATCAGCAGTTCAACGTTTCGGATACACCATCCAAGTTGTCGCTGTTGGTAGTGAAGATAAAGTGACTCAGTTCACCAACAAACTACCGCAAAGTGAGCAGCCGATTTGGGCTAACTACAAAGTAGTCAATGGCACCAAATGGTACTCCATTTTATACGGAGATTATGCGACAAGTGCGGAAGCACAAAAGGCGATCGCAACGCTTCCAGCTCAATTGCGTCAGTTAAAGCCTTTTGTCAAAAGCATTGATGCGATTAAAAACTCGGCATATCCGACGCTTAATAAACTAAACTGATCAAACTAAGTAGGGGGCATATCGCTCCCTTTTTAAATTGTTCAAATCGTACCCGAACGATACGCCTCACAGTAAAATAACTGTACGTCACTTCTCAAAGGGTTATCATAACAATAAGTATCTTTTGTAGGTCACGGAAAGATTGATTCATGATTAAAAATATTCTTCTATTATGCGGTGGTGGCTCTTCAGAGCACGAGATATCATTGCTGTCTGCTAACTTTGTCGAACAACAACTGAATCTCATTGAGAACATCAAGGTAACGCGTGTAGAGATCAAAAACGAAGGTTGGATGACCGATCAAGGCGAATTGGTTTACTTGGACCTCAACACCAAATGCTTATGTTCTAACGACTCGAATCAGACAATTGACTTCATCGTACCTTGTATTCATGGTTTCCCTGGTGAAACTGGCGATATTCAATCTCTATTTGAAATCGCTGGCATTCCTTATCTGGGTTGCGGACCAGAAGCAAGCAGCAACAGTTTCAACAAAATCACATCGAAACTTTGGTACGACGCTCTAGGTATACCGAACACACCATACTTGTTCCTGACTAAAAATAATGAGCAAGCTCATATTCAAGCTCAGCAAGCGTTTGATAAATGGGGCAAAGTATTCGTTAAAGCTGCAAGACAAGGATCTTCAGTTGGCTGTTACAGCGTAACGGAAAGAGAGATGCTTTCCGACGCGGTTAATGCTGCTTTTGGTTACTCTGATCAAGTTTTAGTAGAAAAGTCAGTTAAGCCTCGAGAATTAGAAGTGGCCGCGTATGAAATGAATGGCGAACTCTATGTGACGAAACCTGGTGAAGTTATCGCGCCTGATGGTACATTTTATTCGTACGATGAAAAATACAGCAGTGCAAGCCACTCATTGACGGAAGTTGAAGCAAAAAACCTTACACCAGAACAGATAGAGACGATCAAGCAAGAGTCAGAGACCGTATTTAAACAGATGAACCTGCGTCATTTGTCTCGTATTGATTTCTTCCTTACTGAAGATGGAGAGATTTACCTGAATGAAGTGAATACGTTCCCGGGTATGACACCAATCTCGATGTTCCCGAAAATGCTTCAAAACAATGGCCACAAATTCCACGAGTTTCTTCAAGACTGCATCAAAAGTGCAAAGTAAATAACGTTACTTAACAATAGATTGTGTTAGAAGTGCTTGTGCTGAGCATCTCACTGTATTGATGCTCATTAAATTCTCTTAGACGACTGAAATTGATACAAAAATGGGGCATTTATGGCAGTTGCGACATATAGAGGCTTTAATTTAAAATCCAGTTTGGATGGCAGTCTTTGGAAGGTAAAGATCAAAAGCCACGTATTGCAAGGTAATCTGACCTCAGTTAAAAAAAGTATTGACTGGTGGTGCGACACTGCTTCAATCATCGATCCAAAAGAATTTGCTTCTCTTGCACAGACCAGGCAAAGCACCGCAGGAACACAATCAGTTGCTTTTAACGGCTATACTTTAAAAAATGATTCGGGTGAGCCGAATGAATGGTATTGCATGTTTAATGGTAAACTAATCAAAGGCGGTAAGTTGGCCATTCAACGTCATATCGAAGCTTATTTAGCTGCTAAGAAAAAAGCATTGCAGACCCAACAACACAAGAAATAACAGTATGTCCTTAGTATATTCAACGGAAACCGGCCGAATCAAACCGGAAGAAGAGAAAATTGCTCGCCCTAAAGGCGATGGTATCGTGCGTATTCAACGCCAAACAAAAGGCCGTAAAGGTAAAGGTGTTTGTATCGTTACAGGCTTAGATCTTGATGACGCACCACTAAAATTACTCGCAGCAGAACTCAAGAAAGTCTGTGGCTGTGGTGGTTCTGTTAAAGACGGCAACATAGAAATTCAAGGTGATGCGCGAGACAAAATCAAAGCACACCTAGAAAAGAAAGGCATGACCGTTAAACTAGCTGGCGGTTAAGAATCCAGATTGTGAATTAGAGCGTCTCTAGAGACGCTTTTTTTACATCTGTTTTTCGACGTATAGTCATCTGCATTCTTGTTAACGGCTAATTGAAGATTGAGCAATCGCAGATTGATATATCGATATTAGCTATTTTATGGTAAATAGCCTTTATGTTTAATCGGAGCTCTAAAACCTTACGAGTACCTGTGACCACAAATTTAAAATCTGAGAGGGATAGGAGACTTAAAAGGATAAGATTTCAAGTAGCACCGCATACAATTTAACATAACACATATAATGCGCACTGAATCTGTAGGAGCAAAGTTGTAATGTCACTATTTAACAAAGTTAAAATGTCTCTTTAGCATACAATCACTAGTCCTTATTTACTTTGGATTTGTGCTAAGGACATGATCAAGATGCTAGTGACTATGAATGACTCTGATATCAATCGTTTTAAAGTAATTCAGGATGTGAATCCGACGAGTCGATGCGGCAGATATTCTTGATTTGAGTATTCGCCAAGTGCAGCGACTTATGAATCGTCTGCGAGAATTGTGATAAGTACTCGGATTTTTCTCCAACACTTGCTAGGGAAAATTATCTGAGTTACATAATCTTCCGATATCCAACGAGACCTTACGAAGTTGGATGATTGCTGATGGTCTCTGGGCACCACATTCACAGTGTAAGCCCCGTGTTTATCAGCTTCTTTAACGCCGTGACTGGTTTGAAGGACGCAGCGACAAGTGCTGCCTGTTGGTTTTCATCGATGATGCGACCGGTCGCTTGATGAACCTGCGTTTTAGCGAGACCGAATCCGCCTACGAACATATGGTCGCAACACGAGAATACCTTAATGAGCACCGTAATCCGCTAACGTTTTATAGTGATAAACATTCTGGGTATTGAGCAGATTTATGCCAACAGTTCACACATAGGCAATATGCTGCGAGCTTACCCAAAGTTACATGGTCACAACATTTAAGAGCTGTTCTCATAACGTATTGATATCACGAACAATCAAAATCTGACTTCCCTACTTTTTATCTTCGCAATTATTTCGTTTTAAAACAATGATATACATGTACATTTTCAGCGGTCTGTTTTGGATTTAAACCATGACTGATTTGTAAGAGTTTCAGTTATTTGGAACTATCATCAATTAACCTTAATTGACCTTATCACCCTAAAGTACTACTTTTATTTAATTCCCATACAAATAACAAGGATTAATGCTATGGATAAGCTACTCGAGTCTGCATTACAAATAAAACAGAGAACAATGGTCACAGGTTTATTCGCGAGAAATGGATTTAAAATCGCAATGACCGATTTTGATGATGTGACATTCGAACGAGAAGGCGTTCAAGTTAACGTACATTTTGATATGGATTCGAATGCTGAGTCGGCTGATATTTTGACCCGAAGCGCCCACATGTTACCAAGTAATTCTCGTTAGGTTAACCTACTCGCTTATCAGGCCGAGCAACACTAGCTCGGCTTTTTGCTATTTGAGCCCCAAGAAGATGGACAATCCGACAGTCTCTGTTCATTTATAGTGTCCTGGTATAAACGATAATTTGTAACAATAAGTATCTATGATAATCAGCAGCATTAGCACTTTTCTATGCCGTTATCACATAAAACGTCATGAGTTATTAACAGCCACATTAATTAAGCATTGTTTCATGTTGTTTGGAGATGCTAGAAGAGTATGCTCGCGAAGACACTCAAACGACACAATATTTATTAAATTGATTTCATATGCTGTAGGGGGTATGGTTGTTAAATATCCCCACAACTCAAAAGGAGAATTACCATGGACAAACTATTGGCGTCTGCATTACAAATAAAACAGCGGACCATGGTTACTGGCCTTTTTGCTAGAAACGGTTTTAAGATCGCGATGACTGATTTTGATGATGTAACGTTTGAGCGAGAAGGTATTCAAGTTAATGTGCATTTTGATCTAAACTCGAATGCTGAATCGGCTAATATCTTGACTAAAAAGACTAGAATCATCCCTCGTATTTCTCGCTAACGCCCTCACAACGTAAATAAATTAAAAGACCGTGACCAGATAGCCGAGCTAATTAAGCTCGGCTTTTTGAGTTGGACTATTCATCATGAAGGTAAACGACCAACAAATCAGCCTCTACTGAGTTAGCGAGTTTAGGCACTGAGGAGAAAAAACGACTTAACAGATTATGGTGATGGCCACACACAACCAAATCTATACCTTGTTGTTTGACGAGCCCTTGCAATTTGATATGAAGATCACCAATTACGACCATGGTGTCAGAAACCGGATACTTACACTCTGATGCAAGTGCTTGTAACTTTCTGTTGTATTCCTCTTCTTCTTTAGGTTCTAAGACTACTCTATCTACATCTACATACACGAAGGAAAGTTTACAGTTTGGGTCCGTTGCCTGACTAATCGCTTTATCAATAACTTTCTTGCTGGAATCAGATAAATCAACCGCGACTAATATATGCGTGTAGCTCATTGCTTTTCTCCCGATTAGTTTTCATAGACTTACATTAAGTCTAGCTCAATCAAGGCAATTCAACGCAGTCGTTACACCAAAACATAAGAATCTTCATAAATCTACCTAACCTGAACCTATCACCAAGAAACATCGCGCCCGAGTAAAAATCCAACTATAACCTCTAACCTTTTGATTTGTTTAGTATAAAGAACTTCCACCTGATTGCAGTGATTGAACCTTTCGCCCACTCCTAAACTAATGGTTTTGACACGTTGTATTTGGATTATACGAAAACACTTCCGTGTGACACCGTAACTCAAGCTTGTAGTTTTAACTTCTTGTGAAAAGCACCGTCTACGAGTAAAGAACCGTTAAACGAGAGAATTTTGGTTAGTGTAATTCATACGGGCACCACAACACGTTTTCAAAATATGCAAGCACTTACTGTTTCTACACCCCATGTGTTTACTTGCTTTTAATCTGGCGATATTAACGTGACAACGTAGCTAAGATTAATTTTTAGCATAAATGACTGGCTACATCCGCACTCATGAAACTACCTGTAATATAATTACAGACTGAAGAGGCAGCAACCATCCACCCAGACCAATATTCTACTTTATGTTATTGATATATTGAGAATATTACCTAAACTCTTAATTTTACCTTAACTTTTAAAGGCCCTAGTTCGGGTTGATAAAGTTTAGTTAGTAAAATTTTACCCAGCATTTATCATGGCGATTCTAACCTTGTGTTGCGTTTAGTGACCCACATGACGTGACGATGTCACACAGTTGCGCTTTTAATAATTAGTATGTGGCCTGTCGAGCAGGCACAAAAAAAGCAGAGCGTTTTACTGCCCTGCTTCTTTGCTTATCGTTTTGTTTATTCTTCGTCTTGTTGCTGTTTAGCTGCGTACTCAGCTCGAATATTTTCAGCAACAATTTTTATTGCTTCAGCCGTACTTGTACCTTGAGACATTAGCTCTTGAATCTTTACCACGGCTTGCTGTTGTTCTTCGTGAGATAGAGGGGGTAGATCGTCAAACATAAAAAAGCTCCTCATTTAGAGGAGCCGACTATAACGATTCGTTTAATAGGTCGCAAGAAAATTAATTGACGCACCCATCGCGTTTTCATTTGTATAACGAGCTGCTATATCCAGCTCAAGCAAGTTAAGTGGCGAGAGCCCTATTCCCGCGGTGATCGTCCCATCATCATGACTTCGAGCTAAGTTTTTCATATAACCAGCTCTCAGTGCCATTTGGCGCAGAATATCAAATTCAACACCGGCGCGAATCATTTGCGTATTATCATCAAAGGATGAAAAGCGTTTTTCTTCATTTAAGTCGTAGTCGACACTCATGGTAAAGTAATCTGCAACGAAGCCTGCGCCTATCGTATAAAGTGGCCTCATGCTGTATTGATAGGACTCGATGGGGTTACTGTTGTACTGAAACGACTTAGTTTCTACATCTCTTCCGATTAAGTTCTTTGCCGCAATACCTAAACGGTAGGGCCCAAAAAACCAAAGTGCACCTGCGTCCAAATTAAACATGGTTTCAGCGGTTTCATTTTCACGTAAGTCAGCGGTGTCAAAATTATTGAAGCTTGTTGCGTATGAATAGGTGTAAATGCGTTGTAGTTTTGGTGTGATACCAACAGAGAGGTGCTGCCCCATGTAGTTGGTGTATTTTGCCAATGAGATGCCCGCTTCCGCAACACCAATACTCACGCCTTGAACATAAGTATTGTCCATTGGGTTAGCGCCAGAGGTATCAATAGATGGCTGTACAAAAGATTCTGTGTATAATTTTCCGTAAACCGTTGCTGATAAAAATTTGTTAGGGATACCAACAGCAACGACACCCCCAAGGTCAAAGTTTAATTTTTGATTACCTTGAGCAAGTGCATTCAATGAACTCTCTATTTCGGCATCGTCATTAAGCTTGCTGATACGATCAATTTCATCAATCAAATCGTATTGATCATCAAAGCTAATACCAAAACTTGGGGCAATGATACCCGCGTCATCGTTGCGGCGATAGATTGCACTTAAAGCAGGGTTAAAAAATGGTGCGGTAAGGTAACTGGCGGAGACTGTGCCAACACCGCCCATAGCATCACTGCGGGCTTCAATTGAGTAGTTAGCAGCTGAAGCCACATTGGAAAACAGTGCTGCGGTGATGACGGTTGATAATATTTTGAATTGAGTTTTCATACTACACTTGTGATTTAGTTCTTCCTGAACTTATATCGGCACAAATGTAATTTCTTTAGTTAATCTTCTTGCGAAAGATCATAAGTACGGCTTATTGTTTGAGCTTGCTCAACAATGATGTCACCCTGCCAACGGCGACTATTAATGCTTACCGCAAGAACGTAGCGATCATTCGGTACGCCAGCAAGTTCTAGTGACTCAGGATAATTCGACTCATACGTTTTTTTCCACATTTGTTCATACTGGCCTTCGATGTAGTCATAAAGCCCCACTTCAAGCTGTGGTAATGGACAATGAGGATTTCTCAGCGCACTCTTTTCAACTTTCCAGTTTTCTTTAGACGTCCAGCGAACGTACTGACTGGAGTTAGAGTCGCCCAAAATGACCCACGTTCGATACTCAGGTTTATCTTTTGCAACAACGGTTAAATGATACAAACCTGATTCAAGTTGACCAGTTAGGTTGTAACGCTTGAGAAAACTGCGCTCGTTCGCGATTTCAGCCCCATTTGGCGTTTCTTCTACAGCAAATGAGCTATCAGCTGAAATTGAGCTATCAACCCAACGTTTGAATGTGATTTGTTCCACTTCAGTCGTTGCTCTTACTTTAACGACTAAACGGAACGTATCGCGACCTGGGCTTTGAATGGTTTGGCGTATGACGTTAACGCCACTTACCCACTCTGGTAAAGTGACGGCCGTCAGTGATTTTCCACAATCCTTAGTCAGAGACTGACCAAGCAGATCGTTTAAGTGTGAGGTTAAATCGCGGCTGGGTTCTGTCTGCCATAGTTCAACTAAAGTATTGAACATTCCTGAAAGATCATCTTCAAGCAGATGTTGATGAGCCTGAGTTAGAGGCGTATTAGTTCGAAACCAGTCCATAGCTTGGACTGGCTTCACTAACACTAATGACAAAACTACAGGGAGTAGTGTTTTCATTATTCTTTAAGCTTTCATTTTGTATCCGACACCACGAAGTGTCTCAATTTCTAAGCCAGGTAGTTTCTGACGTAGCTGCAGTACATGCGTATCAACAGTTCGTGTTGTTGGGAAGTGGTTGTAACCCCAAACATGGTCAAGCAACTCGTCGCGAGTAAATACGCGGCCCAGATTAGACGCTAAGAACAATAGTAAGTCGAATTCTGTACGTGTCAGAGTAATTAACTCGTCTTTAAACAGGACTTCACGAGTAGAGCGATCGATTTCCAAATCCTTTGTGATCACTTTATCTGAACTTGCACCGTCTTGCTCTCCCGAATCTGGAGCACGCAATTGTGCACGAATACGTGCGAATAACTCAGCCTCTGCAAAAGGTTTAGTTAAGTAGTCGTTTGCACCTGAATCCAGTCCTGCCACTTTGTCTTTTACTGTCACAAGAGCAGTCAGCAGAATAACTGGTACATCCTTGAGATTTTTCCATTCAGGAAGATGTTGTACAGAGTCACCATCAGGCAACTGGCGATCGAGAATCACTAAATCGGCTTTCTTCCATTGCGATTCAACGTCCGCAATACGCTCCACATGTAAACACTCATATCCTGCTTGTTCCAGGCTTACTAACAGGCCATCAGCCAAGTTTTTATCGTCCTCAACGAGAAGCAGTGTCTGTTTCACAAGGTATCTCCAATATAAAGGTTGTAGGTGGTCCTATAAGGGACATTTTTCCGCCCATGCGGCCTACCATAGATTCAACGATTGTTAGTCCAAGTCCTAACCCGCTCTTACTCACGAACGGTTTTTTCAAATTAGTCCAGTCTTTTGCGGTCAAGTCACCAGCATCACGGACTTGGAAAACGATTTTATCTTCACTCGTTTGAACATGAAGTTCAACCGGTGGAACGCCATACTTCAGTGCATTACGTAACAAGTTATCAATACAGGTGCCAAGCCAGTACACGTTAACTTTAGCCGCTACGTCTTCGTTTACGTTGAGAAGTACAGCATTATCAAATTCTTCTTCAATCTTAAATTCTAACCATTCGACAACAGATGGAACCCAGTCCGTTGCAAGCATTTGGTTATCAGATTGCAAATAATCCTTACTCGCCTCCGCTAATTGGCGTAATCGACGTGTATCTTCGCACAGCCGGCGGAATTCGTCATATACACTTTCTGGTAAGTGCTCAAATTCTCGACGAAACCCTTCAACGGTCATAGACAGAGACGCAATTGGCGTTCTCAATTCATGAGTTAAAATTTGCAATACCAACATACGGCTGCGCAATTCTTCTCGCTTACTGTTCCAGCGGTATACCGCCCATCCGATCACGAGAAGTATGTTCGCGATGACCAAAACAATCATACTGATACGAAGAATCTGTGAATGATCTTCAACGTCCCAGCAAATATTGCCTCGTTTTACGAAACAGCTTTTGTTTTCTGACGCCAGTGAATAGGACAAACCTGCATTCGCGACGTTTTCCTGCCATAACTCTCTTTCGAACACAAAATAGCGATCGCCTCGACGTAACCACAGCTCATTACCTTCAATGAACATGCTTGCTCCGGCGATCAATGCATTTATGGCGTCATCGTTCATGTTTTGCAAGCTTTCGAGTAACTCATCACCCTCTTCGTTACCGCGCTCCTTAATATGCATGTATTGAGCGAGCTTTGGTCTAAGATCGGGATGCTTATCGACATAGCGAGCAGCGTAAGTGCCCCCACCTGGGTGAATGAGTCCACTGCGAGAAAACCAGCGTGGAGTAAGCTCTGTGCCTTTACAGATAGCTCGAGTAAACACAAGAGGTTCGGTAATCAATGGACTGAGCGGCAGTTTACCACGACAAGTCTTATCTAAACTATAAAGCTGCTGTATGTCCTTCAGCGGATAGTCTGACGTTTGCGGAAGTAATGAATCAGGCGCAAGTAACTTAGTAGGATAATTTGATTGCAGAATACGAATATCATACGACTTAAGAGCTACTTCGTAGTTAAATAGCTCTGTAAACGTATCTATTCTTTCTGGTAATGAATCGGCTGCTGCAGTTGCCGAAAAAACCGGCACGATAGATGCTAAACCGAGCAAAATCTTGTTAATCAAACTGTTACCGTTACTTATTAGACTACGCCAAACTATACAGCAATCTAGAATCAATTGACATCAGGTAACTACAGGATTTGCATTACTATAACATTGAACCAGAACAAAAAAGGGCCAGCGATTGCTGGCCCTGAGTAATTTTAAAGCAGTTTAGGATTATAACGCTTTAAAAATATTTTCTACGCTTTCTTTAGCATCGCCAAATAGCATTGACGTGTTTTCTTTAAAGAACAACGGGTTTTGTACGCCGGCGTAACCAGTATTCATTGAACGCTTGAATACCACTACGTTTTTCGCATTCCAAACTTCCAGTACAGGCATGCCTGCAATTGGGCTGTTTGGATCTTCAAGCGCTGCTGGGTTCACTGTATCGTTGGCACCAATAACAAGTACGGTATCGGTCTCTGGGAAGTCATCATTGATTTCGTCCATTTCAAGAACGATATCATAAGGAACTTTCGCTTCTGCCAGCAATACGTTCATGTGACCTGGAAGGCGACCCGCTACAGGGTGAATACCAAAACGTACTTCAACACCTTGTGAGCGAAGAGCATCCGTGATTTCATGCACAGGGTATTGAGCTTGCGCTACTGCCATACCGTATCCCGGAGTGATGATTACTGATTTTGAGTTCTTCAGCATTTCAGCCACTTCTTCGGCGTTAGTTTCGCGGTGTTCGCCCTGCTCCTCATCACTAGAAATGATGATCTCTTGACCAAAGCCACCAGCGATAACGCTAATGAACGAGCGGTTCATCGCTTTACACATGATGTATGACAGAATCGCACCTGAAGAACCAACCAAAGCACCTGTTACGATCAATAGGTCGTTTGCAAGCATGAAACCTGCTGCTGCCGCTGCCCAACCAGAGTAAGAGTTCAGCATTGAAACCACTACTGGCATATCCGCACCACCGATTGATGCTACCAAATGGTAACCAAAAGCGAATGCAATCAGTGTCATTACGATAAGAGCGAACATGCTGCCGTCTGCTTTTACGAAGTAAATCATAAGTAGCGTAGACACAACAATCGCAGCCAGATTCATTTTATGCTTATGAGGAAGGTTAAGCGGTGAAGAAGAAATTACGCCACGTAACTTACCAAATGCAACAATAGAACCAGTAAAGGTTACTGCACCGATAAACACACCAAGGAATACTTCAACAAGGTGGATAACGTGTTCCGCGTGCGTTGCCGCTTCAGGTGCGTCCAGGTAGCTATTGTAACCAACCAGAACCGCAGCCAAACCTACGAAGCTGTGAAGAATCGCAACCAGTTCTGGCATTTCGGTCATTTCTACTTTCTTAGCGTAGAAAATACCGATCGCACCACCGATCGCCATCGCGATAATGATCCAGCCAAAACCTTGAGCATCAGGGCTAAAGATCGTCGCGATCAGCGCGATCGTCATACCAGCGATGCCGTAGTAGTTACCATTTCGCGCAGACTCTTGCTTAGAAAGCCCCGCCAAACTCATGATGAAAAATAATGCAGCAACAATGTAAGCTGCTTGTACTAATCCTGCAGACATTGTGACTCCTTATTTATCTTTGCGGAACATTTCAAGCATACGCTTGGTGACGGTGAAACCACCGAATATGTTGATACTTGCAATCAACACGGCGATGAACGAAAGGAAGGATACGACCCCATTACCTTGTCCAATTTGCAGTAACGCACCCACAACAATAATGCCCGAGATAGCGTTAGTTACCGACATAAGCGGAGTATGCAGTGCATGCGTCACGTTCCAAACAACGTAGTAACCTACAACACACGCTAATACGAATACCGTGAAGTGTGAAAGGAACGCCGCAGGCGCAACCGAAGCAACCCATGCAAAGGCACCAACAGCTGCCACTAAACCAATAAGTTTTTTCGTTGGCGAAGTTGGCTCTTCAACTTTTGGCTCTTTCTTAACCACAGGTTCTTGCTTAGCCTGAGGTTGAGCAGAAACTTGAATAGGTGGCGCTGGCCAAGTGATTTCGCCTTCTTTCACGACAGTCACGCCACGAAGTACAACGTCTTCGAAGTCGATATTGATGTTGCCGTCTTTCTCTTTACAAAGAAGTTTTAGAAGGTTCACAAGGTTTGTTGCGTAAAGCTGAGAAGATTGCGTTGGCAAACGGCCTACCATGTCGGTGTAACCAACAACTTTAACGCCGTTGTCAGTCATGATAACTTGATCTTTGACTGTGTATTCACAGTTACCGCCGTTCGCAGCCGCCAAGTCTACAATCACGCTACCCGCTTTCATGCTGTCGACCATTTCTTTAGTGATCAGCTTCGGTGCAGGTTTGCCAGGAATCAGAGCCGTCGTGATGATGATATCAACGTCTTTCGCTTGCTCAGCGTATAGCTCAGCCGCTTTCTTGTTGAAGTCATCAGACATTTCTTTCGCGTAGCCATCACCAGAGCCTGAGTCCTCTTGGAAGTCCACAGTCAGGAATTCGGCGCCCATCGATTCAACTTGCTCTTTTACTTCAGGGCGTACGTCAAATGAACGCACAATCGCCCCGAGGCTACCTGCAGCACCGATCGCAGCCAAACCCGCAACACCAGCACCAGCCACAAGAACTTTAGCCGGTGGAACTTTACCTGCTGCCGTAATTTGACCGGTAAAGAAACGGCCAAACTCGTGAGCGGCCTCAACGACTGCACGGTAACCAGCAATGTTCGCCATTGAAGACAGTGCATCTAATGCTTGAGCTCGAGAGATACGAGGAACTGAGTCCATCGCCAGAACGTTAATGTTCTTACTTGAAAGCTGCTCCATTAGCTCTGCATTTTGTGCAGGCCAAATAAAGCTAATCAGAGTTGCACCATCTTGTAGTAATGCAATTTCGTCGATGCCTTTTTCTTCATCTACGAGTGGCGCATTTACTTTAAGAATCAGACCTGATGTCCAAACTTCGTCACTAGAAACGATTTTCGCACCTGCAGCTTCATAAGCGGCATCATCGAAACTCGCTAGCACCCCCGCCTGAGATTCGATCGCGACATCGAACCCCAACTTAATTAACTGCTCAACCGACTTTGGTGATGCAGCTACTCGCGATTCACCCGCGAGTATCTCTCTAGGTACACCGATTTGCAAAACGCATACTCCTTGTATACATATCAATTAATTAGTCCCAAAAAAAAGAGCCGTGCTCTACTCTAATTCTTTTTTATTTCTTTCTGTTTAACTACACAAGAAAAATACAAATAAAACACCGATGTTTGGGCCCACCTATTTGCATCGTCATATCTTGTTCAACAGCCCTGTTATATTCTTTTTGTATCTAAGGCGTGCTTTGACTGCAAGTGTTTTGTTATATAAACACTAAATTTCATTACATATAACCTTAAGTAATGAAATTTTCTCTATTTGAACTCGATAAATACGAAAAATATCGCCCCTAAACAGGAGGTCCAACCAGAGCTTCACTAACTCCTTAATTAACAGGTATTTAAGCCTTAAAAAAGAAAGAGCCATCAGCATATATACTAATGGCTCTTATTAAGATGATTCGCATCAAATTACAGTGATTTGTTAATCGAAGATCTTGTCACCCATTTGATCGATGAACATGTGTGATTTCTTCAACATAAGCTCGTTGGCATCTTGTTCCGAACCCAACAAGTCTGAACGAATGAAACGATGAGTCTTTATCTCCCCATCAATCTCTTTTTCTATTCGGCCAGCAATACGAAATTGACCGCCTTCAGCAACGCTTTCCTGGTATATCTGAAAGCCTTTGTATTCCACTGGCTCTACGGTTTTTACTTCGACAGATTTCTCACTACCGCCAAACAAACGAGAAAAGAATCCCACAATTCCTCCTTGGGCCAACACAACTTCTATACTTACATAGCATAGATACGGTGTTGAGCATTCATAACTTATGTTTACTTAAGAATTGGTTTTTCATACCAATCCAGCTCTTTGTGCTCATCATAACGGGTATGTGAAAAAATAACAGGCAGATCATTGTTACGATTTTTTCGTCTATCGTTTTGGAGCATAACGACTGCGTTCTCAACCGCTATCTCAGCGCTTTGTTTAAGCTGGTTAAGCTTGCGTTCAGGTAGCGAAGAGAGAAAGTCGATGTCGTGTCGAATGTAGAGGGGTTTAAGTTGTATCAAAGCTAAGCAAGCGATATCAGCCAACTGATTACTGTCAAACTGCCCGTTGTATCTGTTTGTACAGAGGATTTGACCGACTAAGGTTTCCATATAGTTATGTACTTCGGAACTGATGTGCATGGTGACTCTCCTTTGTCTGATATAAAACAAGTATAGTCATAGTCAGCGGTAGTAATGCGTTGATTTGGCGGCTTTTATAAATGTTGCTCTATCTCCCATAACTGGTACTTAACCACTTTATTGTGTACTTATTATGGAAAATTGCTAAGATACTGAAAGCATATAATCTACAATGATAATATCAACTAGATGCGTATAGTGACCTTTTTATGTATTTAACTAATTTTGTAGGCAATTTTTTCAAATGTCCTCATCTTTAATGACATCATCAGGCTTTAAATTCGTTTTCCCCATAATACTGTTGGGACTCGCGATATCCGGCATGAATAGTATTATTCAGATGACTAAGTCAAACTGGGGAATAGCCGCGAATTTACCTTATATACTGTTGGGTTGTGCCCTGCTGCTTTGCTATTCCTTTAAGCAAGGACGGGAGTCTATGGTCTGCCTCTCAATGCTAGTGGCTTACTTTATTATCCAACAGCGGCTTCAGGTGCCCCTTACTAGTGGAACGGCGCTGATTGAGTTAACGATGCTAGCAACTTTGCTGCCGATTTCTTTTCTGGCCGTGTTTCTATTCAGTAAAGACGGTGCAAACTCAAAAGCCATGTTTGTCTATGTGTTGATGTTGGCGATCTTTTTGTTGTGGTCTTACATTACACTGAGATTCCACATTAAAGGCCGGTTTGAGGATTGGACAAATGGTATTTTGTTCATCATACCTAGTATTTCCAAGCTCCCGTTTATTCTCGTCTTATACTGTCTTGGCATCGTCGGCTTTCTGGGAATTTTGGTATTAAGAACCAACAAAATCATCCACGCCATGACCTACTCTGCGATGGCTTTAGCTTCGACGACCTTTATCTTTTTCGATGTTCAATACATATCAAGCACTATGTTTACTCTGGCAGGCTTGCTTATGATTGTGTATTCAACTAGTGCAAGCCATCATCTTGCCTTTACTGACAGCTTGACTCTTATCCCTAGCCGCCGGGCGCTCGATCTTGATTTTAAAGATATGGATGGTAAGTACACCATCGCAATGTTAGACGTTGATCACTTTAAAAATTTTAATGATACCTACGGACATGATACCGGCGACAATGTACTTAAACTTGTCGCAACGTTGCTAATGAAAACACGCGGTGGTGCTAAGGCTTATCGTTTTGGTGGTGAAGAGTTCACTATCCTATTTAAAGGTAAGTACGCTGAAGACTGTTTAAAAGAATTAGCTGAAGTCCATAAATCAATAGCGAATTATAAAATGGTCTTGCGTGATTCAGCATCTCGTCCAGACGACAATAAGCAAGGCCAATTAAATCGTGGACACGGAGCTAAAAGACGATCGGTATCAATTACGGTGAGTATTGGCGTTGCTGATAGCCGAGACGCTTCAGATCCAGAAGAAGTTCTGTCACTCGCAGATGAAGCCTTGTATCAAGCAAAAGACTCTGGCAGAAATTGTATAAAATGTTTCAGGAATGAGTTCAGGTCGCGTGCTTCGTGATTATCTATGACTCAACTTGTACCTCACCTTAAAGCGCCATTACCAATCGATTGTTTAAAGGGGTCATTTTTGTGACAACGTCACTCAAATCAGGGATGCAGGATCAGAGTCAATTTTGATTGACTAAAGTATGTGTATCGCGACCTCTAGATTTTGATGTGTAGAGTGCTCGATCGACGATTTCATACAAATCTGCTTTTTTTTCTTTGCCCGTAGCCTGAAAAGAAAATACACCCTGTGACACTGTAACCCTACTTGCAATGCTTGAGTACTGATGAGGATAGTCAAGAAAAGCAATCACTTCTTGGATACGCTCGGCTTCTCTTTCTGCCATTTGTCCATCAGTAGTGCTTAGCAGTACCACAAACTCCTCTCCGCCATAACGGCCAACATACTCTCCAGAACGGCAAAAGGTCGCTTTAAGTTGACTTGCGATCGCCTGCAAGCATCGATCCCCTTCTATGTGGCCATAGTTATCGTTAAACGCTTTAAAAAAGTCGACATCTAACAAAATCATCGCCATTGGCATGTGGCGGCGGCCGTGCCACGCAACCAAAGATTCAAGCTTTTGGTCAATGTATCTGCGATTATAAAGTTTCGTTAACCCGTCCTCGTTCGCCTGTTGGGTTAGAAGTTGATTCACTTTTTCTAGCTGCGCTGTCGCTTGTTTTAACTCACGCCTCATGTGAGCAATACGCTGCATGGCGATGAGCTTGGAATTTAGAACGAGTTTATCAACGGGCTTAATAAGATAATCATCACCGCCTGCTTCTATCGCTTTAGCAATAATTTCAGGTTCTTCATGGCTACTAAGGAAGATGATGGGAATCCAGTCAGGAAAAGCTTCTCTGAACGATAATGAAAGCTCGAAACCGTTCATTTCTGGCATAGAGATATCGAGCAAGACCAATTCGGGGTCGAAACTCTCATAAATATTTAATGCTTCTGCACCACTGCCTACTGTCTTAACGATATGCCCCAGTTGTTTCAAACGAATAGCCAATTGCATTCTGTCTAATTGAACATCGTCAACCAGTAGAATGCGCATTGATGTCCCTTTAGGCTGCATAAGGTATTCCACTATCTTACTTTCTCTTTCTTAACCATATATCATATTCAACGCTTCGTTGCATCGTGCCAGCTCTTAAGTGCTATATTTTTGTTTAATTGTCGCGGAATCAAAAGACTGTATACCCAAATAACCTCTAGATGCCTGTTTCAGCGAGAGTGACTTGGTTTACAGACAAGGCAACGGTTTGAAAATCTAGTGGTTCTAAATTAAAAATCGTTAACAAAGGCTGTGGACCAAGTCAGCTCGCCCTTTGGGAGCATGTCACTGACACAATTTTTGCGTCAAATAACTTGGAAAGAGCTCACTATTCCACTGCGTTATTTTCCTTAAACTTGAGCCAGTGACAATGCTCTGAATTCCGCATCTTGAAGTCATTTGGGTATAATGGTAGATATTTGAAACATTTGATATTACTATTCCCGCCTTTTTGTAATGAGAGACACAGCATGTCAGAAGCAACTAACACCGAAAGCAAAAAAATCGATCTAGAAACCATTTCTCCTGAACTACGTAAAGTTATTGAATTCGACGAAGTTCCAGAGCAAATGTTCGAAATGGTTACCTCTATCCATGAAGTGTCAGAAGAAGCGGTTCGCGCGTCTTGGGACGAAATGCCAGCAAGTGCTCAAAACATTCTGGATAACTTTGAACAGTTCCATGCTCTAGTTTCAGTAGGCCAAGCATTCGCTGGGATTAACGTAATGGAAGAATTCCCTACTCTAAATCTGCCAGAAAACATGACAGATGAAGATAAAGAAGAGTACCGAGCACAGCTACTAGACAATGTTCTTCACAACTGCGTGAAAGACATGGTTAAACAAATGAAAAAAGCGCGTCGTGACCCTCTACTAAAACGTGAATTCAAAGAAGTATTTGCGAAGTAAAGCTGACTTACGAAGTGAATAAAGGGCTGCATTGTGCAGCCCTTTTTAGTTATGTAACCTTTGCATCAGTCTTTTTAAGCGTGTGGTGCAAAGGCAATATCGCGTTGAGTCACACTCACCCCTTTGACTTGTGCATAGACACAGTCACCGGGCTTTAAGTTGAGGTCATCCAGTGCCCAAGGGGTAATTTTAGCCCACAAGCAGCAATTCGCGTCCAGTTGCAAAGAGACGGTAATGCTTTGCTTATCTTCTCCGACATTCACCTGCTCGATTGATTGGACAGTCGCAGGCAAAACATTTCGAATCGAGGTGGCTACCGGACGCTCCAAAGCAATAGAGACATCGCTAGCGCGCACTTGAAGTCGAATTGGCGTTCCAGGCTCGCCCTCAATCTTTTGTACCCAGAGCGAAGCGTTTTGGCCAAGTTCTACAGACGTCAGCGCATAGTGCTCATGATGAGCGGCGATTTTTCCTTCAAACAAGCTACTGTGTTCTGAAAATGACTGCCACGGTCTCATTGCGTGAGAAGCCCAGACCTCTTCCAGCTTGCCTGATGTCACTATACTGCCGTTCTCAATAATTGCTAAAT
The DNA here is from genome assembly GCF_035621455.1 of Vibrio natriegens NBRC 15636 = ATCC 14048 = DSM 759. Classification (NCBI taxonomy): domain Bacteria; kingdom Pseudomonadati; phylum Pseudomonadota; class Gammaproteobacteria; order Vibrionales; family Vibrionaceae; genus Vibrio; species Vibrio natriegens. Next base: position 1,872,545 of record NZ_CP141823.1, read on the forward strand.
TCTGAGCCAATCTTATGATTTCTTGTAAGCTGTGTGTCACATACACAATTGGTATGTTCACTTTTTCAGATAGGTCCTCAAGAAACGGCATGACTTCCCGTTTTCTGGGCATATCCAGTGATGCTAATGGTTCGTCCATTAACAACAAATCGGGCTTAGACAACAATGCACGTGCTATCGCCACTCGTTGCTTTTCGCCGCCAGAGAGCGACACTGGGAAACGCTTCAGGAGTGGTTTAATAGAGAGAAGCTCAACCACTTCATCAAAGTACTTAGTATCCTTCTCTTTGACGCCATACATTAAATTCCCTTGTACTGAATAGTGTGGGAATAGGCGTGAGTCCTGAAAAACATAACCAATCTTTCGCTTGTGCGTCGGTAAGTTTATTGCCTTATCACTATCAAATAAGACGTGTTCGCCAATACTGACTTTACCTTGTGTCGGCGTGACCAATCCACTGATTACATTAATGAGCGTTGTCTTACCTGCACCAGAACGCCCAAATAACGCACTAATTCCATGACACGGTAACTCAAGATCGATATCAAAATCACTTTCACCAAGTAATTGTTTAAATTGAACTTTAATACTCATTATTTCGCTCCCAATCGACGAGCCGCTTTTCGGTTCATCCACTCAGAGGCCATTAACGTCGATAACGCAAGCGCGATAGAAATGATACAAAGACGCGCCGCTTGCATCTCTGCCCCGGGCGTTTCTATAAAGTTGTACATTGCAAGTGGTATGGTTTGAGTTTCGCCAGGGATATTGGACACAAAACTGATGGTTGCGCCAAACTCACCTAAGCTGCGTGCGAACGACAACATCGTTCCGGTGATTATTCCGGGGATTGTTAGCGGCAACGTAATCGTCATAAATACTTTAAATGGAGAGGCACCAAGCGTCGAAGCGGCATGTTCAAGTTTGGGATCGACACTTTCCAGGCTTAAACGAACAGAACGAACCATAAGCGGCAACGCGACTACAATACAAGCGACAACCGCTCCTTTCCAATCAAAGCTAAATACCAAGCCAAAATGTTCATACAGCCAACTGCCTATGAACCCCTGTCGTCCAAGGGATAGCAGTAGCAAATAACCAATAACAACCGGTGGCAAGACCAAAGGCAAATGAATCAGGCTATCGAGGACAGACTTGCCAAAAAAGGTTTTGCGAGAAAGTAACCACGCCAATAAAACCCCTAAAGGGATAAGCCAAAGTACCGCGAACGCGCCTACTTTGAGACTTAATATTAAGGCTTGGTATTCCAGTTCAGTCACGCTTATTCCTTATTACTGAAACCGTATTTGACAAAGACCGCTTTGGCTTCATCTGTATTCAGGTATTGGAAAAACTGCTTCGATTCAATTGAGTCACTGATCATTGCCGCCGGATAGACAATGGCAGAGTGCGTGTCGCTCGAGAACTCGTCTACTATTGTTACTTTGTCTGTCAGCAACGCGTCGGTTTTGTACACAATGCCCAATGGCGCTTCTCCACGCTCTACAAGAGCTAACGCGAGTCGAACATTCTTGGCAGGAGCAACTTTAGATTCAATATTTTTCCATACGTCCAGTGTAGTCAGTGATTCTTTAGCGTACATCCCCACAGGTACAGATGTCGGATTACCCAGTGCAAGACGTCCATCATTCAACGCAGCTAGCCACGCGTTACTATCTGAAAAATTAAAACTCTTCGTGTTAGACGGCTTGGGAGCAATCAAGACCAGACTATTCCCCACCAAATTGGTGACATTGTCACGTAAGATGACCTTTTCATCCACAAGATAGTCCATCCACTTGGTATTTGCTGAGATGAAAACATCGGCGGGAGCTCCGTTCATTATCTGACGAGCAATAGACGAGGAACCACCGTAAACTGGTGTGACGGTTACATCGAACTTGCCTGAGAAATTTTCGCTAATTTCGTTGATCGCATTGGTCATAGAGGACGCAGCGTACACTTTGAGATCGGCTGCGGCATGGGCAGAAAAAACAACGCTTAACAATGCCGTTAAGCAAACATGTGTTTTCCATATTTTCATTAATAGGCTCCTTTACGAGACAAGCTTTAGACTGATATTACGTTCATCAACTGAGTGTTTTATTTGAATAAAAAATCTAAGTTCATGTGTTGCTCTATCGCATCTGCAATACGATTAATCCCAAGCTCTTTAATCTCTTCAAAATTTTGTTGCTTAATTTGAGAGCCATTTACCCACTCGGCAATGAGATTTAACACTTCCACTTCATCAAAGAAACCGTGTAAATAGGTTCCCATAATTTGGTCACATTCACTTAACGCGCCATCAAAAACACCATTGGTGAGTTCAAGTGGCTGAACGCCTGTCACTTCGCTTCGGCCAACATGAATTTCGTAGCCTTTTGCGGTCGCACGTTTACCATTTAGGCAAACGACAGCTTGTGTCTTTGTCAGTTGCTTACTACCGGTAAGGACCGTGTGAACGTCAAGCAGCCCTAAACCTTCACTTTTGCCCGCTGTACTTTCAACACCCTCTGGATCATCAATAGTTTTACCTAGCATCTGATAGCCGCCACAAATACCAATGACTTTTCCACCCAGGCGAATATGGCGCAATATATCCTTATCCCAGCCCTGACTTCTTAAGTACGCTAAATCGTCTCTGACGGACTTTGTTCCGGGTAAGATAACCAAATCAGCTTTATCGATTTTCTCGCCTTTACCCACATAACGTAAGTTAATGTCAGGGTTGAGACGAAGGACATCAAAATCGGTATGATTGCTGATTCGGGTTAAAACCGGTACCACAACATTGAGTTTGACTTGTGCGTTTAACTCTTGCTGATTAGTGATCGCATCCTCGGCTTCAAGGTTGAATCCATGGAGGTACGGTAATACTCCCAAGACCGGCTTACCGGTTTTTTCTTCAAGCCAATCTAATCCTGATTGCAACAGACGAATGTCACCACGGAAGCGGTTAATGACAAAACCTTTTACGCGCGCTTGTTCGGATTCAGAAAGTAACGCTAACGTGCCGTATAAGTGAGCAAAAACCCCGCCTCGATCGATATCAGCAACAATAATCACCGGAACATCAGCCGCTTCTGCAAATCCCATATTGGCAATATCCCCTTCTCGCAGGTTAATCTCTGCCGGGCTGCCTGCTCCCTCAATCATAATCGAGTCGTACTCTTGGGTCAGTCGCGAAAAGGAATCAAGTACAGTATTCATCGCAACTTTTTTGTAGTCATGAAATCCAGCAGCGTCCATATCAGACAACGCTTTGCCTTGCAGAATGATTTGCGCACCCGTATCGCTGTTTGGTTTTATAAGCACCGGGTTCATATGAACTGTGGATTCAATATTGCAAGCTTGAGCCTGAACTTCCTGAGCACGCCCTATCTCACCGCCATCTTTGGTGACCGCGCTGTTAAGCGCCATATTTTGCGGCTTAAAAGGGGCAACTTTAATCCCTCTTCTCGCTAATACACGGCATAAACCTGCCACAAGTACACTTTTTCCGGCATCCGATGTGGTGCCTTGAACCATTAAAGAAGGGATTGCTGATTTCATGAATATTCGTAAGAGAAGAAATAGATGAGCAATCATAACGTTATCGTTGCAGGTTACTCAAGCAAATGAACCGAATATCAAAGTTTATCGTCACATTTGTTCCACTTGCCCTGTCTGGAAAGAGGGTTGTAAATAGTCGCTCGCGGGTTAAAAGAAGTGATACTGGTAAAAAGTGACACTATTATCATTTATGGTCTGGTTTTTGCTTTGCTCTGTGTAATTTTAATGATCTTGTCTGGAGTTACCATGCTAGGTAAAGCGCTAAAGGTTACGGCCTTTGGTTTGTGCGCGATACTGCCACTTTCCTCTTATGCCAATAATTTTAACTACAATACGTTGGAAGTCCGTATGGGTACCAGCCCAGGAACCTTTGGTGGCGAATTTACAAGCTACTTTACTGAAAACACCCACTTCATTGGTCGCGCTGATAGCGAATTCAGTGGTGACTGGGATGTCGCAGGTGGTATTGGCTTCAATGGCCCTGCTGGACAATTTGCTGATATTTATGGCCAGATGCTGCTGCACAATATTAAGAAAAACAGCAGTGACAAAGTCGGCGATGAGTGGCACGCAGAGGTCAATGTTGGTACTCGTGTCTGGCTGATGCAAAACGTTGAGTTTCACGCGCGTTTAGGCCAATTAATGGACAACGATGATTCCCACACCGTTTACAATTTGGGAGCTCGATTCCATTCGACTCAGCAATTGTCACTTGGTGCCGATTTCAAAAATAACGGGGTTTACGGACAGCAACTCGTGATGTCTGCCCGCTTTGGATTCTAAGCAAGCCAAACCAGCATAAAAAATGGCCTCCACAAGTGGAGGCCATTTCAGTTTTAGTATTGTTACTATTTCTTACTAGGTTTGTCTTGAACGTATTTTTTCGATACATCGACAACAGCAATATCTCTGAAGAAGCTTCTTCCCAAAAGCATTGGGAACTTCATATGGCCTCTTTCTGCCAAAGTAAATTCCGTCTTCTCTTTGTAATCACCAACCTGAATGTAAGCCATTACAACAGCACGTTTATTGACTTCGTCCGATGAGGACTGTTTTACCTTAGCCCAACGCTCTACTGGTGCTTTAAATTCTTTACTCGCCTTATCGCCAAGGTCGATTTTGAACTGAACCCAGTCTTTACCATCGCGTTCAAATGGTACGATATCTAACGCGCTGATTGACGATGTCGTTGCGCCAGTATCTACACGTGCTTTAAACGTTTCATCAATCCCCGGTGCATAAACCCACTCTTCCGAGCCGAGAATAAGCATACCGTCAGGCGTTTTTTGTACCTTAACTGGCTTTTCTGGTTTTGGCTCAGGTTTCGGCTCTGGCTTTATTTCCGGTTTTGGTTCTACTTCTGGCTTGGGCTCAACCTCTGGTTTAACTTCAGGTTCTACCACGACAGGTTGTTCTATTTCAGGCGTTTCTGGCTCAACAGGCTCCGTCGTCGTTTGCGTTGACGTACAAGCAATTAAACTACCGCTCATCATAAGCGGCAGAATCAGTTTCCAGTTTTTCATCCACACTCCGAATTAAAGTTGAGAGACTTTATTTATCGCATCAGCTACGTAAGGAATATGTGTTTCGGTCAGACCGGCAATATTAATGCGGCCATCTCCAACACCATAAATGCCATAATCTTCACGCAAGTGCACCATTTGCTTTTCAGTAAAGCCTAGCACAGTAAACATGCCTTTGTGACTCTCAATGAAGTCAAATTGATCTGTATTATGGTTATTTCTCAATTCGTTACACAAGTTTTGACGAAGGCTAACCAAACGCTGCTGCATTTCGCTCAGTTCTTGCTTCCAAACTGAGGTTAGGTTCGCGTCTTGAAGGATCGTTTTGACCAGTGCAGCACCATGATCTGGCGGCATAGTGTAAGTAGAACGAGCCAACGTTAATAGCTTACCTTTTGCGTTAGTGACATCTTGAGTATTTTTACCGACGACAATCGCAGCACCTGTACGTTCACGGTAAAGACCAAAATTCTTCGAGCAAGACGTCGTGATTAGCATCTCTTCAACGTTATCTGCCATAAAGCGAAGGCCTTTCGCATCTTCTTCCAGACCATCGCCAAAGCCCTGATAGGCGATATCAACAAAAGGGGTGAAACCATTCTTCTGTGATAGCTCTGTAATTGCTTGCCAAGCGGCGAAGTCGATATCTGCACCCGTTGGATTGTGGCAACAACCGTGGAGTAGCACGACATCAGAAGGGCCAGCTTTTGACAAATCGTCGAGCATTTTAGCGGTATCAACTTGCTTGGTTTCTGGAGAGAAGTAATGGTAGAACCTTACCTTCAGACCTGCAGCTTCCATTACCGGTTTGTGGTTCACGTAACTTGGATTAGAAATCCATACGGTCGTATCTGGTTGTGCAACTTTCATTAAGTCGCCCAACATACGCAAAGCACCACTCGCCCCTGGAGTTTGAATTGCCGCAACACGATCCATTGCGGAGGTTCCGGATAACAAAAGATCAACCATGCTTTGGTTAAACTCTTCGCAGCCAGCAAGGCCAACGTAAGCTTTGGTTTTTTGAGTTTTTACAACAACGTCTTGCGCCATCTGAATGGCTTTCATGATTGGTGTTTCACCAGCGCTGTTTTTGTACACGCCAATACCAAGGTCGACCTTGTTTGGACGTTCATCGCCGCGATATGCAACGGATAAAGATAAAATAGGATCTAATACGGGAGTTGGTAGATTAGAAAACATGAAAGTCACAACCCTTTGAAATTCAAGTACGGACTTCACGGTAACATTATCATTTGAAATGGCGAAATGATTTTTTACGAATTTCGTCAATTATAGGACAAAATTCTGTATGCAATGGCGCCCTGTGCACTTGGTTGGTTACAAAGAAAGCAAAGCACTACTCGATATCTATCTCAAGATGCCCATTTTGTCTGAACTCTCTCGGTGTAATACCGGACCAAGTTCGAAACCGTGTACTGAAGTTTGCGCTGGTTGGATAACCGACAATCTCACCAATGTGCTGAATCGGCCATTCGGTGGAGCGTAATAACCTGGCCGCGTATTCCATTCTCATACGCGTTAAATGAGCCATCGGGCTTCGTCCAAATTGCTGCTGCGTAACTCGATAGAAATGAGCTTCTGAACAAGGATATAGTGCCGCTAATTGCTCTACGGTCCACTCTTTATGTAGTTGTCTTTGGACAAGATCAAATACACGGCGCAACTTCAATAGATTACGGGAAACAGATTCGGACTGCGGCATGTTTAGCATCAATTCCAGTTGAGCGACGCTGTGAGCACCTACCTTACAACCATAGTCTATCGGTAAGTTGATACTGCGTAAAAGTGTTTGAATACACGCGTACATGACTTCTGATGCAGATGTGAACTGGTAACTAATTTCATCACCTATCATTGACCAGTCTGTGTGTTGTGAAAGAAAGATCCACGCTATCTGCCACGTTTCGTCTTCCATACCAAATCCGTTTTCAACGCCTGCGGGAACGATAACCAGAGAACCTGGTTCTAGTTCATAGCGGCATTCTTTGCTTTCTAGCCAACCTTTTCCTCGCACGGTATAGAGCAGCATGTGCTTTTTTTGGTTTTTCCTATACACCGAAAAGAAATCTCTGCATGTTGCGATGCCGCATTGCACGATGCCTCTTTCTTCTAATGCTAAAACACGCGTGTGGTCGATCATCTCCTGATACGTTTTTTCGGAAATGGAGTAGCACTCTTGTTTTTCTTCCATATTTCGATGTCTCACACTGTATTTATTGCGTCTTGGCAACATTAGATATAACGGCTCAAATTACTTGAGAGTTTTGCAAAACTATTGGATGCCTTTGAAAAATACAACGCGAAATCATGGGGATAAACTACTCGCATTATTCTTAATGGAGAAATGCGATGCTCTTAACAAGTGAGTACATCAACAAAGCATTTTGGAAGCGGCTTATTTCAATCGCCCTCCCTGTTTCGCTTCAATCCACGCTATTTGCGTTATTAGGCGTTGTCGATATTTTTATGGTGAGTCAATTAGGTGAATCCGCGACTGCGGCTGTCGGTGTCGGCAACCGTATCTTTTTCTTCAACCTTGCAGTGCTACTAGGACTTTGTGGTGCGGTAACGGTGTTGTCTTCCCAGTACTATGGGTCGGGAAACATTGACGGAATACGCAGGACTCTGGCTCAATCTTGGTTTATTTCAATCGTTGTTACTGTCCCGTTTATTATCATTTATCTGGTTTTTGATCATGAAATCGTTTCGTTCATGTCCGAGGATGCCGAGTACGTTAACTATGCTCGCGACTACTTGGTGGTTACCGGAATAAGCCTTATTGGTACTGCGATTCTCGTTCCTATAGAGTCTGTGCTGCGTTCAGTTGGTCAAGCAAAACTAGCGACACATGTAAGTATTCTGGCCATCATCGTCAATATTATTCTTAACGCGGTATTGATTTTTGGTTTGTTGGGATTCCCTCAGTGGGGAGTGTTTGGAGCTGCAGTAGGGACGCTTATCTCCCGCTTTTTTCAAGCAGCAGTTATGGTGTATTTCTTTCGAAAACGATACTCTCACTACCTACCAACAAAGTTCGATTGGGCTCAAGGTGCGCTTAAGCCTTATCGCAAGAAGTATTTCAAAATATCACTGCCTATGCTCGTCCATGATTCATTATGGACTGGCGGACTAATCGTCTACAGCATCTTATATGGTCAACTTGGGGTGTCGGAGTTGGCGATTATCTCATTCCTATCGCCAATAGAAGGCGTATTGATATCCGCGTTTATGGGATTTGCTGTCGCCGCATCGGTTCTCCTGGGCAACGATATCGGGTCAAGACAATTTGACAGAGTTGAAAAAACCGCGTGGTGGTATGTTTTAACCAGCTCAGGGTTAGCGATAATCTTGTTTATGTTAATGTGGATGTGGATGTGTTCGCCGTGGATATACGGGCTATTGGAATTTACTCCACTTTCCAACAAAGAAATGGCGCTTAACGTCTGCCTTGTTATGGCACTAGGAATGATTTTTCGCGTGTTCAATATGGTGGGAATTGGTGGCGTTCTTAAAAGCGGCGCCGATATTAGGTACAGTATTTTTATCGACACCTTTGGACAGTGGGCAATTGGTATCCCTCTTACCTATTACACAGGCATGGTTTTAGGATTGCCTCTACATTACGTGCTGATGTCACTGATTGTCGAAGAACTTGTGAAAGGTTTACTGACGACTCATCGTATTCAGTCTAAGCGCTGGATAAACAACATGGCTGATGACGAGGATATGGTGACCGCGTAACCAAAGGTTTCAACAGCCAACAAAGAACTCACCCAAAAGGCACATTTTCAACTCATGAATGTGCCTTTTCTATTTTCCAGCCAGTTTGTCTCTTATTTAAGCATGATCAAAATGGTGTATGACTTGGTTGGAGCTGCCGCGCCATTCCAAATTCAAATCTTTTTTATCTTGCTCAAACTTACCATCGATAAGCACATCGATGTATTTGGTTACTTCTCTTTGTGCATCGTCAAGCTCGGCCAAAGTGTAACCTGTCCAAACCCAGATATCTTTACCCGCACACTCTTCTCTTACACGCTTAACCAATTTTAGGATGTACGGTACATTTTCCGGATGGAGCGGATCTCCCCCCGACAACGACAAACCCCGGCGTTTAATTCGCGTGTCATTTAGATCAGCAATGATTTTGTCTTCGAGTTCTTGAGTAAATACATGCCCAGAATCCACACGCCAGGTCGATTGATTATAACAACCGCGACACTGGTGAATACAACCAGAAACAAACAGCGTACAGCGTGTACCCGGTCCATTTACAACATCAATTGGATAGTATTGGTGGTAATTCATTGTCGTGTCTCATTAGGTTTGTGAAAACAGAAAATCAACCCGAAACAGGTTGATTTTCTGTATGCAGTTTCAATTACTGATTAAAGGTGTTTAACTCGGCGCTTCACTTCTTCCTGTTTCCCGAAGTTAAACGGACGTGCATCAGGGCTACCAAGGTAACCGCACACACGGCGTGTTACCGATACTTTAGTTGAATCATGGTTACCACAGCTTGGGCAGGTAAAACCTTTACTGGTACATTCAAATTCACCAGTGTAGTTACACTCGTAACATTCATCGATAGGCGTATTAGTGCCGTAGTAAGGCACTCTGGTATAGCTGTAATCCCATACGTTTTCTAACGCTTCAACGTTGCGCTGCATGTTCGGGAATTCACCATAACAGATAAAACCACCGCTCGAGATTTCTGGGTATGGCATTTCAAAGTCAATCTTGTCGTATGGGTTCACCTTCTTCTCTACATCTAAGTGGAAGCTGTTGGTGTAGTAACCTTTATCTGTTACCCCTTCGATCACACCGAACTCTTTAGTGTCAATACGACAGAAACGGCTACATAAGTTTTCACTCGGTGTCGCGTATAGACTGAAACCATAGCCTGTTTCGTCTGCCCACTGATTCACTGCGTCTTTTAGGTGTTTGATCACCTCAACCGCTTTTTCACGTAAGACCGCATCGTCATACACGTGCGCTTCGTTGCCAAACAGTGCGTTAATCGTTTCATGCACACCGATATAGCCTAGTGAAATTGAAGCACGACCATGTTTGAAGATCTCAGCAATAGAGTCATCCGCTTTCAGACGAACACCACATGCTCCTTCCATATATAGGATTGGTGCTACGCGTGCTTTGACGTTTTCCAGACGCGTAATGCGAGTTTCTAACGCTCTGCGCGCTAGACGAAGGCGATCATCAAGTAGCTCGTAGAACTTTTTCTCGCTTCCTTTGGCACGAATGGCAATGCGAGGTAGGTTCAAGCTCACAACACCAAGGTTGTTACGACCTTCATGGATTAGCTCGCCGTCTTCTTCATAAGTACCTAAGAAACTTCTGCAACCCATCGGCGTTTTGAATGACCCCGTCACTTCAACCACTTTGTCGTAGTTCAGAATATCTGGATACATACGTTTAGAGGCACACTCAAGCGCAAGTTGTTTAATGTCGTAGTTTGGATCTTCAGCTTTGTGGTTCAGACCGTCTTTAATACCGAATACCAGTTTTGGGAACACGGCCGTTTTGCGATTTTTGCCAAGCCCCGCAATGCGGTTTTTTAGAATCGATTTCTGGATCAAACGAGATGCCCAGCTTGTACCTAAACCGAAACCAAACGTAACGAATGGCGTTTGCCCATTTGCGGTATGTAACGTGTTTACTTCGTACTCAAGCGATTGGAAAGCGTCGTAACACTCTTTCTCTGTACGCGCTTTTGCAAACTCTTCCGGCTCGGCAATGTCCCACTCTTTGGCAATCTTTAGATGCTTCTCGTAACTTGTCATTACGTAAGGGGCCAATACTTCATCGATACGGTTGATCGTTGTGCCGCCGTAAATATGGCTGGCAACTTGTGCAATGATCTGCGCCGTGACTGCGGTTGCTGTGGATATCGATTTCGGCGTATCAATTTCCGCATTTCCCATTTTGAAGCCGTGTGTCAGCATGCCTTTCAGGTCGATCAGCATGCAGTTAAACATCGGGAAGAATGGTGCGTAATCTAAATCGTGGTAATGAATGTCACCCACTTCATGCGCTTGTACGACATCGCGAGGAAGAATGTGAGTTTTCGCGTAGTGTTTCGCAACGATACCAGCCAGCAAGTCACGTTGAGTCGGGATAACTTTGCCATCTTTGTTCGCGTTTTCATTGATAAGGTCGAGATTACTTTCTTCAATCAGACCTTCAATTTCACGAGTTAGGAAGCTTTGTTTCTCACGAGCAATATCGCGATCATGGCGGTACTCAATGTAAGAACGTGCCAGAGACTTATAAGGACCTTGCATGAGTTCATTTTCAACCAGATCCTGAATCTCATGGATGTGAACTTCATCGTGATCTTTGAGCTGTAACTCGACAGCAAGAGCAACATTGAGAGCATAAATGGCGACATCTTTATCTTTGTTTTCCGCCGCGGCTTCGACTGCTGCTTGAATACGATCCCTGTTGAACGGAGCTCTTGAGCCGTCACGCTTGATTACGATTGGTTTCACTTTCTTCTCCTTACCCCAGCATACTCACAGAGTTATCCACAAACACACTATATGGGGTGATTTATTATTCTTTAGCCACAATATATTGTGGCGTATTTAACGAGAAGCACCAGTCGAAAACATTGATTTTGATCAACAAAAACTGGGTAGCGGATAAGAAGAAATCGATCTTATTGCTGATGCCCTTTATTAAAAAGAAATCAATGAAAATTGCAAAATTGGTACGTAATACACTTGCTTTTTTTAGAGGTCTTATAGGATAAAGGTTACAAAGGGACACGCACTAAAACGGGAGTGAAATAAGCCAATATGCGATCACTTTTTGCTACAGCCATGTTAGTTTTTTGTTCCGCCTCATTTGCTCAAAATTCAATCAACCTAACCAGTTGGAATATTGAATGGCTAGCAATGAACGGTGGAAAAGTATCAAGAACCGAGAACGATTTTGCCAAACTCAATCAATATGTGGGTAACTCGCAACCTGATGTATTAGCATTTCAAGAAGTCGATAGTGAAGCCGCGATTAGGAAAGTCGTGGGAAATGGCTACGATATTTACTTTTCGGATAGAGCTCGGTCCGGCAATAAACATTTGCAGTTCTCAGACACAAACCAGTACACAGGGTTTGCCGTGCGTAAAGGCATCCCGGTATCAGATCCCTCCGATTTTTCAATCACTCGAGGCAATAGCAAGTTACGCTTTGCGAGCTATATTGTTCTAAATCCGAATAAGCGTGATGAAATTCACCTGCTTTCAGTTCATCTAAAGGCGGGATGCAGTGGCGCTTACAAAAACAGTCGCGAATGCAAGACGCTCAAGCAGCAAGGCGAAGCTCTGGCAAAGTGGATAACGGCGCGTGAAAAGAGCCAAGAAAAGTACGCCATTTTAGGTGATTTTAACCACAACTTGGCTTATCAAGGTGACTGGTTATTGTCGACAATGACTTCAAATACCAGCGCTAAATTAGTCACAAAAGATACTCAAGCAGAATGTAAAGTGCGTTCGAATCGTAACCCTAATAAAACGCATCAGTTCCGTTCTATCATTGACCATATCATTGTCAGCGATAGTCTAGGATCGCAACCAGCCAGACAGGTGACATTTAAGTCTCAAGATGTTCTGGATTACCATCTAAGTGACCATTGTCCAATCAGTACGCAAGTGCGACTCTCTGCAAATTAGTCAGCTAAAAAACGCCCAGCAAAAATGCTGGGCGTTTTAGTTACAACAAAAATTAAAGCTGTCTCGGATTGAGAATGACGACATCGCCTTGCTTCAATCCTGTCCTTACTCTGTCCAACTCGCCCAACTGAATTAAACGCGTTTCGACTTCACCACCGTCTTGCAACACCTTGACATAATCCAACTGACCAACTTGATATACGGCGTCTTTCGGTATTCTTAGAACCACGTCGTCCGTTAAGGTCAGCGCAACCTTTGCAAAGGTACCTGGGTACACAGAGGTCGGAGATTCAAATTGCAATTTGACTGTGTAACTGCGTGAATTCGCATCAGCAGACGGTGTCACTTCTTTGATAGTCGCCGAAGCCGTCACATCATAAGAAGGAAATACGGCCTCAACCTGCTTATCGTAGTTCACGTAAGGCATGACTGACTCGGCAAAGTTAACTTCTATTTCAAGCGAGTCAGGATTGTACATCGAGAGCAAAAGTGACCCGGGTGTGGCGGTATCCCCTTTATTGATCGGCTTCTGCGTAATCAAACCGTCGAATGGCGCAGTAATAATACTGTACCCGAAGGTCGTCTCGGCTTCGGAGACGGCAGCCTGAGAGCGGTTGAAGTTGGCTTGTGCGGTTTGCAATGTACTTTCTGCCTGGTCGTACTGCGACTGTGGTATCAGTTTTCTGTTTAACAGCGTCCTAACGCGTGAGAACTCTTTACGAGCGGCATTAAGCTGCGCTTGTGCAGAGGACAACGCCTGCTCGCTCTGACGAACTCTTGCGTCTAAGTCATCACTTTCTAAGCGCGCTAATACGTCTCCCTGTTTAACTCTGTCACCTACTTTAACCAACACTTCAACAACTGAGGCGGTCAATCGTGCGGCAATATCAGCTTGCTGATCTGCGACAACGACGCCCGGAAACTCGCGAACAACAGGCTCACTGGTCAGTATCATCTCGTGCGTTTGTACAGAGTTAACATCAATCACGTTGGTTTTCGCAGAATGCTCAGTGGGTAACTTTTCGGAGAAAAAACCAGCCATATAAAGAAAAAGAAGCGCGAGCAAGATAATTAAAATAATGCCCAGCAATTTGTTATCTAATTTCATTGTTCTTCCTCCATCTGAGGCAATCCATGTCCTTTGGTATTCTGGTATGCGAGGTTATATACCACCGGAACAACAAGCAAAGTAAACACTGTTGAGGCCGTAATCCCGAATATGATTGCCCAGGCGAGGCCATTGAAAATCGGGTCGAGCGTAATAACGATGTTACCCAACAACGTGGTTCCCGCCGTTAACAGTATCGGTCTCATACGAACCACACCAGATTCGATTAGTGCGTCGTGCAAACTGCTGCCAGATTCGAGAGATTGCTGAATAAACTCAATAAGCACTAATGAATTCCGCACAACAATACCGGCTAGTGCGATCATCCCAATCATCGCCGTGGCTGTAAATAACGCAGGATTTGGGTAGTTACCAATGTCATTGCTTAAGACATTTAATATCCAGAATCCCGGCATAATACCGATAACCGTCAATGGAATAGCCAGCATTATGATCCCAGAAACCGCAGGTAAGCCAGTCTGAATCAACATAACCACGAATACGCCCAGTAACGCTGCACCATAAGCAATGCCAAGGTCGCGGAATACATCCACCGTAATTTTCCATTCACCTTCTCCACTCCATACGACATTAATGTTCTCCGGAACGCTCCAGGCAACACCAGCACCGTTGTTTAAGTATGTGCGATCCTGCCAATTAACATGTGCGTCACTGGAATGATCAATATCTTGATCCGCGATTACGTCAGCGATGATCTCACCAGGCACACGCCCGACGACTTCGGCATACACATAAACTACAGGATTAAGGTTTTTATGGAATATCGGTTTATCCGCTGGACGTTTAACAAATTGACCAATTTCTGAGAGCTGAACAACGGGTTGCGGAGCATCCACCACCGCGCCGCCCATTTCCACTTTTGCAATCCCAGGTCTTCCACGAACATACAGTTGTTCTAATCGGTTTAAATCGTCTCTGTCTTCACGACGAAGTTGAACTTCAATCGGCAAAGGATTTAATTCCCGACCATCAGCAATGTGACCAAGAGTTTTAGCATTCGCCGCCGTAATTAGCGTGTTATTCACCTCAGCGACAGACACACCGGATAGCGCAGCTTTCTCCTGATCGACCGCAAACTGCCACGTTTCTAAGTCACCCTGAACGCTCGTATCTACCTCTGATACTAACTGCTCTTTACGTAGGCGATCCGCTACTTTGTCAGCTTGAACCATCAACTCCTCATAAGAGGTGGTTTCGTCGCCATACACTTCAGCCGTAATAGTCGCGATAACCGGAGGACCTGGCGGTACCTCTACTAATTGAATGTCTGCGTTAAAGCGTTTCGCTATTTGTTCTAAATCACTTCGCAGACGAGTAACAATTTCATGCGACTGCATAGAACGATGTTTTTTCGGCGCTAATACAATGCGCAGTTCACCTTGGTATGGCTCGCTGCGCATAAAGTAATGGCGAACCATGCCGTTAAAATCCATTGGTGAAGCCGTCCCTGCAAAACCAGACACGCTGGTCACTTCAGGCACCGTCATCAGATAGTCAGAAAAACTGGATAGCGCATTGGAAGTATCTACAAAACTTGACGTTTCTGGCATGTTTAACACTAGCTGGAATTCGTTTTTGTTGTCGTATGGAAGAAGTTTGAGTGGCACCAAACGTAATGCAGGCAACAACGCGGCGAGTGCAAACAAAAATGCAACTAATCCAAGGAAAGCCCAAGCTTTTTTACGGCTTTCCAATAACGGTATTAATACTCCACGGTATAAACGATACATGGTCGACGATTGGATATCGTAATGACCGCTGTCCTGAGCGCCAGTAAGTATTTTCTTCGCAAGCCAAGGCGTTATCATAAACGCCACAACCGTACTGAACATCACACTGATCGGTACGTTGAAGGCGAGCGGCGCCATGTACGGCCCCATCATTCCTGTGATAAAAAACATTGGCGTGAACACAATAACAATCGCCACGGTAGACATTAATAGCGCGCTACGAATTTCAGCCATGGCCAAAACAATTGCTTTAGTGCGGGTCAAATCCTTACGCTTTAAGTAACGCTCAATGTTATCGATACTGGCGATAGGATCATCAACGATCAAACCGAGCGCTAAGATCAATGCAAACAGTGTTACCCGGTTGATGGAGTAACCAAAAAGTAAGTCCATCCCCAGCGCAGCACCATAACTGATCGGAATTGCGATCCCAACAACCAGTGCACTTCGCCAATCTAGGAATAAGCCAACGAATACCACAACGGTTAAAATTGATATACCAAGGCTGGAAACCAAGTTGTTCACTTTTGCGTTTGCGGTTTCACCGTAGTCGCGAATGATGGCGACCTGAACTTGAGGTGGGAACTGATCAGATTCAAGCTGAGCTAATTTATCATTGACTGCTTGAGCGACGTGAACCGCATTGGAACCTTTTTGCTTAGCGACCGAGATAAAGACAGCAGGTAGCGCTTGGCCGCTATTTTTATCTCTATACCAGGTATCGGATGTGGCCTCTCCCGGACCATCATAAATTCTCGCCACGTCTTTTAAGTAAACAGGCTTGCCATTTAGCACCGCGATGACGAGATTCCCAACGTCCTTTGAGCTGGTAAGAAATTGTCCGGATTCTAAAGTGAAATTGCGGCCATTAACCCGAATATTTTCACCCTGCGTTTTGGCGTTGCTGTATTGGATAGCTTGCTCAAGATCGTCAATAGTGACTTTAAAATTCGCCATTGCGACGGTATCAAGTTCAATCTGAACTTTTCTAGGTTCTCCGCCAATAACCTCGACTTTATTGGTCGCATCAAGTGATTTGATGCCTAAAGTCGCTTGATCCGCGATTCTTCTTAATTGATGGCGATCGAGCGTCGAAGGGTCCGTCGTATAAAGCGCTGCAACGACGATAGGCACGTCATCAATTTCGACTGGCTTGACTAACCAACTGGCTACAGACGGTGGGACTTTATCTTGATTGGAGTAAAGTTTGTTGTAGAGCTTAACTAACGCGTCTTCGCGATTTTCACCTACATAAAAGCGGACAATGACTTGCGCGGCCCCTTCCATCGACGAGGAATAAACGTATTCCACACCATCGATCTGGCTGACAAGTTTCTCTAACGGTTCGGTGATTTGATTTTCGACTTGTGAAGCACTCAAGCCCGGCGCGGATACCAAAACATCGGCCATGGGTACCACTATCTGAGGATCTTCTTCTTTTGGCGTGAGCCACAACGCCGCCGCGCCGACCATAAAGGCCAGTAGGATCATGATCGGAGGGAAAAAGCTGTTCATTACAGACTGAACAAAGCTTCGCTCTTTATTTCCGGGCATCCTTTTCCCTCCAATTTAGATTACATAATTTATGCTTTGGCTGTTTTCATCTTCTCTTCGCGAGCATTGATGACCAATTTCGCAAACATTGAGCCTGCCAGCATCGCAACAAAGAACAAAATAATACTGACGTTACCTAATGCCAAACTCGCCACGGCAGGACCAGGACAAATGCCAGCCAATCCCCAGCCTAGGCCGAAAATCGCAGCTCCAGACAACAATCGAGCATCGATCTTTGTGTTTGTCGGGGTACACATTTCTGCACCACTAACTGATTGTTTTCTCGGCTTGATAAGTAAAAAATAGCTTGGCATAAACACTGCCAGTGCGCCGCCCATCACAAAAGCTAAACTTGGATCCCAGTTTCCTGAAATATCTAAAAATCCAACAACTTTCGCGGGATCGATCATCCCAGAAACAGCCATACCCATACCAAATAAAACACCGCTTACCAGCGCAGTAATTCGAAAAATAGTGTTGTTCATGGAATCTCTCTTAAACTAGGTGAAGTCGAACAAAAACGGTCAAGCCAGCAACAGCCATAAATACGCATGTTGCAACGATAGAACGCTTAGACAAACGCCCAATGCCACAAATGCCATGACCGCTGGTACATCCGTTACCTAGTCTGGTTCCAATACCAACAAGTAAACCCGCCGCTAATACCAAACCCATTGAAAGATTTGCTGTACTTGGTACTGCCACGCCGAGTAATAAAACACTCACAAAGCCACCGACAATCATGCCAACTGCAAACAGAAGTCGCCATGAATAATCCCCTTTCTTCGGTGACATAATGCCATTCATAATTCCACTGATACCAGCAACCTTGCCGTTAACCAACAACAAAACCGTGGCAGAAACTCCCAATAAAATGCCACCAAACAACGATTCCCATGGAATAACGTCTAACATTACTTACCTCTATAGATTTTCATTTAATTTATTGATTTTAGTTGATTAACCACCGAAAAGGCGTTTAACGACTTAACTACAAAAAACGCCATGCAGTGCTTTAATTAATGACTCAACTCTCGGTTCAGCTAACGAGTAGAACACCTGCTGTGATGATTTCCGAGCGCTGATTAAATTGTGTTTACGCAACACCGTTAAGTGTTGTGAAAAGGCGGATTGACTCAAAAAGGAGTGTTTTTGTAACTCCCCTACACCAACCTCTCCTTGGGTCAATTGGCACAACACCATCAACCTTTCCGGGTGCGCCATTACTTTAAGTAGATCTGCGGCTTCAACTGCGCTGCCTTTCATCGCCGCTATGTCCATTGCTGTATCGCTCATGACTCACCTCTACATTAAAAACTAAATTAGATATTACTAAATAATAATATTTAGTCAACACTAAATTAGCTTTTGTGAATTTAGTTAAATTAACATTAGACAACTCTAATTTAGGTGTTTATAGTGAGCATGTTAAAGGATGGCTGTTTCAGTTAAACAGTTCTAAGGAGAAGAGTTATGACGTTAGAAAATGCTGTAAGAGTATTTGCCGGCACTATGATTTTAGTTTCGGTTCTACTCACCGTATTCGTTCACAGTAACTTCATTTGGTTTACTGTGTTTATTGGCGCTAACCTAATTCAGAGTGCTTATACCGGAATTTGTCCTGCCGCTTACTTTTTAAAGAAATTTGGTTTTAGATAACCTAGATGTTTCGAGCTGGCTCTACAATGTAAGTCAGCTCATACTAATGCTTGGAGTTAATAATGACTAAGATTTTAATCGTCGGTGGTGTCGCTGGTGGCGCATCTGCAGCAGCGCGTGCTCGTCGTCTGAGTGAAGACGCAGAAATTATCATGTTTGAGCGCGGTCCATTCGTGTCTTTTGCAAACTGTGGCCTGCCATACCACATTGGTGGTGATATCCAAGAACGCAGTAAACTCTTACTACAAACGCCAGAAAGCTTCCTAGCGCGCTTCAATGTCGATGTTCGCGTGATGAATGAAGTAGTCTCGGTAAACCGTCAGGATAAAACCATCGTGGTTAAGAACCTAATTGATGGTTCAGAATACGAAGAATCGTACGACTTCTTGCTGCTTAGCCCAGGCGCAGGGCCTATCGTTCCGCCAATTCCTGGCCTTGATAATCATCTCACTCACTCGCTACGTAATATTCCAGACATGGATCGCATTATTGAAACGATCCAGATGAACAAACCAGAGCATGCGACTGTGGTAGGCGGTGGCTTCATCGGTTTAGAGATGATGGAAGCGTTCCATCAGCTAGGTATCAAAACTTCTCTGATTGAAATGGCTGACCAAGTCATGACGCCTGTTGACCGTGAAATGGCGGGATTCGCTCACGCTGAAATTCGAGATAAAGGCATCGATCTGAAACTTGGAGTGGCACTTGAGTCTGTTCAGTTCGTACCTAACGAACATGTTGCCAGCTTTGACTCCGGTGAAAGTGAAAAGCACCAACACTTAGAAGGCGAACTGGAGCTAACACTTAATAATGGTGAGAAGTTGACGACTGATATTCTCATCATGGCGATTGGTGTTCGTCCTGAGACCAAGCTTGCCCAAGAAGCTGGCTTAGAAATCGGTGCACTAGGTGGTATCTCTACCAATGAATACATGCAAACCAGCGATCCTTCGATTTATGCAGTTGGTGATGCAGTAGAAGAAAAAGATTTTGTCACTGGCGAACCAACATTGGTACCGCTAGCTGGCCCTGCAAACCGTCAAGGCCGCATGGCTGCAGATAACATGTTAGGTCGCAGTGAAACCTATCAAGGAACACAAGGCACGGCGATTTGTAAGATCTTTGACTTAGCTGTTGCTTCAACAGGTAAAAATGAGAAACAACTGAAACGTGCGGGTATTGATTACGACAAAGTGTACGTTCATACCGCAAGCCACGCGAGCTACTACCCTGGCGCAGAAGTCGTGTCGTTCAAAATGCTGTTCGATCCAAAATCAGGCAAAATTTTAGGTGCTCAAGCCGTAGGTAAAGATGGTATCGATAAGCGTATCGACGTGATGGCAGTGGCTCAGCGTGCTGGCATGACGGTTGAACAGTTACAGCACTTAGAACTGACCTACGCGCCACCTTACGGCAGTGCGAAAGACGTAATTAACCAGGCAGCATTTGTTGCCAATAACATCATCAAAGGTGATGCAACCGCAATTCATTACGATGAGATGGATTCACTGACTGATGACCAAGTGTTACTTGATGTACGTAACCCGGGTGAGCTTGAGAGTGTTGGTTTTATTAAAGATGCTATCAACATTCCTGTCGATCAATTACGTCACCGTATGGACGAGCTTCCAAAAGACAAAGAGATTGTGATTTACTGCCAAGTTGGTCTGCGTGGTAACGTCGCGTACCGCCAGCTCGTCAACAATGGCTTTAAAGCACGTAACCTGATTGGTGGTTACCGCACTTACAAGTTCGCTAAAGCTTAATTGACGCGTCAATAGAGAGTACGAGTAAGTAAAAAAACAAACGGCTGATAGTGATTATCAGCCGTTTTTCTTATCCCGAATTTTGTAGTGCTTTGTTAGTTATCTATTCTGTTTCAATAAGCGCTATCTCATCTGATGTGGATTTCTCCAACTTAATCGCAATGAACTTAGAAGTTGGCGTAAAGGTTCTGTCCCCATAGCTATCCAGCGGTACCAATGGGTTAGTTTCTGGATAGTATGCGGCAGCCTGACCAGCAGGAACATCATACGCAACCAGCGTGAATCCGCTTACTCGACGCTCTACGCCATCTTCCCACAATGACACCATGTCTACTTTGTCGCCTGATTCAAAACCAAGCTTCTTGATGTCCGCCTCATTGATGAACAAGACTTCTCGCATCCCAAAAACGCCACGATAGCGGTCATTTAAACCATATAGCGTCGTGTTGTATTGATCGTGCGAGCGCATGGTTTGCAGAATAAGATCAGGCTTCTGACCTTTTTCTAATAGAGCTTCACTGATCAACTGTTTTGGTAGTTCGCTGTCGCTGAACTGGGCTTTGCCACTCGCCGTATTCCATCTGCGCTCAGCGGCTGGGTTCACCAAATGGAAACCACCCGGATTTTTAAGCTTGCTGTTGAAGTCTGTGAACCCCGGAATTGTGTCGGCGATAAGATCTCTAATTCGATCATAATCTTCTATCACCCAGTTCCAATCAATCGGATGTGTCCCTAGCGTCGCATTCGCAATACCAGCAATGATTGCGGGTTCTGAACGCAAGGCTTTGGAGCGAGGTTTCAACTGACCATAAGAGATGTGCACCATGCTGAATGTATCTTCAACCGTTACACCCTGTGGCCCGTTTTCTTGAGTATCAATTTCAGTGCGCCCCAAGCAAGGCAGAATCAATGCATCTTTACCAGTCACTAAATGCGAACGATTGAGCTTAGTCGAAATGTGAACGGTCAGATTACAGTTTCGCATTGCATCGTGAGTACGTTCGGTGTCCGGTGTCGCTTGAGCAAAGTTGCCGCCTAAACCAATAAATACTTTCGCCTGGCCTTCTTCCATTGCTTTAATCGCTTGAACCGTGTTGTGACCTACACCACGAGGCACTTCGAAGTTGAATCGACGCTCAATGCTATCAAGCAGTTGGTCAGATGGCTTTTCATCGATGCCCATTGTACGGTCGCCCTGAACGTTACTGTGCCCACGTACCGGAGAAAGACCTGCGCCCGCCTTACCAACGTTACCACGTAACATCTGTACATTGGCCACTTCTTTAATCGTTGGCACGGAGTGACGGTGTTGCGTCAAACCCATTGCCCAACACATGATCACACGCTCAGCGCGTGAATACATGCGAGCGACCGTTTCGATTTCGCTTAAATCTAATCCAGATTGCTCAGCGATGTGCTCCCATGAAGTGGCATCTACTTCAGCTAAGTAGTCATCGATACCAATGGAATGCTGTTCAATGAATTCACGATCGAACACGGCTTTACCACCGGTTTCTAATGCTTCACGTTCCCATTGCAATAAAAACTTAGCCATACCACGAAACACTGCCATGTCCCCACCCAGTGCAGGACGCAAATATGCTGTATTCGTCGGCTCTGAACCATTACTGAGCATTTCTATCGGCATTTGTGGGTTTTGGAATCGCTCCAAACCACGCTCTTTTAATGGGTTGAAACAGATAACTTGTGCACCGCGTTTCACCGCTTCACGTAACGGCTCCAGCATACGTGGGTGGTTGGTTCCCGGGTTTTGGCCAATAACGAAAATCGCGTCCGCTTCTTCAAAGTCATCAAAGATAACCGTGCCTTTACCTACACCAATGGTGTCTTTCATGCCAAGCGCGCTGGCTTCATGACACATATTTGAGCAATCAGGAAAGTTATTGGTACCAAATGCACGTACGAATAATTGATATAAAAACGCGGCTTCATTGCTGGCGCGGCCGGAGGTGTAAAACTCCGCTTGGTGTGGCGATTCCAGATCATTGAGGTGTTTTGCCACTAACTGAAAAGCCTCTTCCCAAGAAACTGGAACATAGTGATCAGACTCGGCATCGTATTTCATTGGGTGTGTAATACGCCCTTGATATTCGAGCCAGTAATCTGTTTGAGTAGAAAGAGAAGATACACTGTGGTTAGCGAAGAACTCAGGATCAACCAGTCGATTGGTGGCTTCCCAGTTAACAGCCTTTGCGCCATTTTCGCAAAAGTTTACTTTACCGCTTTCTGGTGATTCACCCCAAGCACATCCTGGGCAATCAAAACCGCCATTTTGGTTGGTTTTCATCATGGTGCGGATGTTTTTCACCGCATTTTCGCTTCCCCACCAGCTTCTTGTCACGGCTTTGAGCGCACCCCAACCACCAGCTGGACCTTTGTATTCTTTTATTCTTTCTTTTTGGCTCACGACTTTACTCCTCGTATATAGGAACAACAGCAAACAGGCTGCCCGGGAAAACAAGCGCGCAAAATCGCGGGAGTCATGAAGGGGCGTTTTCAATCTGGACAAGTAAAGGCTCTGTATATGTAAGACTTTACTTGTCCAGATTGTATGAGTTCTGGTACCCGTCTACTGTTTCAGAATGTTCAGACACAATCTTTAATGCTGTGTTTTGATCTGAATCAAAGGTTAAGTCGTTACTTTGTATGCGTCCAATTGATATCCCTGACCGGCTGATAAATAAAATCTATCACGACTTTAAGACAAGACATTCATCACATTTTTCATCAATTGAATTTATCAGAGAATTCGTTTTATGCGGTATTTAAACTGAGATCTCACGCTCGACTCAGTAATTTCGATGCGATTTACGATAGACATTATCTATCACCCTATAGATACTTTAGATTTGACCCCAATCAGTATCGGGAATAGCCTTGATTTAGATCAATTTTGAGCACATTTTCGCTCTTGACATAAGAAGAGTAGAAACAGGTAACTCAAATATTGATGAAGATAAAGAACGCATAAACATTGCCTTTTAAAATCGCGCTACCCGTTACTGTGACTCACAAAGCAAGGTTAAGTTAGCCAAGATGGATATCAAACAACTTAAATACCTAATAGCACTCGAGCAGACCAAACATTTTGGTCAGGCGGCGGCATTGTGTCACATTACTCAGCCGACACTTTCGATGAGAATTAGAAGTTTAGAGGAAGAACTAGACTTAGAATTAATCCAAAGAAGTCAACGCTTTGAAGGATTCACGGAAGCTGGAGAGCGTATTTTAGCGTGGGCTAAAACCGTGTTAGCGGCTCACGATGGTTTACAAGCTGAAGCCGCCAACTGCAGAGGACAACTGGTCGGCTCGCTTAGGCTTGGTATGGTGCCTTTAGCCAGCCAAAACCCTATGCAGTTAATCAAGCCACTCGCTGAAGCGTTTCCGGAGCTGCAATTTCAGATCCTCTCAATGACGACTGAACAGATCATAGACCAGCTCAATCGAAACCAACTCGATTTGGGTATGTGCTACGTCGACCAGGTGAACACGGCCTATTTTGACGTTATTGAATTGGACTCAACAAAACTGGGGGTGTTGTTTGACGAGCGCTATTTTGATTTTGCCGAATCAGAAGTAATGTGGGAATCACTCAATAGCATCCCGCTTGGCTTACTATCAAAAGGGATGCACTACAGACACTCTATTGATATTAGCTTTATTAGCAAAGGGCTTGTCCCTCAAACGGTCATTGAAAGTAACTCCACCTTTCACCTTGTCCAGGCGGTAACCAGCGGTCTTTGCTGTGCGATTATGCCTAGAAACTGTGGCCTTGAAGAGTTAAACGATACGCTTCGTATTGTACCGATTGAAGAAGCCGCCGTTCATGCGCCTTTAGGCTTACTAAAACGTAAACAAGAGCCTTTTTCTGCACTCACAGATCAGTGCTTTTCAATCGCAAAAACCATATTTAATTAACAACGAATACGCATCAGTTAGACGAGCGTGAGGTGATTTCATGAGATGTACCACTCAATCTTATTTTGAATTGTCGGACTTTAACCAGGCTCCGCCTCAGCCAAACGCGTTTAACTATCGTGAAATGAAAGACGGTCGCCCTCTGCAGCAAACTTCGCTGGCCAGTGAATCCGCGCTCGCTATCAGTTATAACGGGATTAGCCAAGCCGTAATGATGGTGACTCCGGGACACTTAGAGGATTTTGTTAAAGGGTTCAGTCTGAGCACAGGAATCATCAACGACTTTAAAGAGATTAAAGATATTGAAATTGGTGGTAACAACGAATCGCATTATGCAGAAGTCGAAATCAGCAACCGAGCATTCTGGTCTCTAAAAACGCAGCGCAGAAACCTTGCAGGGACAACCGGATGTGGCATTTGTGGGGTCGAAGCGTTAGAGCAAGCCTTACCTGATCTAGAACCGCTTTCCCCTTCTATTCCCCCTCGCCCAGATTCTTTTGAAGGGTTGAGAGAGAAAGTCGCTTTGCATCAAAATGCAGCTCGTAAATCAGGAGCGCTTCATGCTGCACTGTTTGCTGATTTACAGGGAAATATCTTGTCCTGTCGCGAAGACATTGGTCGTCACAATGCATTAGATAAACTCATCGGTGCGCTGGCGAATAATCACATCGAACCACAAAATGGGTTTGCGATCATGACTAGCCGTTGTAGTTTAGAATTGATCCATAAAGCGGTACGCGCTCGCATCCCTACTCTGGTTTGCCTTTCCGCGCCAACCGCATTAACTGTGGAATGGGCAAGACGGAATCATCTCAATTTGATTCACTTGCCAAAACACGGAGCACCGAGGCTTTATAGCCCAGCGCCGTAATCGAAGAGCATACTCATTGGAGCTTTGATTAAGTGATAACACCTATCAAGATATTAAACCTATCGCGTATAAACGAAGATTATCCGTGGTATTTGTTGCAAAACGTATAATCAACGTTGTAATCAAGGCTGTAATCACTACAATCTCTGGTTCGATTTTTCAGTGAACGTTTGTATGCCGAAGTTAAACCTAGATAATACCGCCCAACACTCCGCTCTTTCTAATATTGAGACCAGCAGTAAAATCCAATCGGCATTAGAACCGAAATTCCACAAGCCAACGACGCGCCTTTGTTTAAGTCCAAAACTGTCGCATGAGCACTTAACTCGCCGCTGGGCAGTCCTGGAACAGACCACGAATAAAGATCTTCTTCTCGACCCTTTTACCCGAGAACATTGTGAGTCCTATTCCAACAATATCGAGCATTTCATTGGCACTGTAAATGTGCCCGTTGGTATTGCTGGCCCATTGCGAGTAAACGGTTTACATGCAAACGACGACTACTTAGTTCCACTTGCAACCACCGAAGCGGCTCTCGTTGCTTCTTACAACCGTGGCGCCAACCTAATCACTGCGGCAGGCGGTGCCAGTGCATTGCTACTTAGTGAAGGTGTGAGCCGAACTCCAGTGTTTGGCTTTAACAACCTAGCTGAAGCAGGACAGTTCGTAAGTTGGGTCACTACCCAGTTCGACACTTTTTGCCAGGTTGCAGAGTCGACTACCTCTCACGGGAAACTCAAAGACATCAACATCAATATAGAAGGCAACCATGTCTATTTGGTTTTTGAATATGTCACCGGTGATGCCTCTGGTCAGAATATGGTGACCATAGCGACTAACCAAGTGTTCCATCACATTTTAGCGGTCAGTCCGGTTAAGCCAGTTCAAGCTTTTCTTGATGGCAACCTCTCGGGTGATAAAAAGCCAAATGCCCATACTCTGCGGTCTGTACGTGGTAAAAAAGTCTCAGCCGAAGTCACGATTTCTGCAGAATTAGTCAAGAAGTACCTGCATACAACGCCAGAATCAATGGCTCAGTTTACCCATATGAGCACCGTGGGTGGTTTATTGAGTGGCACTATCGGCGTCAATGCCCATTACGCTAACGCACTTGCCGCACTTTATATTGCATGCGGTCAGGATGCGGCTTGTGTCGCTGAATCCGCGATAGGTATTACCCGAATGGAGGTTGATTCAAAAGGCAATCTCTATGCGAGTGTCACGTTGCCAAATATCATGGTGGGCACAGTTGGTGGCGGTACAGGGCTGCCAACACAAAAAGCCTGTCTCGATATTCTCGGATTACATGGCAACGGAAAAGCGAAGGCACTTGCCGAAGTCACGGCTGCATTATGTCTCGCGGGTGAGCTCTCAATTATTGGCGCATTTTGTGCGGATCACTTTTCCCGTGCTCATCATAAACTGGCAAGAAAATAACCCCATATATCCAAAGAAGGCAGATTTGCTTTCTTTGAAGCTAACTCTGCCACATCACTAAATTATCCAGCCCTATTTATCTCATGTACTCGTTGGTCTTACCCGAGCGACGAGTACATGCCGCCTACTCACCTTCAATTACCTAAAATAGTACTAATTTCACCCAGAATGCTTTTTTTAGGCGAATCCAGACCTCTATACTCGCTCACTAAGTTTATTACTTAATACTCTTTCTCAGGTAAGCGAGTCAGTGATGATACGTCATATAAAGAATGGAATGTCTTATTGGTTTTTGGGGTTGTTTGTGGCACTTGCGTGTTCGATACAACCTGTTTATTCAGCAAGTAAAACGTCAGATGGTACTGCCCGTATTCTTTATCAAACCACATTTGGCCCCACACCCGCTCTTATAAATACCGTCGAAAAGCTAGGCGTCGAAGGCTGGGTCAATCAGCAAATGAAGCTCCCTCCTACGTATCATGAACCTCTGTTCAACACGCCTTTTACCAAAGGTGCACAAGCCAACCGTGAAAATGCGTGGTATCAAATCGTCATCAGTTCCGAAGACCAACTCAGACAACGAATGGCTTTTGCACTCAGTCAAATATTGGTGGTTTCCCGCTATGGAGGCGTACTGTCTGGCAAACCTGCTGGCTTAGCGAACTACTACGATGTGCTTGTAAAAAACGCATTTGGTAATTATCGCGATCTGTTATTTGAAGTCGCAACGCATCCCGTTATGGGAAACTACCTGTCAATGATGGGAAGCGCTAAAGAAAACCCGTCTACCGGTGCGTTGCCAGATGAAAACTTTGCCCGAGAGCTTATGCAGTTGTTCACGCTCGGACTATACAAATTGAATATGGATGGAAGTACGGTCGTTGATAACAATACTGGTAGACCTATCCCGAGCTATACACAAAATGATGTTCAGGAACTTGCCCGTGCTTTAACCGGATGGAAAAGCAGCGATGTTGACTTTGTGGAGCCTATGCAAGTCATCAATAAACTGCATGACTCAGGCGAAAAGAAGATCTTAGATACTACTCTCCCGGCAGGGCTCACTGGTCAGGAGGAACTATCCCGCGTCATCGATATTTTAATGTCCCATCCTAATATCGCGCCATTTGTGTCAAAACGATTAATCCAGCGTTTCGTTACCTCCAATCCAAGTCCTGAGTATGTAACCCGTATTTCTACGGTTTTTAATGACAATGGTAAAGGAATCAAAGGGGATCTAAGCGCGGTAATGAAAGCGATATTACTGGATGAAGAAGCGTCGCTGCGGACTGAACGTCAACCTAAAAAAGTCAAAGAGCCTATTTTGGTTCTGACCAATTTTCATCGCGCCGCAGGCTTTACTCTGAAAGGTGCGCGATATGATGATGCCACGACCATTATGAATATCGCCAACCAAGGTCCATTGCGCGCACCTTCCGTATTTAACTTCTACTCCCCAGATTACCAGCCATCGAATGAATTTATGCAGTCTTCGATGGTGTCACCTGAGTATCAGTTACTTAATTGGTCAGCTTATACCGATATCGTTAATTTTATGCTTACCGATATTCGGGATGGAGGCGATAACACATACTCACTTAACCTCGATGGTCTTTATGCGCTGCTTGATGATCATCCAGCACTCGTCGAACAGATCAATCAACGGTTCTTCGCTGGTACAGCATCTTCTGAGCTAATAACACTCATGCTTAACGTGCTAGACGATTATCCATCCGAGTATGTGCCAAAAGCAAAGCTCTCAATCGTTATCTTCACCGCCATTTCAGGCGAAGAATTTTATCTTCAATACTAGGAGTGAACGATGGATTATTCACGACGTCATTTTATTAAAGGATCTGCATCTCTTGGGGCTTTTGCATCTTTGGGCCTGCCTGCCTATTCACTCGCTTCGCCAACAAACGACTTTCGCGCCCTTATTTGTGTCTACTTAATGGGCGGAAATGATGCCATTAATACGGTTTTGCCATTGTCAGATTTTCACTATAAGCAGTATTCAGACGTGAGAGGCGCGTTAGCCGTTCCCAGAGATGCCATAGTCCCTACCGGACTGAGTGTATTGGACACAAATGGCAGAAAGGTACCTTTGGGTTTACACCCACAGCTTGGTACGCTTTCTTCACTTTTTGAACGTGGTGACGCTAACATTGCCGTCAATACTGGTATTCTCGATCAACCTCTAACCAAACAAGCTATTGAATCTGGCGAGTTACCCTTGCCTGAACAGCTTTTCTCTCACAACTCTCAGACGGATTCCTGGCTGCGAGGAGGAATGGAGGCATCACGTAATTTGGGCTGGGCTGGCCGCGTCTTGGATGTGTTAAGTTCAAACGCTGAAGTGACTCCCCTTTATAGTGTCTATGGCGAGTCACTTTGGTTAAGGGCGATGGAGCATCGACAGACAGTATTAAAAAAGGACCGAGTCGTAAAACTGTCCGCGCTCGATAATCTCGTCTACAAGGGGATTTACAATCAATTACTGTCTGGAAGTACGAATAACCCTTTCAGTGATCACTTTCATGTCATGATTAACGAATCGATGACGATGAGTCACGTACTTTCTGAGCAGCTAAACCAAATACAAGATTCTCCCCTTTTCACGTCATCTGAACTTGGCAAACAAATGCAAACGGTATTTAAGCTGATTGCCAGCCAGAATGATATGAACCAAAAACGACAAATATTTTTTATAAAGCACAACGGGTATGACCTTCACGATTCACAACTCGCAAGACACCCAGTGTTATTAGAGGATTTAGCCACAAATTTATTCGCAATGTATCAGTCGCTCGATAAACTGGGGATGAGCAAAAATGTCACTTCTTTTACGATGTCTGATTTTGGACGTCGAATGACGGGTAATGGAAATGGCACGGATCATGGTTGGGGCGGACATCAACTGCTGTTAGGTGGCGCTGTCAACAGCAACCAGCCTATTGGTACGTGGCCCGAGTTAGTTCTGGGTGGACAGGACGACTATTCAAGAGGCAGACTTATTCCGAAAGTAGCGGCGGACCAAGTAGGTGCCACACTTGCTCAATGGATGGGTGTCAGCGATAACGCTGCATTGGAGTATGTATTTCCTAATATCCGCAACTTTGCAGACTCGAATCTTGGGTTTATGTCTTAGAGGCATAAAAAAGGGAGCAGATTTGCTCCCTTAATGAATCAGATTATGCTTCGGTACGGCGACGCTCGTTACACAGTCGGATTGCACGTTCAAGTAATTCTAGTGCGGATTTATCGCACTCTGGTAACGCTGCGTCACTTTCCGCAATTGGCGTTACGCGGTCACCCCATTTAAGAACGGCGGCACCCCATGTTAGACCGGCACCGAAAGCCGCTAAAAGCAAGTTATCGCCAGGCTTGACTCGGCCTTGTTCTAACGCCTCACATAATGCAATTGGCACCGTTGCTGCTGAGGTATTGCCATACTTATGAATATTCACAAACGCTTTGTCTTGTGGGATGCCCGAAAGATCACACAAGGTCTGGATGATTCGAATGTTAGCTTGGTGAGGGATCACAACATCAATTTGTTCGGTTGTGAGCTCAGATTCTTTAAGCACGTTTTTCGCTGCTAAGCCCATGCCCTTCACTGCGCGTTTAAAGATCTCTTGTCCTACAAAGTTGAAGTCCCAGAAACCGTTATCTTCCGCAAATCGATCCATACAAGAACCAAACTTAGGCACTGCAAGTATGTCGCGCCCTTTTGCATCACAACCGATTTTCGATTGTAGTAGTCCAGTCTCTTTGTCAGTTCTAGATAAAACAACAGCGCCTGCGCCATCGCCAAACAAAACGGCAGTATCACGCATTGCCCAATCGATGAAGAAAGAAAGCCTTTCAGCACCAATAATAATGGCATGGCGGTAATTTCCCGATTGAATCAAACGCGTGCCCGTTTCCAGACCGTATACAAAGCCAGTACAGGCAGCATTTAAATCAAAAGATGCAGCAGAACGAATATCCAGATTTTGTTGAACTTTCGATGCGATATTTGGGATTAGGGAATCGGGTGAGCACGTCGCGACGATAATCAGGTCAACCTCACTCGCATCAACACCAGCACGAGCTAACGCGTGCTTTGCGGCGACTGTTGCCATGTCTGAGGTGTTTACGTGACTAATGCGGCGGTTTTCGATGCCAGTGCGAGAGCGAATCCACTCATCAGAGGTATCAAGGAATGTACTAAGATCATCGTTAGAAAGTACAGTTGGCGGTACACATTTTCCCCAACCTGTAATTTCAGCGTAGTAATTTGACATCACAGACCTATTTATTGTTGTAATTTAGTTAAATTTCTTAGAACCTAAGTAGGTTCAAATAAAGACTTGCCAGTTCGTAGCAAGTCCAAAGTAAAGAAGAAAATTATACGCTTTATGGAGCTGACTGATAAGTCAAGTTTTCACAAAGTTGTCATAAAGGAAGAAGTCATGTCATCGTTTAAAACTCGCTGTCCATCATGTGGCGGTTTAAATCGTGTACCCAACGAGCGCGTTGCAGAAAATGCGACTTGCGGAAAATGTAAAAGCTCTCTTTTAGATGGTGCGCCTATAGAAGGGACAACGGAAAACTTTTCCGCACTATTACAAAGCCCTACTCCAGTTGTCGTTGATTTCTGGGCTCCGTGGTGTAACCCATGTGTTGGTTTTGCACCTGTTTTCTCAGATGTCGCAGAGGAAAAAGCGGGAATGGCTCGTTTTGTCAAAATTGACACAGAAGCACAACAACAGCTTGCGGCTCAATTTGGCATTCGCAGTATTCCAACTATCATGGTTTTCAAAAACGGACAGCGTGTTGATGTACTCAACGGAGCGCTACCTAAATCTCAGTTCGAACAGTGGCTAAATCAAGCTGTTACTAAGTGACCTATCAAGCCAGCTACCTCTTTTAGCTGGCTTTTTATTCCGCAAAATCCCACCTCTTTTTGATAAAGAATATTTGTCGATACGACTCAAATTTATCGTTTTACTTGCAAAATAATTAGCTTCATATTCGCGCCCATAAACTACCCGTAAAACATAAACTAATAGGCGCAAAGCAGTGGAAAACAAAGCCTTCCTTCCAGCATCACCACGTATCACCGTTCCTGTCATCGCATTATCTCTATATGCGGTGGCTTCTGGCTATTTAATGAGCCTGATACCTTTAATGCTTGGTGAGTACAACATTTCTGCGGACTACGCGAGTTGGTTGGCAAGCGTGTTTTATGGCGGTTTATTAACGGGTGCTATCTTTTTTGAACGCATTGTACGTTCCGTTGGACACAGAAACGCGTTTATTGCTTGCTTGATGGCTTTCTCGCTAACGATTGTTGCAATGCCTGTATTTGCAAACGGCTTTGTTTGGCTAGGTGCGCGTTTTATCGCGGGCATCGCTGTTGCTGGCGTTTTTGTGATCGTTGAGTCATGGCTAATGTCTGGTGACGAAACCTCACGTGCAAAGCGTCTGAGCTTGTACATGCTATCACTTTATGGTGGTTCAGCCTTAGGTCAATTCGGTATTGGCGTACTCGGCGTGAGCGGTGGTGTTCCTTTCATCGCGATCACGACGTTAATCTTAATGGCGATACTGGTACTTAAGTTTGTTGACTGTGAACAACCAAACAGCCACGAATCGACTGCGTTGTCATTTAAACAAATTATGAAGCTTAATCATGCGGCAATCATCGGCTGCATCGTTTCTGGTTTAACACTAGGAGCGATTTATGGCCTGATGCCTCTTGAGTTGATTAATCGTCAAATCAGCCACCAAGAAATTGGAACATTAATGGCATTAGTGATCCTAGGTGGTATGGCAGTGCAACCGTTAGTGACAGCGTTGAATAAGTACATGAGCCGTACAGTACTAATGGCATTTTTCTGTCTGTTAGGCATGTTTTCTATCGGTATCACGTTTATTTCAACGTCAACGGCGGTACTTGCTGCATCGCTTTTCTTATTGGGTGCAGCGACATTCGCTCTATACCCGGTTGCGATCAACTTAGGCTGTGCAGGGCTAGACGAGCGCTTTATTGTTTCAGCGACTCAAGTAATGCTATTTAGCTACAGCATCGGGTCAGTAGCAGGCCCTGTCGTAGCTGACAGCTTCATGGGTCAGGTACATGGTTTGTTAGGTTACTTATTTGCCACTTTAGTCGCGACATGTATTTACATGTTGTTGGCGGCGAGTAAAACCAAACAACAAATGGCAGCTGGTCTCTGATCATTTATTACTAAAATCTGAATACAAAAAACGAGAGCAAGTCGCTCTCGTTTTTTAATTGCTCCGCCGCTTGTAACGATTCGATGCATTTGCAGCAGGTTTGTCTGGAACGCCTCGCTTTTCGTGAAGCAAATGTCTGATCGCTAACACTGGATGTTTCAGCAACATCCTCGGGCCGGAATAGCGCATTATTAAGCGCATTTGTTCTTTCGGCTCAGGTTTATAACAGTGGATTGGGCATTTATTGCAAGTCGGCTTATTCTCGCCATAAGGACACCGATCAAGACGCATTTCTGCGTAATCCAGTAAATCACGGCACTCAGTGCAAAGCTCACCTTTCGAACCATGATTAGCCCGACAATACACTTCCACCATCGCTTTGACGGTTTTAAATTCGGTGGCAAGTTTGCCGAGTAAAATATCACTCATTACATTAACCAAATTAAACGTTTAGATATTAGAATCTATTTATACTCAATAGACTTAGTGACGGTCGCTCAGTGGTAAGGTTTTTTAAATCAGAAACCCATTAAAGTTGTAACTTAGTGGAAAAATCACTATCCTGCCTCGCTAAATTAAAGGACCAGCACCATGAACCGCAAGAAGAAAATCAATCAAATCTTAAAGGCAAAACAGAAAAAGCATAACGCTAAGCTACATAAGAGCAATAAGCCTCGCTATATTTCAAAGGCTGAGCGAGCCAAAATGGAAGCTGAAGAACAAAACCAAGTGACCGAGTCAGCTGAACAGAGCGTAAACACGCAAGTCAGTGACGAAGCATAAAAGAAGCCGCTTATAGCGGCTTTTCTATATAGAAAGAACTTATACTAATTAACAATTAACTAAGTTGATTTTCGTCACTTTTCACCGCAATAAGCTTTTTGTTTTCTGCCAATCTAGGGCAATTATCGCAAAGTTTTCTACCTTCACATTTATAAACCAGACAGCAACTTTTTCTCACTAATTTCAATGGTAGAGCCACAGACGGTTCATAAAGTGACAGCGCGTTGTTGGTATCCAGATCAAGCGCCTGAAGCCATAACACGGCATGCTCTCTTATCATGGCGTTTGTCATCTGCGGAAAGTGCTGCTGCAATCGCATTAACCCAACCAAAATACCGTCTGAGATTAATTGATGGGTAAACCCCGGTCGAATACGGGTCCATTCACTCATTTGATTTTGATAGTAGTCGAAAAGTGATTTTATCTGCGCACCAGCAGTGTTTATCAGCGTCTGATGATCGCCCTGAACAAGTGATTTATCTTGAAACCGATAACCGCTGACAAAGCAGGGCTTAACGGATTGAGCCATACCATACAGGTTCGGTAGTGAATGAAAGTGGTATATGGATATCAAGGCCACATAGACTGGTTGCCAACACAATAAATCCCATGTTCTGGTCAACCAGTAAGCCCTGCCCGCTTCTGGAAAAGCTTCAGATAGCTGCTGATATAAATCCTGAATGATTGGGTTAATGTCGTTATCAGTATGAATCTCGCCTTCGCTTATGCTCCCTAAATCACCATGCAGGTACGGCGTTATCGCATTTGTGGCTTGGAAAAGTTGTGGGAAGAATGATTCGGACATGACTATTCAGTTTGATGGTATATGGGCTGTATCTTTATACTTAAACATTAATTTAAATGCAAACCATTCTCTTTATCATTGAAACATAAAGCCATCGAATTCCATGAAAGTGAGTCCCGACAATGACTATCCAGACATACTTGGTTACGAAAAATCAGGCTAAATCACAACATATATTTAAAGTGCGTCGCATTTTTATGCCTTAGCTCGTCAAATTAGTAAACACAATTCATACACATCGATAAACGTACATTAACAGATGGAGTCTGTAGCGTGAGTTAATGCTCGTTCTTAAACATTACTTTGCGTCATCTAAGGTAATGTGAACAACATAAAGTACTTTTCCTGAGAATAGATAAACAATGGAAGCAATTGTTTTGAATAAGGAAATCTGCTCATGCTGTATCTAGAGTTTCTGTTTTTGCTCGTGATGCTTTATATCGGCTCACGCTATGGAGGTATCGGCCTTGGGGTCGTTTCTGGTATCGGTCTGGTGATAGAAGTCTTCATTTTTAAGATGCCGCCGACCTCTCCTCCCGTCACCGTAATGTTAATCATATTAGCCGTGGTTACTTGTGCATCAATTCTAGAAGCTGCGGGTGGTTTGAAATACATGCTTCAAGTCGCCG
The DNA here is from genome assembly GCF_035621455.1 of Vibrio natriegens NBRC 15636 = ATCC 14048 = DSM 759. Taxonomy (NCBI): domain Bacteria; kingdom Pseudomonadati; phylum Pseudomonadota; class Gammaproteobacteria; order Vibrionales; family Vibrionaceae; genus Vibrio; species Vibrio natriegens. Next base: position 1,907,863 of record NZ_CP141823.1, read on the forward strand.
AGCGCGTGCTGCGTAAGAACCCTAAACGCGTGACTCTTATTGCTCCCTTTGTTACTTACTTTATGACCTTCTTGCTAGGTACTGGCCATGCGGTGTATTCGATCATGCCGATCATTGGTGACGTTGCACTGAAAAATGGTATTCGTCCTGAGCGCCCAATGGCTGCTGCCTCTGTTGCTTCTCAGATTGCGATTACGGCTTCTCCAATTTCTGCCGCAGTGGTTTACTACTTAGCGCAGTTATCGGATATTCAGCATGAAATCACTCTGCTTTCAATTCTGCTTGTGACAGTGCCAGCAACCTTATTTGGTACATTGCTTATGTCACTTTACAGCTTAAAACGTGGTAAAGAGCTAGAAGACGATGAAGAATACCAAAATCGCCTAAAAGATCCGGTGTGGCGTGAAAAGATCTTAACCACAACCGCGACATCTTTAGATGAAGTGCTTCCGACTAGTGCTCGTAATTCCGTACTTATGTTCATTTCGGCTATCTTGGTTATTGTCGTTATCGCGATGTGGCCGGAAGTTCGTACGATTGTCGATGGTGAGAAGCCAATCAGCATGGCCGTCGTTATCCAAATGATGATGCTCTGCTTTGGCGGTATTATACTGCTGGCAACGAAAACCGATCCTCGTAAAGTACCTGATGGTGTCGTTTTCAAATCGGGTATGGTGGCTGCCATCGCTATCTTTGGTATCGCCTGGATGTCGGACACATACTTCCAATACGCAATGCCTCAGTTTAGAACGGGCATTGTGGCGATGGTCACCGACTATCCGTGGACGTTTGCACTTGCGCTCTTCATCGTGTCTGTAGTGGTAAACTCGCAAGCCGCAACGGCACGTATGATGCTGCCAGTTGGCTTAGGTTTGGGGCTTGATCCTGCCTTGTTGATTGGTTTGATGCCTGCAGTATACGGTTACTTCTTCATCCCTAACTACCCTTCAGATATCGCAACCGTTAACTTTGATACGTCTGGTACGACGAAGATTGGCAAATGGTATTTCAACCACTCATTTATGTCTGTGGGTCTGATTGGTGTGATTGGTGCTTGTTGCTTAGGTTACGTATTAGGACAAATGATCATCCCATCATAGTTATTGCTATTTGAATAAAGACGAGTCATTGTACAAAGTGTACGCCTGAAATGACTCGTCTTTTTCATGTCTGGTGCTTGCACTCCAGCCATAATCTGTTGTTTCTTAGTGTTTAAAGCAGAAAATTCTCATCTATTTCAACGAAAGTGTCTGCACAGTCAATGAGTGTTTGCGATGTCAATTTCGGAACGCCATAAACGGTAACTTTCTTGTTGTATCGCTGTTGAATGCGCTCCACCAGCAAACTAAAGTCACCATCGCCAGAAACAAGAATCACTGTATCGACATCAGGCGCAATCTCGATTGCATCCAGAGTAATACCGACGTCCCAATCGCCCTTCGCACTGCCATCACGTCTTTGGATAAAAGGCTTTAACATTACCTCAAAACCAACACCTCTAAGGATATGGTGAAACTGTCGTTGCTTAGGATCATTACTCGCAATCGCATAAGCCTTCGCGCTGACAACGTCCTTACCTTGCGTAGCGACATACCAAAACTGGTTGTAATCGAAATTGCAACGGTAGGCTTCACGGCAGGTGTAATACACGTTCTGTACATCAACCAGAATCGCTATTTTTTGTTTACTTTCCGAAGTCATTTAATTCTATACGTTGTTTATTTGCTGCCTACCCTAAGCCAGTTTGCAAAAAAGCACAATGAGCCATTTCCACTAAACTTAACGTATAAGCGAGAGTGTTAGCATATAAAGGATCAGTCATGAGTAAACCAATCATTTTGATACTACTTTTAGGCTTGGTATCACCGACAACCTTTAGCTACCCCTCTTACGCTCAATACTGGCCGCATCGCAGTGTACTTTTCTTCGCGCCAGCGAACGATGCCCGTGTTAAACAGTTCCTGCTTGAAACACTAATGAACGAATGTGAACTTGAAGAACGTGACATCGTCACTTTAGTCATTGCCGAAGATGGCTTTACGTTTCCTAAGGGGATAAAAGAGGAACTGGATGTCTCTGTTTTGTCGAAGAAATATGATGTAAAACAGGGAGAGTACACTGCTATTTTGCTTGGAAAAGATGGCCTGGAAAAGTATCGCTGGGGCGCAGAAACGGACTGGCAATTCATCAACGAGTTAATTGATGAAATGCCAATGCGTAAGCAAGAAATGCAAAGCCAAAGCAGTCCCTGCAAGATTTAAGCGTTGTCCTCTTGGGGGAACCAAGCCAACTTGTTATGAAGTTGCGTAACGCTTCCAACCACGATCAGCGCCGGACTTTCTGCCTGCGTAGCCATACGAGATAATTCATTCAGTTTTCCAACAAGCACACGCTGCTCTTGTCTTGTACCATTTTCAATAATTGCACATGACATGTCTGGCGCTAAACCATGTGTTATAAGCTGGTCCATGATATACCCACTCTGCTTTAGTCCCATATAAAACACTAAGGTGTTGTTTGACTGCGCTAAAGAGTGCCACTCAATTTCACGACCATTTTTCTGTACATGACCAGTAATGAATTGAACGCTTTGCGCATGATCGCGATGCGTTAGTGGAATACCAGCGTATGCCGTTGCGCCAGCCGCCGCTGTGATACCCGGTACCACTTCGTATTTTATTCCGTATTCGGCAAGCTCTTCTAACTCTTCACCACCACGGCCAAAAATGAACGAATCACCACCTTTTAAGCGAACTACACGTTTACCTTCCTGGGCTTTTTGTACCAAAATCTGGTTAATTTGCTCTTGTGGCACACAGTGAAAATCTAGCTTTTTCCCCACGTAAATCATTTCAGCTCGCGCATTCGCCAACGCCAAAATGTCTTTAGATACCAATCGGTCATAGACCACCACATCTGCAGATTGAATCGCTTTCCAACCCTTTACGGTGAGCAAATCCGGGTCGCCAGGTCCTGCGCCAACAAGTGAAACAAAACCGCTGTTTAACGAGGTGTCAATGGTAGTCATAAATGGCCTATTGAAAAATTTAGATATAAAGAGTAACACTCTCACTAAGCTCTGAGGGCTAAAACCACTCTAAGGAGTTATTACTTTTTATCTCTAAACCTATAAAATATATAGCGAAAGTTAAGAGTATAGAATGGCCCCACCCATCAAGTAGCGGGACCATAACAAGCGAATTATTTAGCCATTGCAGGCTCTGCTTTTACTTCTGTTTCCGCAGTTAGAGAAGGTGCAGTTTTTGCGTGCGTTAAGTACAGTGGCAGACATGTCATCACCAAGCCACCAACAATGTTACCTAAAATGGTTGGGATAAGGTTGAAGTTCAGCCAAGTTGCAATACCAAAGTCAGCACCCAAAATCATTCCTAGCGGGAACAGGAACATATTTACCACGGTATGCTCGAACACTAATGCAAAGAAGATGAAAATTGGGAACCACATCATCGCTACACGACCAGATACAGAGCGCGCAGTCATGTTACCAATTACGCCTAAACACACCATTAGGTTACAGAAGATGCCGCGTACAAAGCAGGTGATCCATCCGTCCATGCCCATGTTTTCAAAGCCAAGGCTACGTGCCGTTGATACCGCGACAAATTTCTTCGCTACCGCATTGAGTTCTAATGAGAAGTTACCGGTAAGAGAGATCGCGACAAGGTAAGCTACGATAAGAGAGCCGATAAGGTTACCTAAACCAACAAGACCCCAACAACGGAAAATACGCCCCCAAGTAATACCCGGACGGTTTGCAAACTTAGCCAGCGGAGCAAGGCCGAATACGCCAGTAACCAGGTCGTAGCCCATTACACTTAGGATGACAAAACCAACAGGGAAGACCAAAGCCCCTACTACACCCATACCTGTTTGTACGATGGTCGTTATCGCGACTACAACCGCCAAAGAAAGAATAATACCTGCCATCGTACCGCGTAGCAGTAGGTCTCGAGTGCTGGTATTGGTTTTTGCTTCACCAACGTTGATCATAGTTTGCACGAACTCAGCTGGTTTAAAGTCTGTAGACATGAACGTGTCCTTATTCAAAAATGAAAGTTAAAAGTTAGAGATTGAATAGAGAAAGGCTTCCCAATTACGACTCGCGGTTGTCGTGGTCATTTCTCGGTGTCCTCCCAGAAACGACCTCCGGGAAGCCTTTACCTATTAAATCTAAGGATTCAATCAATGCCCTCCTCGTTTGAGGAGGGCATATTCGCTAAGCTTGTATCTCGACGTCACCATTGGTAACACGTGTTTTGTACGCTTTCACACTAAAACCTTCGTCTTCCATGCAAACACCGGTGGTTAGGTTAAAACGTTGCTTCTTAAGCGGACTCGCTACCCAAAGCTCGCCTTGGTGCTGACAAATCAAACCACGCGATAACACGTTTGATTGGAAAAACGGATCGGTATTACTAATTGCCAACACTTCTTCCGCTTCAGTCGGGCGAAATACCGCAACTTGGTCGCCATTAAACAGTGCACAAACACCGGTACCCGGTACGATTTCGTTGATATGACAGATTTTTTCAAATGACATAATCCACCTTCCCTTAAGCTTCAGTCATGGCTACGTGTAGGATGTCGCCTTTCGCTTCAGGGTGTTTCTCCGTGAAGGTCGCCGGGCGGTGCTGTTCGCGCTCAGGTACAAACACAACGTTTTCATCGCGTTTATCTGAGTTAATAAAGTGTGCAAAGCGAGTCAGTTGTGATTCGTCGTTGATGGTTGCTGTCCATTCACACTCGTACTCATCAACAAGCTTCGCAACGTCTGCTTCTAATTGATCATTAATGCCAAGTTTGTCGTTTACGATCACTTCGCGTAGGTAGTCGACACCACCTTCCATGTTTTCCATCCAAACTGAGGTACGCTGCAGTGGCGCAGCCGTACGGATGTAGAACATCATGAAACGGTCGATGTACTTAATTAGCGTTTCTTTATCCAGATCGCTTGCTAACAGATCTGCGTGACGAGGCTTCATACCGCCGTTACCACACACGTACATGTTCCAACCAGCATCTGTTGCGATGATCCCAAGATCTTTACCTTGCGCTTCAGCACACTCACGAGTACAGCCAGACACACCGAACTTCATCTTGTGTGGAGTACGAATGCCTTTGTAGCGGTTTTCGATGAATGAACCCAAACCAACCGAATCTTGAACACCGTAACGACACCAGGTAGAACCCACACACGTCTTAGCCATACGAAGGGCTTTAGCGTACGCTTGACCGGTTTCAAAACCAGCGTCGATCAACTTGCGCCAGATCTCTGGAAGATCGTCTTTTTGAGCACCAAACAAACCAATACGTTGAGCACCTGTCACTTTGGTGTATAAGTTGTACTCTTCTGCGACTGCTGCTAGCGAGCCCAAGGCTTGAGGCGTTACTTCACCGCCAGCCATACGCGGAATCACAGAGTAAGTACCGTCTTTTTGAATGTTACCCAGGAAGTTGTCGTTGGTATCGTGTAACTTAACCAGTTGTGGCTTAAGAATGTGCTCACCCCAGCAAGACGCTAAAATCGAACCAGCTAGTGGCTTACATACTTCACAGCCGTAGCCTTTACCGTACTTCTCTAGTAGCTCATCGAACGTTTTAATTTCTTCAATGCGAATAAGATGGAACAGCTCCTGGCGAGAGTACGCAAAGTGTTCACATACGTCGTTCTTCACTTCAATACCAGATTTCGCAAGCTCTGCGTTGAGTACTGAAGTCACAAGAGGAATACAACCACCACAACCAGTACCTGCACCAGTGACGGCTTTAATGTCGCCTAATGTATGGTGACCATCCGCTACCGCCTGTGCGATTTTGCCTTTTGTCACATCAAAACATGAACAGATCACCGCACTTTCAGGTAGGGCATCAGCACCTAATGCCGGTTTTTCAGCACCTGCGTGTGCAGGCAGGATAAGCGCATCCGGATGTTCTGGTAGGTCGATTTCGTTTAGCATGAGCTGCAGTAGATCGCCGTAGTCAGACGTATCACCAACTAGCACTGCACCAAGTAGCTTTTTGTTATCTGCAGAGACAATCAGGCGTTTGTAAACTTCTTGCTCTTCGTTTTGGTAAACGTAGCTCTTACAACCTTCAGTACGGCCATTCGCATCTCCGATTGAACCTACTTTCACGCCAAGCAGTTTCAGTTTTGCAGACATGTCTGCGCCCTGGAATTTACTTTCAGTGTTACCTAACAGGTGATCAACTGCGACGGTTGCCATTTTGTAACCTGGCGCAACAAGGCCATAGAACATGCCATTCCAAGAGGCACATTCACCGATTGCGTAGATGTCTTTGTCTGAGGTCTGACAGTGGTCATTGACTTCGATACCGCCGCGCGCGCCCACTTCCAATTCCATTTGACGAGCAAGTTTGTCTTGAGGGCGGATACCCGCAGAGAAAACAATGAAGTCAGTCTCTAACTCTGTGCCGTCAGCAAAACGCATCACATTGCGTGCGTTTTCCCCTTCCGGAGCAATCTCAAGCGTGTTCTTGCTAGTGTGAACGTTCACACCCATACGCTCGATCTTTTGACGCAGTTGATTACCACCTGCAAGGTCAAGCTGTTCTGCCATCAGTTTTGGGGCGAATTCAACAACATGCGTTTGCACACCTAATGCTTTTAGCGCACCAGCCGCTTCAAGACCTAGTAAACCACCACCGATGACCACACCAGATTTACTGTTCTTCGCACATGCTTCAATCGCTTTGAGATCTTCAATAGTACGGTAAACAAAGCAATCTTTACTTTCATGGCCTTTGATAGGTGGAACAAAAGGAAATGAGCCAGTCGCTAGAATCAACTTGTCGTATTGAACTTCACGGCCTGTATTTGAATACACAATACGGTTTTCACGGTTAACGTTGATGGCACGTTCGCCGATCAACATATTGATGCCATGTTTCTGGTAAAAACCTTCTTTTACCAATGAAAGTTCGTCGGCAGTGTGATGTGAAAAGTAAGAGGAAAGGTGCACACGATCGTAGGCAACTCGTGGTTCTTCGCAGAAAACGGTGATATCCAACTCGGAGACATCCGCTTTCTCGACTAAGTCTTCAATGTAACGATGCCCTACCATACCGTTACCGATGACTACTAGCTTCAACTTGCTCATTATAATTCCTAAGGGTTAGGTTTTTATCACTGATCCCATTGTCATTTGTGTAAGAAAATTAATACATGATGTAAATCAATTACAATTTCAAACTACCCTAAAGGGGTAGACGCCTGTATTTACGCTTATTATCAATCAAATACCGTAATTTAAGGACATAAAACTGATGATTGAAATACAGTAATAAGTACAATTTAATTCATTAATTTTCATCTCCCTTCACACTTATGAACCTTCTGATTTCTTTATAAAAATCAATCTTATCAATAAAAATCTTTTACTAGCTAATAAGCATTATAAGGACTAGAATCAGATTTCATTCATGTGGTTAATTCATGTGATACATACCCTATTCGACATATAAAAGCCGTCCCATATTTATGAGGCGGCCTTTTGTTTTTGGAGTCAGAAAATGTCAGAAAGCAACCCTATCTATATATCAAATATAGATATTAATAGAATCACAGCTATGCTGGACAAGATGCCAAGTGTCGCTGCTGAGTTAGTAAAACTGGAAGAAGAACTTGATAGAGCAATCGTTGTTGAGCCAGAAGAAATGCCAGACAACGTTGTACGGATGAATTCTACTGTTGAATTTAAGTTCTCTGGTGATGAGAAGGTGTTAACCAGAACACTTGTCTATCCGCAAGACCTAAAAAGCAGCGACGATATTTCAATTTTCGCTCCGGTTGGCAGCGCGTTAATCGGACTAGCTATTGGACAAAAGCTCGACTGGCCGATGCCAAATAAACAAACAAAAACCATTGAGATAGTCAATGTTACCTACCAACCTGAGCAAAGTGGTGCCCTAACTCGCTAGCCTCAGTTGTCCCGGTGCAAAGGAACACCATAACTTTGCACCAGGAGCGCTTATCTTTCCAGCCCACTTTTCTGTGCCAATTTGGCAGCATATTCTAAACTATTCGCTTATATTTCCGCTTAATTCAATGATACCGAATAGAAAATTTTCGATATGTTTCGTATATTGAATGCACCGAAAACCGTCATACCCGGAACATGGAAGAGTACTTAAAGCGAATAGAGCAATTGGAAAAAGAGAACGAAGATCTCCAACGTCAAAATGCTCGACTGGAAGAAAAGCTCAACGCCGCACTTGATAACAATGGCCTTTGTTTGTGGGAACAACATATCCCCTCCGGCACATTGACGATATTCAACATGCAGTGGGGTAAAATGTTGGGTTATCAGCCTCACGAACTTACTGCCACGGTCGAAACCTGGAAAAACAACCTGCATCCAGAGGATTACGATCTCGCTGTTGGTGCATTTGAAGATCACCTAGTTGGCAAGACTGATCTCTACCAAGTCGTTCACCGCATGATCCATAAAGACGGGACTGACAGTTGGGTTTCCGACAGAGGCCGGATTGTAGAGTACGCAGATGATGGCTCCCCACTTCGTATGATGGGTACCCACATCGACATTACTAATGAAAAACGCTACGAGCAGCAACTGGCAAAACTTGCTAATAGCGATCCGCTTACCGGGCTACTAAACCGAAGTGCCATGGAAAAATGCTTCAAAGAAAATGCGGACCTTTGCCAATCAATTAAACGCTCTCTCATCTTTTTCGATGTGGATAATTTTAAGACCGTCAACGACGAACTGGGTCACCACGCGGGTGATAGTGTATTGATTAGCATTGCAAACAGTCTCAAAGAGCTCACACCAACTGACGCACAAATTGCTCGAATCGGTGGTGACGAGTTCGTAATCCTATGTAAAGAGTCCTCTCGAAAAGAACTGAGTGAGTTGTGTGACCGGCTTTTAACCTGCGTGCCTTCCACCATGCAGTCCATCATAAATCTAGACTCAGAAAACGCACTGAACGTTGGATTAAGTATTGGCGTGTGTATTTTCCAGGCAAGTACGGGTAACTTCGAAGAGATATATCAAAAAGCCGATGCTGCCATGTACGAGATAAAGAAGAACGGCAAGAATGGCGTCGCGTTTATCGAACTCACTTAACTTACTGACAAGTTAAGATAGTCATTACTCGGTAATTACACACCTGCATAAATCAGCAGGCACAAAAAAACCAGTCATATAGACTGGTTCTAAGAATTTTGGAGGCGCCTCCCGGAGTCGAACCGAGGTCCACGGATTTGCAATCCGCTGCATAGCCACTCTGCCAAGGCGCCTTTCTAAATTTTTGTTCTCTAAATTGATTAGATGGTGCCCCGGGCCGTGCTTGATGGTCCGACACTCGGCCGGTCAGCTCGACGGTGGGATTTTCAATCCACTCATCTTTTGTTTGATGGTGCCCCGGGCCGGACTTGAACCGGCACAGCGCGAACGCCGAGGGATTTTAAATCCCTTGTGTCTACCAATTCCACCACCAGGGCAACGCAATCATGCGATGGCAACACCATCTTCTCTACGACCTTTGCCGTGAGAACGAGGCGTACTTTAACCTATTGAGATTAACCGTCAACAAAAAATTTATCTTTTTTATTCAAGTGATTAAAATGCGATCTTTGCAGTGTATTTTACGCACAGGTTGTTGATATAAACGACCATAAGCGTCCTTTTCTAAATTTATTCCTAATCACACAAATGGAAATTTATCAAAATCGCAACATAGTTCTTAGTTTTCACATTATGAATAAATAGAAAAATGAAAGACCACTGTAAAGTGGCCTTTCAAGCTCTTACAAAAACAATTCTTGTTAAAGCTAGTAGTCTAATACTTCAAAGGTTACTGAAGCATCAATGAATTTTTGAACATCATCATTGTCTTTCGCTTTAACTTTGAGCTCGGCTCCTAGTAGTTTACCAAGATCATTTGCCTCAAATGTACCAGTTAACCCAACTGTAAATGAACAGTCATAGTATTCAGTTGGACCTAACTCCGCTTCAACACTTGAACATGTATGGTTAAGAAGCGTGAAGTTAGGGTTATCGTTTGGATAAGATGCAGCTAGTATCGCAATGTTGTTTAACAAGATATCGGCAGTAGGAGTAAACCTAACGTACTCGGTATTGCCCGTATCAGCCGTTACCTTAACATCAGCTTTGACTTCTACACCAAGAGACAATGCGAAGTCAGGTGCAACTGGATCAAACTCAACTGTTGCATCGTCAGTATCGTAAGCCTGACCAGCTACTGTATCAGTATCACTTACACCTACCCAAGCAATGTTGTAAACGTCTTCACTTTCATCACCCGCGACTTTAAAAGTTGTGTAACAGTATTCTTTAGCTCCAGGGGCTAGACTTCTTCCAACTAACGTATTGCAATCATCATCAACCGGAGTTGTATTAGCGATGTTGTCATCATATACCTGAGTTGGAGTCACTACACTAAATGGACCTTGTGCAAAATCAACGAAAGCATCAATCACAATAGTCTCGGGACTGTTATTTTCAACTTCAAACAAGTAAGTAACGATTGGAGCACTGGTTGTATCAAGTAACTCAAATTCGTCTACCGAAACAGATGTATCATTGTATTGTGTAGGGTCATATGGATCCGGAGATGCAGCCGCACCTTCTCTTACATATTTTTTGAGAATGACAGTTGGATCAACATTTTCTACTGAAACGGATTCATCATCATCGACTTCGTTACCTTTCGTTCCCTCTTCATCCGTTGGTGTAGCTGTAACAGTATTTTTGTACATATCACCCGCATTTAAGGTTGGGTAAGCTGTAGCTAGATTAACGGAATACGGACATTGAGGAGAATCACCGACATTGAGTCCACTAATTGAACAACCAGTTAAATATCCACTAGTTTCGTTTCCACCATTTTGCAACATTGTATCGTCTAGATCGCTAGCTGCAATATGTATGGTATCCCAACCAGATGTACTACCAAAGGTAACGGTATAGTTAACTAGATCGAAATTTAAACCGCCACTTTCAGGAATGCTAGTTGTGTCCGCTTCCTTCAAAATAGTTAAGACCGGAGGTACATCTGTGATACTGACCATAACGTTATTGGATGGTCCTACCGCTGACGGTGTCGAATCAGCAAACTTCCATTCCAATGAGAAGTTATTGAGTTTATCTTCGCGAACTACACTATCGCCGGTATCGGTATCAGAAAGCTCTAAATTGTGCCATTTAAACACGACGGTACATACATATGTTGCACCTGGTGCTATGGTCTCACTGCCAGATACTAAACATTGACCATCAACATCCGTCGCGCTAACTAGATAAACACCATCCTCAACTAAAGTAGGAGAAGCATTCACGTCGGAAGGGATGTCAAATATCTGACCTCCGAAATTATCAGTAAGTTCTGTAATCACTAATGAAGTCGCGCTATTAGGGTTAGTAACTTTGAGGTCGAATGTAAAGGTATTATTGCCGTTATAAATTTCTTCCTCTGTACGACTTGCTGGTTCTACACCGACTTTGGTAAGCATTGGATCACTTGGTAGTACAATGATAGGAATGATAGCGACGTCACAGTTACATTTTGATGGAGAACCTGGCAACGGCAAATTGTTCGGATCTATTCCAGTATTATCGCTATTATTACATGTCGCTGCTGATGCATTTTGTTCCCAAGTAGCACAGTATTGCAGATCGACAAATGTATCACCATCCGTATCCGTACAAACGAATGTGATTTCTTCTTGAGTAAATACCGCATCTGTAGCCTTAGTTACATCCGCGCAGTAATCACCATTGGCATTAGGAGCTGTAGAATTACCACCGTCACTTAAGTCACCAACCCAAACTAAACACGCATCTCTGTTTGTTACATTCGGTGCTGGGCCATCTAAAGGAGTAGCCTCTGGATCCGTTGTGGTATAGAAAGACCAGTTATAGCGAGTTTGAGCTGTAGATTTTACTCGGAAATTCAATTTTTGAGTAACAATTTCACCAGCATAACAAGTCGTTGGCTCACCAACAGGCACAGTAATCTCAGCCAACTGTACGTCATTCGCAGTACAGGTTAGACTGTTTAAATCTGTGCTATCTCTAATACACTCATTCCGATTACTCGTTCCATCTGGAGGAAGCTTGTAACCCTCAGGGAAAATAGTTATTTTAGCAGGATCACTTGGTGGTTCTTTAGGTGCTGCTACAAGTGTCGATGTAAAGCCAATTAAAACTATAGTAAGTAACTGAATTACTGGCTTTATATTTAACCATTGTCTGACACGAGTTATGTTGCATTGCATATTCATAATTCGCTCCACTTAAATTTTATTCAATGTAAATGTGAGTATTGATATTCCTTTGATTTTTTTGAACTTTTCTCGATTGTTTATTGGTATGTAAAAGTGCATGGGTGTCCCTCCTCCACTCGATACAAATAACTTCATATAGTTCAAGTGATTTCATTCGTTAAAAATCTAGTTAATTCCGCTTTCATACTTTTACAGGTTTATGAGAGTAAAAATAAAAGCATTTACTTTCGACCAACATAAAGCAACAAGCATTCCATAATTAACTAACTGATAATCAAGGAATAAATTATTAAGAAGGTAATATAAGCGTCCAACTGTTACACAGATATGCAACAATCATTAAATTCATATTTATCATATTGTTAGAATTTATATATAATTTAAACTTTATCGACATAAAGTTTTATTTGTAATATTTTCCTTTTTTATCAGTTAATTACTATTTAAACATTATAGAGTTACACTCTGTAACAGGTGTTACAAACAAGTAACACAAAAGACAAATCTTCACTTTTAGTACAAGTTATGGTTTTATAAAATAGTAAAACCTCACTTCAGATTAACTTACTTTACACCTACATAACAAAGTTAATGAATGCCAATGTAAATAACTGTTATCAATCTAATATCGTTAGAATAGTTATATTAAAACAATCAACTTATAAAGAAGGTTAACGATATTTCATAAGATATCGTCAACTGTTTCTACTCCACACGATTTTCCTTGTATCAATGTCTTACATAACGGAGTATCATTTTTTAATTGTTTCAAATAATATAGAAAAATAAGTATGTAGATTGATGTTATCTACGAAATATTATTTACCTACTTTAACTTATGTAAAATTAGAAGAAGCATTTAACATAGGTAGATTTAAAGATAAATCCAAAATGAATGACAAACACCTACTTAATTAGTAGTTTATAACTACAAATAAAAAAGGCAGCCAATTCGGCTGCCTTTTTTATTCATCTATTTTTATTCTTCGGGTTTATTCTTTTCTTTCTCTAGCTCATTAAGTATCGCTTCAAAAGCGGGATAGCGCTGAGCGCCCACTACGATTTGAGGCTCGATAAGTTCACCATTTTCTACCCGACCAATAAGAAAGCTTGGAGTACCTCTCACACCGAGTGATTTACCCAGAGTTAAATCCCCTTCAACTTTATCTGCCACCGATTGATCTTTTAAACAGTCAGTAAACGCTTGCATGTCTAAAGATAAATCTGTTGCGGCTTTTTGATAGAACTCATCACCTAGCTGTTTTGCGTTGGTGTATAACATATCTCGCATTGGCCAGTAGGAATCTTGTTTAAAACTGCATGTCGCAGCAATGGCGGCTGGCATGGCTTGGGGATGAAAGTTGAGAGGAAAATCGCGCGCGACGTACTGCACTTTTCCTGTATCGATGAAGTTTTCCTTTATCTGTTTAAACGCATTATCGGTAAAACGCTTGCAATAAGGGCATTGGAAGTCTGAGAACTCAATGATCGCAATTTTTGCTTCTGTACTTCCCAAAACAGGAAGGTTGCCGTCCTCAGTAAAGTTAGGTTGATTAGGCAGTATCGGTGCTTCTTTTTTTGGCGGTTTGAATGCCAACTCTTTCATATCTTTTACTTCACTCTCAATCTTACCGACTGACTCGGAAAGTTGACTTATCTCCTGCTTAAGTGACTCTATTTCAGATTTCAACTGATCCGTATCTTCTGACTGACAGCCAGAAATTAATGGCAGTAAAACGAACGGAGCTGCCAATCTCACTATGTGCCTTAACATGCTATGCCCCCACTATAAAACAGTGTCGATATGACCTGCTCGTACCTTGCTCTGCAAAAATGAAAGTTGTTCCGTTCCCAGATGTTGAAGATAAGTTGTTTACACCTCGCTAGTGTTACATTTATCAGTAATGAATTTTAGATACGACTTTGTCGAGGAATCTCATTACTAGTAATAACCCTAGATGCATAAATAAATTTACAACTTATTATTAAACAGTCACTTCTTTCAATTTGTTAAAAAGTATTGTCAACGTGTAAACATAAGTCAATTTACGTAGTAAGGTTAATTGGCTTATAACGATAAATATGGCTTATAAATCAGAGTTATACCTCATTAGTACCATAAATAAGATTTGTACCTATTAATCTAGTCATTACATGTGCCACTTTAATAAAATCTAAAAGAATTAATAATCCGGATTACTAGTGGCAATCTCAATTAACAGTTGACTAACTGATAAACCAACATCATATTTCGAACATTTATTGTCTACTGCTTTGATTTAAATCAACTTCTTCTCCGAAGTAAAAAATAAAACCCACTTTTCAACTAACATTAATTATAGAGATTGGTAATTTTACGTTTAACACATGAATTATATCGAATTTTCTGTTTGGTCCGTCACTTTTTATTTATACATGAAATATAGGGAGGATCTATTATGACATTGCGTAATAAAGAACTTACCCTCTTAGTCATCGCGTGCTTAGTATTCTTAGTTTGCATTACACTTGGCCGTTAGATAGATTAGTAGCGCTGAAAGAGCACCTGTCGTGTGCTAACTTAACGTAATCATTTTTAAGCTTTTGTGCTCTTTCAGTTTTCTCCAGTTGCCATATAAACTACTAACGCCAAGAATAGTACTCAGGATACTCGCCCAAACACCTTTCAAGATAAAATCATAAGGCTTAAGACAATCCCCTTTCGCTTGTGACAATGGCCACAAACCTTCTATACGCATCATGAGATGTTATGAACAATACCCTCCCGATTAATATGGTAAATGAACATCATGCTGTGCTAATGTAGCAACTTATGATCGAACGCCTCCAGAACACTACTACTCCAATAGATATGACAAAACTGCAAACTCGGACATTCTTACCGGCTAGGTCATTGATGCGCACTATTACCTGGCTACTATTCGTGATGGTGGTTTCTGTGTTTGGTTGTCTTGTCTACTTCTTAAACTCGTTAGATAGCCTTGCAGCCGATGAATTGTCCCATAGAGTCCAGTTAGCTTTGCAACTTGAGAAGCGTAACGCCAGAGACTCTCTAGAGGAATATTCTTTTTGGGATGAGGCATACCAAAAAATAGAGGTTGAGCGTGACTTGGCTTGGGTCGCAAAAAATTCAGGCGATTATCTCATGGATAAGCATGACTTTGATTTCAGTGTTGCCATTACTCGCGGGGATCAAGAAGTCTACCTAATTAAAAGCGGCGATGCTAAAACCATCAACTATAACGATTTAAAACAGCCACTTCTTGAGATGATGGCTGTCTCCAAGCAGCTAAATACTGAGAAAAAGCTCACCAACGGCTTGTTCCGTATTGGCCAAGATGTGTATCACATCGTTGGCGGACCTTTTATCAGTGAACAGAATAAACAAGCGCGCGAAGGGACGTATCTAGCGTTAGGAAAACGTATTGATACCGATTACCTCAGTGAACTTGAAAACGACTATCAACTTTTCGGGCTCAATTTAAACAACAGCGCAGATGGGCTTGTCAGTTACAAGACGCTTTACTCCCCTTCCGGAGGCATCATTGGCTACCTTTCTTGGCAACCTCACGTTCCTAGTAAGGCGATCATCCCAACAATCACGCTCATAACGATTTTGTTTGCCTTCCTTATTACCGCAGTGACGATGTATATCTTGAAGAAAGAGCAAGTCAGTCGAGAAGAGTATGAAGGCCAGTTGTTCGAGGAAGCAACGACTGACTCTTTAACCAAAGTGAAAAATAGACGCTATTTTATGATGATGGGTGTCAATGAGTTTAATACCTGCAATCTATTAGAAGAAAAGCGGCTTTCCGTTTTGGTTTTGGATATCGACTACTTTAAAAGTATCAATGACAAGTTTGGGCATAGTGTTGGCGATAAAGCGTTGACGCATTTTACTCAAGTGTGTCGAACTGGATTAAGAAAGGCCGATATCTTGGGTCGAATAGGTGGCGAAGAATTTGCCATTATTTTACCTCTAACAGATGCTAAAAAAGCAAAAGAAATTGCGAACAGAATTCGCGTGCTCATTGAGAAGAGCCCCTGCGTTTCTCATGGTAAGTTGATCAATTTAACCGTTAGTATTGGCATCGCAGCCTTTAATCAGCAAGACACCTTTGAAGCTATGCTTGAGGAAGCTGACAAAGCGTTGTACAACGCGAAACATCAGGGTAGAAACCAAGTCATTATTTATCATGACTATACGCAAGAGCTAGGGTAAAGCACGAGCATAGTAAGTAGGCAAGCTTTTCACATGGTCTGCCTCCCCCATCTCGAAGAATTTTGCATTTAGGTATACCATTAACTATCTAAAGCGTCTGCGTTTGGGAGTTTCTGACTATGTCTAAAAAGCCACCGTCTCGTTTGCCGTTATATTCTGATTCTGATCTTAACTTTATCCTTCCTAATTTTCTTATCAGCGAATTTTTCTATGCGAGATCCTTAGAAAAAGACGTCATCCTTGGCCAAGACCCAGAGTTTAACCATCAATACCGCGTCACTTTAAGACGAATGCGTTCGCTAAGTCTTTTGTTAAAAGAACTCTTACCGCAATTTGAACGAAAGCTACTCAAGCCAAGCTTAAAACTAGTAATGAAAAAAACCAACTTGTTACGTGATCTAGATGTATTCATTATGGATAAAGCACGCTATGTCACCATGCTCCCAGAGCATAAGGCGTCATTAGAGCGTATGTTTACCATCATAGAAGACCACCAATTTGAAGAGCAGCAGCGCGTGGCAGATTGGTTAACAAGTAGAAGATACCTTAGTACGTCAATTTTGATTGAAAATAGCCTACGCCGTGCTTTACGCAGCGAAGATCAATCCGAATACATTGATCCGCTAAGTTTTGCAAACAATAAGATCGTGACCCAGTTTCGCCGAGTGAGTAAGTCGATCACCAAAATTTCTCACACAAGTGAGGATAGCGATATTCACGCATTGAGAATCAAATGCAAATCGCTTCGCTGCCTCCTTGAATGCTTTTCTGCGCTCTATTCGAAAGATCAGCATAAAGATAACGTTAAACAACTTAAGTTACTGCAAGATAAACTCGGAAACTTTAACGATACCTCCACACAAATCGCTTTTTTCTCTCGCCTGAGAACGACTTCAGCCAAACAAAAAGAAGACAGAAAAGCACTGAAAGCGCTGATCAAAGAAATAAAAAACCAACACAAACAAACTCGCCAGACCATCGTGAGTGATGTAAAACTGTTTCATCAATTCCTTCAGGAATCATCCGCTTTGGATTTGTACCGAGTTTGAACAAGCATCGTTCAATAGCGCTCGTTTCTCTGTAACATGGCTTTTCACGTATTCTTCATAAACTCACTCTAAAGTATTGAGCTGGGCAAGAATAAGAACGATAACGTGAAACCACTAAAACGATACCAATACGAACGTTACGCCGTGTTATGTAATCTGGCTTATCCTCGCGTTTTTAAACAAACTCGTTACGGATTTGATCCTAACGGTCAGAGAGTCATTAAAAACGAGCACGGAAAAATCATGATTCGTGTCCTCTGGAGTAAAAAGAGCGAAGAGGTCGTTGTGGTAATCAAAGGTTCTCATAGCCTTTCTGATTGGTTACTAAACTTCGCAATGTGGACCAAAAGTTGTCGTCAATTAGGTCTGAAATATCGTATCCACGCGGGCTTCTACCACCTGTTATTCCAAGAAAGTATGCCAAGCAGAAATGAAGACAGGCTAGGTTTGAGTGTAATTGAGCGGTTAGAAGACACCGTTGTCCCTCTGATTTTGCAAGGCAAACGCATTACTATTACTGGGCATTCTTCTGGTGGTGCAATCGGCAGTGTTTTTGCTGATTATATCGAGAGCAAATATCCCAAAAGTATCAAACGCGTCGTGACATTTGGCCAACCTGCTATTGGTGACTGGACATTCAAGAAACGATATCAGTTGGGACACAAAACCTATCGAATCTGTTGTGATATCGATATTGTCACTTTCATGCCACCTGTTCCCTTTCTGTACTGGCACGTTGGCAAAATGCTTTGGTTATATAACGGCAGAATTTACGAAAATACGCCGACCATGATTCGATTAGGGCGCTCATTGATAAGTTGGCTATTACGCCCCTTCTCTTATCATTTGATGAGCAAGTATATTCGTAACAAGGACTTCTTTGACGAAAGGTGAAAGGCCTGAAAAAAGCCGAACTCATTCGGCTTATCGGTAGTATCTAAATTACAAAGATGCGATTTCTTTATCCAATTGATATTTACTGTCAGTGACGATTTTTTCTAATACTTCAACGCGCTGTTTTAATTCCACAACTTGCTTTTTGAGATTGTCCTGGTCTTCTTGGCTCATGGCATTACGCTCAGAGACCTCTAGCGCTCTTAATTCCTTTTTATGGTTCAAGACAAGTTTGACTATCCCGCCGCCAAACAAAGAACCGAACACAATAGCAACCACTAATACATCAGCAACAGATTCCATTCTTTTATTCCTCTAAATTTTGCTTAGATAAAGGTTACTCATTAACCCAATAAATATCAAACAACCCATTGATTAAACTTATAGTTTTGAAGAAAACTGCGTGTGTAATAGTAAAATTACTCAGATTGTTTATCGCGTCATGCTAAGAAGAGTAAGAATAGAAAAGTTTTTGGAGAATTAAAAACGACGAAAGCCAGTCCTGAGACTGGCTTTCTAAATAATGGAGGCGCCTCCCGGAGTCGAACCGAGGTCCACGGATTTGCAATCCGCTGCATAGCCACTCTGCCAAGGCGCCTTTAATATATTTTGTTTCTCTGTAAGAAGAGATTAGATGGTGCCCCGGGCCGTGCTTGATGGTCCGACACTCGGCCGGTCAGCTCGACGGCGGAACTTTAAATCCACTCATCTTTTGTTTGATGGTGCCCCGGGCCGGACTTGAACCGGCACAGCGCGAACGCCGAGGGATTTTAAATCCCTTGTGTCTACCAATTCCACCACCAGGGCAACGCAATCATGCGATGG